>JAVVGK010000028.1:0-14903 GCA_032249175.1 Candidatus Hydrothermia bacterium | reverse complement strand
GTTTTAAAATTTTAAGGCTTATAGTGTTCAAGTGTTAAACACTTGACGCCACCACCTACTAAATGAAATTCTGATAAATTAAAGAATTCAACTTTATAACCAAGTTTTATAAATAATTCGGCTAATTGCTCCTCAATTTTTGACTTATTACAAAAAACAACATTTTCAAAATAAGTATTATTTAAAGCAAAATCAAATGACCAATCATTTGGAACTTTTATTAAGTGAAATTTATTTTCTTTTAAAATTTCTATTGAGTTTTCACTTATTGTTCCTTCTGCATAAATAACAATATCATTTATTGGGAATATACAAATATCAAGATGAAATTTATAAGTTTCTATTGGTATAACCTTAATTCCTAAAATTTTTTCAATGAAGTTTTTCATTTCATAACTTGTTCTTTTACCATAAGCCATAATTATAACATTTTTTGAATGAGAATATATTGCTTCTGCATTTCCTTCAAATGTTAAATTTTTAGGAAGTTCTATAACTTCAAAATTTTTCTTATATGCCCATTCTTTAACATATTCTGCTTCTTTTTGTCGTTCTTTATGCTTGAAATTGCTTATTATTGCTTTATTGTTAAATAGGAAAATTGAATCACCAATAAATGTTAGCTCTGGTAAGTTTTCTTTTGAAGGAATAAGCTCTACATTAATGCCATATTTCAAATATGTTAAATAAACATTAAACCACTGCTTATAAGCATTTTTTTGATTAACAACTTTTCCCTTATGAAAAACATAGTATTCATTATCATCAGAAAAATCATATTTTACTTCATAATAACAAGGAGGACATAAGAGGAATTTTCTTTTCAATTTGAAAATTTTAAGGCTTTAAAATTTTAAAACTTTGCAGTTACAGACAATCTCTTATTTTAAATTAAAAGAGTTAAATATAAAGAGGGTTTTTTTACCTGTTGGGACAATAGAAGCACATGGACCTGCCCCCTTAGGAACAGATAACTTTATACCTTTTAAACTTTCAGAGGAATTGGCAAGTGATTTTTCAGCTGTTGTTCTTCCAATTGTAAGCTACGGAATAAATAAAACAATTGATTATTATCGTGGCTCTATGGGTATATCAGAAAAAGCCTTTAAATTATTAATTTATGATATTTTATCTTCATGCTATAAAAATGGATTTGAAGAGATTTTTATATTTAATGGTCATTCTGGAAATACAAATGCTTTAAAAGAAGTGTCTTTCAAGGCTCATAAAAAATTTAATTTAAAAATTGCTATTATTGATTGGTGGGAAATAGCAAAGGAAATTGATTACTTTAAAGAAAGTAAAGGTCATGCGGGAATTGATGAATTATCTATGCTAATTTATGCTTATCCAAAAGCATTAAATGAAATAAAAGGAATTTACAAGAGTTATAAGCCAAATTCCTTAATCGTTTATCCAAATCCAAGAAGCATTTTAATTGATAACAATCAAATTGATTATTCAGTTTTGGACCTTGAAAAAGCAAAGGAATTTTTTAGAATGGTAAAAGAAAGGATAAAGCATTATATAAATGAGGTTTTAGAAGGATGGAGAGAAATATAAAAACCTTAGATGTTTCAGTAATTGGCTCTGAAATTCCAGAAAGTTATTTCCATCCAAAACTTGATAATTTTAAACTTGGTGAATTCCTTTGGGTAAAATTAGAAAATGAAAATTATGAAAAACTTGTAAAAGTAAGAGGCATAAATCAGAAAGTTTCAAAAGAAATAAAAAAAATTGTATCTTATAGAAGAGCATATAAGGATAATATTATAAAGGTTATGAAAAATATGATAAAAGGTATATTGTGGGAAATGGGATATGAAAATGTTAAACTTGCTAATTTTGAGATTGATGTTGATAAAGGTATCTTAAAAGTTGATTATATTTCAGATAAAAAATTAAATTTACATCTTCTTGGCTCTAAATTTGCTAAATTATTACATGTTAGAGTTGAGTTAAATCAAATTGGAGCAAGGGATTTAGCAGGTCAAATTGGATGGCTTGAGCCTTGTGGATTAATAGCTTGTTGTAAAACATTTTTAAAAGGTAAATTACCATCAATAAGTATAGATATGGCAAGAAGGCAATATCTATTTACTGCTCCTGAAAGGCTAACAGGAGCTTGTGGAAGATTATTCTGCTGTCTTGCTTATGAATTTGAATTTTATGATGAAATATATAATAAACTTCCAAAAATGGGAGCAAAAGTTAAAACACCTACGGGGATTGGAGAAATTGTTGAAGTAAATCCTTTAAAAGGCTATTTTAGAGTAAAGTATAATAACATAAAATATGAGGTTATAAATATAGAAGAAAATAAAGAATGGTATATCATTTCAGAGCCTGAAATTGGAAAGGATATTTCTGAGAATAAAAGCTCTGTAAATGATAATGGGATTGAAGATAAAATCAATTAACCAATTATTTAAATTGAAAAATTTGTAAGCATTATAAAAGTTTTCAAAATTTTGATTAATAATTGTTCTTATTTGGGAGCTTGTAATTATTCTGTTTTCAAAATCTAAATTAAAACTTTTTTTATAAATGTTTTCAATTTGATATAGTGAGAAAATTCCTATTGGTAGTTTTTCTAATGATTTTAAATTCTCAAAAACTATAAAGTCTTCAAGAGGGAAATAATAGTAAAATTTTTCAATTTTTGGAATTTTTTTAAATTTTTTAAAAATTTTTTTTCTACTTAACCTATCCAAAAAACTAAATTTTAAATTTCTTTCCTTTAAATCAAAAATTAAAAGCCTATTTTCCATCTCAATAATATTGCTTTTGTATTCTCTTATAAAGTCAATAGCAGATTTTTCATTTATTGTCCATTCGGAAAGTTTATAAAATAAATCAAAATCAGTCCATATAAAATACCTTTCCTTGTATTTTTCCTTAAAAAAGTAAAAATTTCCAAAAATTATAAGTTTTCTTTCAGTAATATCAAGAATAACGCCAAAATAAGTTTTGTTTAACTTTTCTAAATTGTTTTGGAGATATGATTTTATAACTTCTTCATTTTCATAATTTCCCGTATAAATTATAATTAAGTTATTGTGCTTTTTAATTTCCATTTTTGTAAAAATAATGCCAAAAAATTCATCAAATGCTAATGAAGGGACATTATTTAAAATAGTAAATTTATCACCAAATAAAATAATGTTGTAATTTTTTATTGTAGTTTTTAAATTTAAATTTTCAAAATCAAGAAGAATTAGAAAGGATTTTTCCAATTTCCTTTGCTATATTTTCCAAAAATTCCTTATCACTTTCATTAAAAGCATTTAGATAGTCACTATCAATATCTATTTCTCCAAGAACATTTCCGTTTTCATCTCTTATTGGAACTACAATTTCAGATTTTGTATATATTGAACATGCTAAATATCTTTCATCTTTGCTAACATCATTTACAATTAATGTTTTGTTTTCCCTAAATGCAGCACCACAGATTCCTTTATCTATTGGGATTTTAGTGTGGGGTGTTGGTCTTCCTATATAGTAAGGAAATAGCTCTAATACCCCATCTTTATATAAGTAAATCCCTACCCAGTGGTACTTTTCGGAGTGAGATTTAATTTTGTCTATGTAATTTTTAAGAATCTCTTCCATATTATTCTTTAAGCTCTTCAACAATTTCAATATCAAGACTTTTAGCAATCTCAATAGCTTTATTATTGGCAAATGGTGTTAAAATAATTTTCTTGTCAATTTTTATATTGAATTTCTTTTCATATAATTTAACTTTCCTTTCAAATGTAGAAACATCACCTTCACTAACGGATGACTTTATTTCAACTGCTATTTTTCTTCCATCTTTAATAATTATATCAATTTCTATTCTGCTTGGATTTAAAAAGACATATCCTTCATCATCAAAGAATACAACATTTTCAACAGCATAACCTAAATCTTCAATTATCGTTTTTAATCCTGCTCTAAATGTTTCTTCTGCCATTAGTCCCCATCTTGCTCCTAATCCTTCAATCTTCCTATTCATTCTTTCAAAGCCTTCTTTCATAGTTTTTTCCAACTTTTCAATAGCCTGCCATATTCTCTCTATGTTTTGCCATATTCTTTCATTCTCTTTTTCCTGCCTTTCAAAGCCTTCCTTCATATCTTTTCTTAATTCTTCAATTGTTTGCCAAATTCTTTGATTTTCTTTTTCTTGTCTTTCAAATCCTTCTTTTATAGCTTGCCATATCCTTTCATTTTCTTGTGCTTGTCTTTCAAAACCCTCCTTTATAGCTTGCCATATTTTTTCATTTTCTTTCTCTTGCCTTTCAAATCCTTCTCTCATAGTCTTTTCCAATTTTTCAATAGCTTGCCAAATTCTTTCAATTGTTTGCCATATTCTCTCATTTTCCTTTTCTTGTCTTTCAAATCCTTCTTTCATAGTTTGCCAAATTTTTTCAATAGATTGCCATATTCTTTCATTATCCTTAATAACAGCATTTATAACTTCTTCAATAAGAATAGTAAATGCTT
The DNA here is from genome assembly GCA_032249175.1 of Candidatus Hydrothermia bacterium. GTDB lineage: Bacteria > Hydrothermota > Hydrothermia > LBFQ01 > DSFT01 > DSFT01. Next base: position 10,412 of record JAVVGK010000028.1, on the reverse strand, counting down.
CTCTCATTATGTCTCTATGTTCAGGCGGTAATTTTTCAAAAACCTTATTTAATTTTTCTATCATAGTTTGATAATTTTAAAGCCCCCGAGAGGGGGCTAAAATTTATCTAAGGATAACTGATTTGAATTCTTTCTTTATGTTTTCTGTTTCAGCCCTAAGGATATAAACACCTCTTGGGAGCTTATTTAAATCAAATCTAATATAACCAGCAGGATAATTTGAGTTTATATTTATAATTGCTCTACCAGCTACATTATATACTTGAAGCTTTATGGATGCTGACTTTGGAAGAGCAAATGTTAATAAACCATTTTTATATGTAATGTCAAACTTCTTTGGAATATCTGAAAGGATTGAGGAAAAGATTGGGATAATTGTTGTATCAGTTATTCTTGTATTATTAAATGTATCTGCTACTACGAAGTAAAACCAAAGTGTATCAGAAGGTAGCAATGGACTTACAGATATGTTATAAATAAATGTATCAGCAATAACGGAGGTATGGGAGGTTGAATTCCAAGATGTTGATTTTATTTTATAGTAAATTGTATCATATTTTAATGGTGAGAAGTCTGTAAATAATGCTTTAATGCCTGTGTTCAAAGTTGTTCCAGATATATTAAAGTTGAAAGTATCAGAATAAGTTTTTCTTGGCGCTCTTATATCGTATATGGTATATGTTGAAACATAAGGAGATTCACCTGCTGAATAAACCGCTTTAATTCTGTAATACTTAATATATTCACTATCTGCTGGCGCTCCAAAAATATGAGTATAATTAGTTGTGTTTATATCATTTATTGTTGCGATAACTGACCATAAAACATTATCTTGTGAATATTCAAGAACATAATGTTGAAATGCTAAAATTTTATTATCATTTTTCTTTAATAAAGCAGGTGGATTCCAAGTTAATTTAGCACTATCTAAATCTCTATAAATAACTTGTAAGCTGGTTGGTGAATTTAGAGCATCATATTCATAAATAAGTTTAGCATTATTTGATAAATTAGCAGGTCCATAAACACCATAATTTAATTTATGAGCGGTAAAGTAAAATTCAAAGGAGTCTTTTTGAGCGGTATTGGGGTCTATTATTGTAATAGGAGCGCTAAAGAAATATCCGCTAGCATTAGAAGAATCATAATTTGCTAAAACTTTTGTCCAGCTTGGGTCTGAGAATTTCCTATAATATAAATAAACTCTTAAATCAGATGAACTACTAATAGATGGATCTTGAACTCTTACTACAACATTAACTAAATCATTTACTCCATCAGCAGGTAGATTTACAGAATTATCATAAGCTTGAACAACATTTAAACATGTAGAAACAGGGTTAAAATTATGAATTCTTCTAATGAGTGTATCTACTCGGGCTTGTCCACTAGCATCATAAGTTGCTACATAGTTTAAACTAAATGAGCCAAATATAGAATAATATCCAAGACCATTATAAAATACAGAAGCAATTGATGGATTTGATGGATTAGCTAATGTACTATCTCCATTCTTTACATATAATATAGCAACTGATGTATTTTCATCACCAGTGGGATGTGGTCTAATATCATCTGGCCAAGGGTCATTTGTATATATTTGATATGTCATATCACCAAATATAGGTTTTGAAGGAATTCCAAGAATTGTATCTGAAACATCTGAGGCATTTGTCCAATCATCTGATACATATCTAAAATGTAAATAATTTCTTGTAAGGATAGTATCTCTGTCAGTTGCACCAGCTCTATCATGATAATAACCCATATCATTTCCAAACCATATTATGGATTTTCTATTTGAGCAAGTTCCAGCGTCTAAATAGCTTTTAATTTTATTTCTCCTCGTAGCACTTGTACTGTTTTGATGCCAATAAATTTTGTCCCATAATGTTAAGGAATCTATCCATATAAGAGAATCAGCAGAAAGTAATAAGTCAGGTTGAACATCTATATTATTATTATAAAGAGCAACTCTTATTCTAAGTTCATCTATAAATTGATATTTTTGGGCGAATTTTGCTGTTGGCATTATATTATAAATGTACCAGTTGCTTGAAGGAGCACCTGATGGATCATAGCTTGTAGCTCCATAAATATCAGTGCATTTTACATAATAATTTCCTCTTAAACCTCTATCTGTATAAGGTATAACATAAACGAATGTGTCAGGATATGTAAATGGAGAGGCATCTTGAAGTGTCATAGAATATTCTGTAAATGGTCCTGATGGAGAATTTCCTTCTTGTGAAGAATTTATAACATACCTATAACCTACATAACAACTAACATTTGGGTCTTCATCTGAAACAGCAATTTTTATAGTATCAGGTATTCCATTATAAAAATGATAAGTTGCACCTTTTATCAAGCTTATACTTGGTGGAAGATTTGGTGTAACTGCTCCATAAGAAACTACATCATCTACATAAAGTCTAAACTGATTAAAAGCTTTATATCTTATTGCTACATATACTGTATCTCCTACATTCCCTCCATCTGCTCTTAAATCATAAGCGGTGTAAATATATGGAGTACCTGATGTTCCAGTTCTTGGATATTTTGTATCAATCCTTACACCAAAGTTTATAAAATCATTTGGTGTTGGAAGAGAAGGCATATTATTCCAAGTAAGAATATAAACATCAAAAGAGTCTATCCAAGTTGTTGATTGGGATTGATACCAAAATCCAATTATATTTGGAGATAGATAAATTCTTGGAGATGTTAAATAGGCATAACCTGTTGTAGTTCCTGTTTCTGTATAGGCATATCCAGCACAAGCGGTAGTAGATTCTGTAAATGGACAAGCAGTTGTCCTTCTTTGCCATCTTCTTGTAGTAGTAGCATTAGTAGTGTCATATCCTGCTGAAAGGAAAATTGTGGAAGCAGTCCAACTTTCAATAAGATATACATAACTTCCTGCTGTAATTTTAAGAGAGTCTATGTTAAAGTAATTATTAGAAGCATCAGCAGTGCTATTATTATCAAAGAAAGCAAATCTTAAAAGTATTGTATTATTCATATAGGCGGAAAGGTCAATAGATACATTTTGAGCAGTTGTAGTTCCAATTCCATCCCACTGCCATATCTTTGTCCAAGTAGAGCCTCCATCCGTTGATATATAAAGCACTAAGGAATCACCACTATTCATATTTGTAGCAGTTGATGTTATATAAGAAAATGTTAATGTAGGAGAAGCTGGCATTACATTTTGTAAAATAAGACCAGGTGTTATAAGCCAGTCGTTATTAGCAAGTGTAGAGCTTTCATATGATACAGAAGCACAAGCAGGTGTAGTTCTACAATTTGAAGTATATCTTACCCATTGCTGAGAGCCTCCATCAACATTAAAAACACTCCATCCAGGAGGTGGAAATGCTGTTCCTGTAAAGCTTTCATTTAGAGGACCTCCAAGTATGTAATTAGGACCTGGTTTTTTATATGTTATTTGAACGTTAGGATTTGGATTAGCAGTTATGTATTTATCTTCAATTCTCTTTTCACCCCGTAGGATACACTCTTGTCTCTTATTGTTATCAACGATGCTTGCACACTCAGCGCTTATTTTGGTTATTAGAATTAGCTCCATCATATTCTAACCTCCCTTTTCCCCTTGTAGTTTATAGAAGCCTTCTTTATAGCCTTCGGGTATATACCAATTTTTTAAGTTTTTAAAGCCATGGCTTAAAAGCATTTGTCCTATCCATGTTTCTTCTGGCTCTTTGTAAAGTAAAATTTTGTACATTTCAAAATCGTAGTTTATCATAACATGTGAGTTATTTGGCATTAACGTTAAAAAAGCCTTTAAAAAATTCATAATAATTTCGTAATTTTTAAAATTTTCATTATAGGCAATTTCAAGCCAAGGTCTATAATAATCTCTTCCATAAAAAACTTTCCCATAAAGGAAAAATTCTTCAATAAGCTCATCATCTTTATATAATGAAAAAACAAAATTCCTCTCTTCTTTAAATCTTCCATTTTCAAACCTAACAAGTTTAATAGAATAATTTTTATATTTATAACCATCAAGTTTTTTAATATCCATTATTTTGCTAATTTTCTCTTAATTTCCTCTCTTAATTTTAAATTTCTTCTGTAATAATCACCAAGTCTATATGGCTTTGGAATAACAGGACCAGATGGAACATCAAAATCCTTATTGGATAATATATGCTCTCTATCAATAATCCAAAATTCAAGAACATCTCCTCTTCTTCCAAAAGTCTCTTTGGATAAAATTATAGCAGTTTCAATATCAGGTGCTTTTAGACTTGCTATATGAACCATTGGACCCCCTTCCTCACGACGAGCAAATACTTCAAAAACTTTCATGCTAAAAGCTCCCTTATAATTGAAGTCTTTTTATAATAATGCTCTCTTAATAGTAATCTTGCTTTTGTTTTAGGTCCATCATTATTTAAAATTCTCTTAAATTCATCCCAGTGTAAATCACCTGTAATCCATTTACCTGTTTTTTCATCATAATGTAAATCTGGATCTGGAATTTCAAGACCAATTTCTTTAATTAAAGGAACATATCTTTTTAAGTATTCTTGACGCAATTCATCATTCGTTTTAATTTTAATTTTCCATTTCATAGCTATTTGAGTATTAGGTGATTCTTCGTCAGGAGGACCAAAGAAGTGCATTATTGGAAACCACCATCTATTTAAAGCATCTTGAAGCATTTCTTTTTGTTTTTTTGTCCCACTTGCAAGTTCTAAAACTAATTCTTCACCATATTTTAAATGAACACTTTCTTCCCAACATATTCTTTTCATAATTCTGGCATAAGGTCCATAAGAGCATTGAGTTAAAGCACCTTGTGTCACAAGTGCTGCTCCATCCACAAGCCAAGCAATAATAGCAACATCAGCCCAATTCTCAGCAGGATAGTGAAAAACATTATGAAACTTTGCCTTACCTGATATTAACTCTTCAAGCATTTCTTCCCTGCTAATACCACTTAAATCTTCCACAACTCTGTAAATCATTTGAGCGTGTCCTACTTCATCTTGAACTTTTGAAACAAGCTGTAATTTCCTTTTTATACTTGGTGCTTTTGGAATCCATTCACCTTCTGGTAATGCTCCCATTAATTCACTATTGGCATGCATTTTTATAAGCCTTATAAGTTGTTTTCTATATTCTTCAGGCATCCAATCGTTTGCCTCTATAAATTCACCCCTTTTTATTCTATCCTCAAATTCCAAAAGTTTCTCTTCCATAGTCCGAAAATTATAAAGGATGTTAAGATGTTTTGTTTGTATTGTCCAATAATTCTAAAATTATTTATTTTTCTATATTTTCCCCACCCACCATAAAAATAAACCTAAGGCTTATAAACTTCACCCCCTATTATTCCCCCGTAAAATAAATAATTTCCAAAAATTAGGGTATTTTAAAAAGGCAAGTTAAACATCCTTTAAAATTTTCATTATGAGGAAAATTCTTTTTGTTTGGCTATTGACTATGGGTATAAATCATGCTCAACAACTTTGTCCAAAACCCTCTGTGTTCTATAATCTGAGGGTTTTCGTTGACCCTAATGGTGTTATAGCAAGAAGCATAAGAGGTGGTGAAGCTGAAATCCAAAGAAGTCTAAATGCTGTTCTTGCGAAGATGGACACACTTGTTGATAAATCTCTTACTAATGTTGGAAAAAATCTAAAAAGAATTGATAGAGATGAGTTTGTTCAACTTGTAGGTAGAAATCCAAGAAATCCTGAAACATTTTTAAACACATTATCTGTTCCTCAAAGTGCTGAATTTCTTTTTGATGTTATTGTAGGTGAGGATGTTAAGGGCGTTAGTATTTATGGATTTCTTATAAATACAAGAACCAAGAAAATATATAGAGAATTATCAACTTATGTTCCTTCAAATGAAGCAAAACAAAATGTAATACAAGCACTTATAAAACTTATTTACAATTTAGCAACACAATACATAAACTTTGCTGGAAATAGAGATTATTTAGCAGTAATAGTTAAAAATACTGAATATCCAAGAAATATAGAAATTGAAATTAGTCCTAAACAACCAAATATAAGAGAAGTTAAATTTGCAAAAGTTAAAGTTAAGAGAGCTATAAATTATTATGGTGATAATGTTTTTGATTATCTTGGAATGAATACGGGTTTTGCTATAAAGCTTGACAATGGAAAGGTTACAAATGCTCCTGAACTTGGAAATGGTTTTTACTATGTAAGATCTGATAATCCTGAATTTGTAGTTGAATTACCATCTTGCGATAAGTTTGATATTACAGGTAAAATTGATGTTAATATGCAATTTGCTTATATGTGTCCAAGAGGAAATGTATCAGAAGGCTCAGTTCAAGCAAATCAAACAAAATTTACTGTGGAAGCACCTCTTGCTTGGGATGTTGTTGAGAATTGGAAATTTCAAGGCAAAAATATAAATCTTGAATTTACTAACAAATATCAACTTCATTTAAAGGCTAATTGTGAAAAGAAAATTGTTAAAAGTATATTTATGGAAGGTATGAAAGTTGCTGATGCTGATTGGATTAGTGATGGATTTATAAGTGGAGCATCAATTAGACCAGCGGATGTTTTGAATGTTAAGTATTCAGATTGCGGAATTTTAGATCCTTGGACTACAAACGACAAATCAATTGATAGTATTTTTGTAGTAGGTTTTGATAACAAAAATGAAGGATTTACCGAGCTTGGCTATTTCTTTCAAGGTCTTGATATGAAAAGCTCAATAAATGAAATTAATGATTTATTTGACTTAATAGGAGCAAAAATTATTGGAAGTAGAGTTAAATTTGGTGATTATCCACTTAATATTACATCTTTAATTCCAGTTGATTTAAATAAATTAAGAAGCTTTAAAACATTTACTTATACTTTTCCAATTCAATATAAATTTTCTAATAGTGGTTGCGGTGAAGAGAATGTTTCAGTAATAGTTAATTATCAATTTCAACCAAGGGTTGATTGTGGTTGTGTTCAAACTTCTCAGCAACCATAATTGTTGTTTTTTAATGTTCTTTTAAGTAATGAAATAGGTTATAGGTTATTTTTTGAATTTGAAACTAATGCTTATAAAAATAAGAATTTGGAAATTAATTTTTGGAATAGAATTTATTTTGGAAGAAATGATTTTAGATATATTTCTCCATCTCACTTTTCATTCTATTGGGAAGGGTTTTATTATTTTGAGAAGTTTTTTATATATTACATTCATAATTGTGAAAATGGAATTGACAAAAATGCTTATGATAACAGGAGATGGGATTTAATTGGGCTTGGATTTAATTTAAAAAATTTTAGATTTATTCTTGGTCATGTTGTATCACCATTTAAAACATCTTATGACAATCAAAATTATCTCCTTGGTTTAAGCTTGAAAGGTTATTATAAATTTTTAAAAGTCCATTATCTTTTAATTTTAACCGAAGATAAAATTTTTAAGCAGAGTTTCCAGGTTAAACTTGATTATCCTATTTATTATGGATTTGAAAGGAGGATGGATATGATGTCAATTTACAATAAGGATGAAAAAAATATTCAATTTTTTGGCTTTGGTTTTAAGAAACAATTTGATATTTTTGAATTTTATAATTTATTTAATGTGAATTTTTCAAATCCTTCTTATAATGTTATTTATTTCTCAAAATTCGGCTATAATTTTTTGAATTTTGATGTTGAAGGAAAATCTGCTGAAAATAGATGGACGCCAGAAATTATGAAAATTGAAGTTTTTGTTTGTAGTCAATTTTGTTTAAAGTCCCTCTCAATCCATAAATTTGATTTAAATTACTTCAATAATCCAAATTATCATTTTGATAATACAGATAAGTTTCCATTTTCTATTGCTTTTGGATATAGAGAAAATGCTTTTGGATTTTTTTATTATTTTCTTAAGAGAAACTTTGAAGATATTTTTGAATTAAGTTTTCATTTTAAACAATTTTCTTTGAAAATTTATTTTGACGATTTATTAAATATCTCCTATTCATACTCATTTTATTTTTCAGAAAATTTTTTTAAAACTAAAATAATTTTTGGAGTTTTTAAAAATGAAAATATAAACTTAAATAGTTTTCTCTTTGGTCTAAAATTTTTTATCCTTTAAAATTTTGTAAATGAAAACAGACTTTAATAGTGAAATTCAGAAAGCTATAAATTCAAAGTGGACAGGACGATTAATTTTTATTGGACCAGAGGGAGGTGTTGTTAGGGTGGCATTTATAGATGGTAGGATAAAGGAGGTTGATAGCACCTGGGGTGTTGGTGCTAAGGAGCTTGAAAAAATTAAAAAGTGGAAAGAAGGTAATGTTATTGCTAAGGACTTAAATGAAAAAGAAATAGAAAAACTTAAAGTTTTACCTGATATTGAATATAAATTTAATTGCCCTAATTGTAGCTTTGAAATTCCTATTAATACAAATTTTTGTCCAGAATGTGGTTATCAGATAAGAGATGTGAAAGTTTGCTTGAATTGTGGCTTTGAAAATCCTCCTGATGCTAAGTTTTGTGAAAAATGTGGAAATAAATTTTATATTGAGCAAACAACAAAAAATGTTAAAATTTGTCCAAATTGCTCAAGCTCGATATCTCAAAAAGTTAAATTTTGCCCTGAATGTGGTTATAGTTTTTTAAAAATTTGTCCAAGGTGTAAATCTGAAAATCCATCAGATGCCAAATTTTGTGAAGAATGTGGTTATGAATTTAAAGAAAAAACATTCATTTTTTATAAAATTTTTATTCCATTTCTTCTTTCAGTTGTAATAATATCAGTTCTCATTTATTATTTTCTAATTCCTAAAAGTAATAAAATTGAAATTTTACAAGCACCAAATGTAATTCAAGAATTTATAAGTTTTTCAAAAGATACAACAAAGACAAAAATAGAAACATTAAATATTCAACCAAAACGAACTCGAAAAATATATGAGATTAAGAAAGAAATTAGGAAAACTGAAAATGATACTCAAACAAAAATAAGTAGTTTTAGTTATCCTAAAAAGTTTGAGCTTACTTGTGAAAGGGAAAATTATAGTTATAAGGAAATAAAAGTTCCTTCAGCAAAATTTGAAATAAATGAAAATAGAGTATTGCCATTTTATAAATATGGACCAATTAAGTTAAGCTCATATGATACACTAATTGTAAATTTTGAAATTATTTCTGGGATTTTAAGAAGTAAGGAAGCAATAATTGTTGTTTTAAATTCAAATGATATTGGATATTTAGAAACTGATTATTATAAAACGAGTAATTATGAAAACTATCAAGAATTTGTAAGCTTGGGTTTTAATTTACCATTTTTTAAGGTTTATGCTAATAAAAAAACTAATTTTAAATTCATTCCTAAAAGTTATGGTGATTATTATATTGTTGTAATAAATGCTCCTTTTATAGAGCAAAAAGAAAATAAAATTTATATCAAATCAAATCCTTTGTTTTTTAATATAATTATTGACATTGTAAAGTGTAAGGAAAAGAAAGAAAGTTAATTTTGATTAGCAAGTTTTTGCTCTTCAAGATGAAATATCTTTGAGGAAAACCTTTATATTGATGAACACGAGCATAAATTAAATCTCCAACTACTCCAAGCCTATATCAATTAAAACTTTTGAAGAATTTTTTCGTTTTGTGTTTATTTTAATAGGTTTCCATTTGTTTCCATAAGGGTCTTGTTGTAAGTTAAAAAGTCTTATCGTTTCAGCCTCTAATATGCTTGCTATTTTGTTAATAATTAACCTTTTATTGTTTCTGATTTGGTTTATCTTGTTTTTGATTTCATTATCATCTATTTTGATTTGTATCATTCAAAACCCATTTTTTTATATTCTTCTTCAAGTTTTTTTCCAAAAATTTCTCTTACTTTTTCAGCGTCAGTTTCATCAGGATAAGGAAAAGGTTCTCCTATTCTTCTTTCATATACTTCTTTCCAATACTCAGGATTATCCCAATTTCTATGTATTTCTTCTTTTGTTTTTGCCTCTTCTCTAATGGCTTTTAATTCCTCTTCAAGTGTATCATATAACTTTATGCGATAGATTTTTGGTTTTTTTTCTCTTTTTGCCATATTGAAATTTTAAAGCATAAATTAAACTTCTTCAACTTTTGGACAAGCAAAATATAGAAATAATCTATATTTTAGAATTACTGAACAACGCAAGAAGTTTTTAGTTTGTCCAATAAATAGTGATAAGCCCTTGATAATCAATAAGTTATGAAAATTTTAGGAGATTATAGCTTTTATTGGGGGGTTTTGTTAGAGAGCAAAGCTCCTACCGAAAAATGGGCATTTAAAACCCAAAGGCTTATTTTTGGGGCGGGTGGGAAGATAAAGTAATAATTTTAATTTCAGAATTATTGGACAGGGCAAGAAGTTTTTGCTTTGTCCAATAAATAATGTTAAGT
>JAVVGK010000027.1:0-15426 GCA_032249175.1 Candidatus Hydrothermia bacterium | reverse complement strand
ATATATATTTCATTTCTGTTTTTGTCATAACAAAATTTTAAAGCTTATTTTAGAAGAATTTCTTTTAAAAACTTTAAAACACTATCCCTAACAATTTCAAGTTGTTTTTTATGCTCAATTCCCAAATAACCATCTGTTAATGCCTCTACAAAATCCCATCTGTCCATATATCCATTATGATTTCCTCCTTCAATTAAAACTAACTTTTTATGAGTTTTTAAATGCTCATATATAATTTTTTGATTAGCTTCAAATTTTGTAATTTCATCATTTGTTCCAGCAAAAATTAAAAGAGGAACTTTTATTTTACTATAATTTAAAAATAAAGCGGGAGGAGAAAAGAGGAATAAGCATTTAACTGAACTTCTTTTGTACGAAACAATCATAGAAAAATAAGCACCAAGTGAATGTCCTCCAAGACAACCTTCATTTTTTATTGAACTATCTATTTTATTTAAATTGTCAATAATTCTTAAAATTTTTAATGGAATTAGTAAAAGAAATAACCAACCTTTATAATCTGGAATTATCGTAATAAATCCATTACTTGCCAAGAATTTACCAAAACTTTCATATCTTGATGAAGGACTATTCATTCCACCTGAAAATATCACAAATGGATAATTGCCTTCTGCCTTTGGCTTATAAATGTCAATATAATCCCCATTAAATTTAATTCGTTTGTATTCAACATCAAAATTCAATAGTAAAACTATCATCTTTTAAAATTCAATTTAAACAAAAGAAATGAGATAAACATCAGCAAAATGATTAAAAAGCTAAATAATTCATTAAATTGAAAAATGAAAAATTTTAAGCTAAAAATTATAAAAATTGCTGAAATAATACCTCCAAGACTATCACCAGCAATAACACCACTGCTATAAATAACACCGTAACTTCTATTTAAAATTTTTGATATTAAGCCACCAAGGAAAATTGAGCTTGAAAGTCCAAGAGGCAAATATAATCCAACAGAAACAGCAAGAGAATTTATACCAATTATTTCAAAAATTATAGAAATAACACCTCCAATTAAGAGTAATATCCAGGGTAAATTTCCTTCAAATGAGCTTTTTAATATAATTGACATTAGAGTTGCTTGGGGTGCTGGTAATTCCTTTGAGCCTATGATGTAAGCTTTATTTAATATAATTAGAACATATCCAATTATTATAGAAGAAACTAAAACTCCAATTATTTGTGATACTTGCTGATTTATAGGTTTGGCACCAACTAAATAACCTGTTTTTAAATCTTGTGATATATCACCTGATATAGCAGCTGCTATACAAACAATTGCCCCAATTGTAAGAGATATAAAAATTCCTTCATATCCAACAAATCCTAATTTTTTAATAATAATAGAAACAATTAAAAGTGTTGCTATTGTCATTCCTGAAATTGGATTTGATGAGCTACCTACGATACCTACAATTCTTCCAGAAATAGCAGTAAATATTATTCCAAAAACAAAAGCAAGGATTATTCCAATTAAATTAAAATGGTATAAGAAATAAGAAATTATAATAAGAGAAGCTATTGAAATTATAACAAAATGAAGAGGAATATCGTCTTTTGATGTTTTAAAGTTTATAAAACTTTCAAATGCTCTTAAATTCTTTATAAAACTAATAATTCCACCAACAAGAACACCACCTGCTCCAATATATCTTATATAACTATGCCAAATCTCTTCAAAATTATATTTATTTATTAGAAATGAAATTAATGGAATAAGAACAAACCATCCCAAGACACCACCTATAAAAATATACGAGCTAATTCTAATTCCAAGTATATAACCTGCTCCAATTAAAGAAGGTGATAGATCCACAGAAAATGCTGAAAATTTATCTATAATAATTGAAAAGCTTGATTTCAAAATTGAAAATATATTCGTTAAAATCCTAATGAAAAATCCAATAAAGAAGCCAAGAATAATATATATAAATTCAAAGCCTCTTGAAGGACTTATTAAAACTTCTGCACATGCTCTACCTTCTGGATATGGAAGTAATTTATAATCTTCTTCTATAAATTTTTTTCTAAAAGGTATAAATGCTAAAACGCCAAGAATTCCACCAATACAAGAAGTAGCAAAAATATAGAAATAATGAACATCGTAATTTAAAATTAAAAATGCTGGAATTGTAAATATCACACCTGCAGCTAACGCTTCACCAGCAGATGCTATTGTTTGAACAATGTTATTTTCCTTAATTGAATTTCTTCTCAAAATAATCTGCATTATAGCCATTGATATAACAGCTGCTGGAATGCTTGCTGAAACTGTCATACCTGCTTTAAGTCCAAGATAAGCATTAGCTCCTGCAAAAATAATTGCTAAAATTACACCTACTATTATTGAAAATAATGTAAGTTCTTTTTCGTTAATGTGAAAATTTTAAACTTCTTTTTTTTGCTTTGGATAATGAATTTTGCCCTAAAAAATTCACACCTTAACAAAACAAATTATTATGCTTTATACTTTTCAAACTTCTTTTTAATCCCTTGAAGGAGGTAAAGAATTATGGCAAAGGAAAAATTTGAAAGGAAAAAACCGCATGTAAATGTTGGAACGATAGGACATATAGACCATGGAAAAACAACACTGACTGCTGCTATAACAAGAGTTCTTTCTACTAAGGGTTTTTCAAAGGCTATGGAATATGATGAAGTTGCAAAAGCTGATGCTAAGATGTTTAGGAGAGATGCTACTAAAATTCTAACTGTTGCTATTGCTCATGTTGAATATGAATCTGAAAAACGACATTATGCTCATATAGATTGTCCAGGACATGCTGATTATATAAAAAATATGATTACAGGTGCTGCTCAAATGGATGGTGCTATCCTCGTAGTTTCAGCTGTAGATTCAGTTATGCCTCAGACGAAAGAGCATGTCCTCTTGGCAAGACAAGTTAATGTTCCTGCAATAGTTGTATTTATAAATAAAGTAGATTTAGTAGATGATCCTGAGTTAGTTGATTTAGTAGAGCTTGAAGTTAGAGAATTGTTAAGTAAATATGGATATGATGGTGATAATGCCCCTGTAATTAGAGGCTCTGCATTAAAAGCATATCAGAATCCTTCAAATTATGATGACTCTATTGGTGCTGGCTCAATTTTGAAGCTTGTTGAAGCACTTGATAGCTATGTTCCTGAACCTGTAAGAGAAGTAGATAAACCATTCTTGATGGCTATTGAAGATGTTTTCTCAATAACTGGTCGTGGAACAGTTGTGACAGGTAGAGTTGAAAGAGGAGTATTAAGACCTGGTGATGAGGTGGAAATTGTAGGATTTAGAAAAGAGCCATTAAAAACAGTTGCCACTTCTATTGAAATGTTTAGAAAAATTCTTGATGAAGCATTACCTGGTGATAATGTTGGTGTATTGTTAAGAGGTGTTGAAAAAGATGATGTTGAAAGGGGAATGGTTTTAGCAAAGCCAGGAACAATAAAACCTCATACTAAGTTTAAGGCAGAAGTTTATGTCTTAAAACCAGAAGAGGGTGGAAGACATACACCATTTTTTAGTGGTTATAGACCTCAATTTTATTTCAGAACAACAGATGTGACTGGAACAATAAAACTTCCAGAAGGAAGAGAGATGGTTATGCCAGGTGATAATGTCAATCTTGAAGTTGAGCTTATTGCTCCTGTTGCTCTTGAAAAAGGTTTGAGATTTGCTATAAGGGAAGGCGGAAGGACTGTTGGGGCTGGTATTATCACAGAGGTTATTGAATAATTATGATAAATGCGAAAATAAGAATAAAACTTAAATCTTTTGACCCTGTTATCTTAGATAGATCCGCTAAACGAATTGCTTTAACCGCTAGAACAACTGGGGCTGATGTTTCTGGCCCCATTCCACTGCCTACTAAAACAACACTTTTTTCAGTTATAAGAAGTAATCATATTGATAAAAGGGGACAGGAGCAGTTTTTCCTCAAAAGACATGCAAGACTTATTGAAATAAGGAATGTAACTCAAGAAACCATTGATAAAATATCTAAGCTTGATTTACCTGCAGGTGTTGAAGTTGAAATAAAGGTGATATAGCTATGATTTCACTAATAGGTGAAAAGGTTGGAATGACACAAGTTTTTGATGATAGTGGAAATGTTATTCCAGTAACTGTCGTTTATTCTGATAAGAACTACATAATTGATATAAAAACAAAGCAAAGAGATGGATATAATGCAGTAGTTCTAGCTTATGGGATGAAAAAAATTAACAAAATTAAAAAACCTATACTTGGCAAACTCTTGAAATCGCAATTGATTACCATTAAAAAGGAATTGGAGAATTTACTTAAAGATAATAATTTACTTGAAATTTATAAAAGTGTTCTTAATGAGCCTGATATTGTAAAGAGGGAGATTTTCATTTCTCAAAACAATATAAACAAAATTATTCTTTATGCTCTTGAATTTTTTAAAATAAATGAAAATTCAAATTTAGATGAGATTTTAAATAGAAATTCAATTAAAGAGTTTTTTGAATTTTTAAGAATAAGGCAAGGTGAAGATGCATTAAAAGCAAAAGAGCTTGGAGTTAAAAATAATCATATTTATCTTCCTGCAAGGATTATAAGAGAATTTAGGACTGATGATATAGAAAAATATAAAATTGGAGATTATTTAACAGTTTCAGTTTTTAAGGATATTAAACTTGTTGATGTAATAGGTAGAAGTAAGGGTAGGGGATTTGCTGGTGTTTTTAAGAGATGGGACTTTAAGGGTGGTCCTGATGCTCATGGCTCTAAGTTTCATAGAAGGCCAGGTTCTATTGGCTCAACAACATATCCAGGTAGAGTTATAAAAGGCAAGAGAATGCCTGGTCATTATGGAAATGAAAGAATAACGATAATAAATCTAAAACTTGTCAATGTCCTTGAAGATAAGAATGTTCTTCTTATAAAAGGTGCTGTACCTGGTCCTAATGGTGGTGTTGTTATTGTAAGAAAAGCTAAAAGGAGTTATTTATCATGAAAGCTCCAATTTATAATTTAAATGCTGAAAATCTCGGAGAAATTGAGCTTCCAGAAAATATATTTAATGTTCAAATTAAACCACATCTTATTTGGGAAGTTATTAAGATGTACATGGCTAATAATAGACAGGGTACTCATTCTGCGAAAAATAGAAGTGAGGTAAAGGGTTCAAGAAGAAAAATTTGGGCTCAGAAGCATACAGGTAGAGCAAGGCATGGTGATAGATATGCGCCCATTTTCGTTGGTGGTGGTCAGGCTCATGCAGTAAAGCCAAGGGATTATTCATATTCACTTCCTAAAAAAGCAATTAAGTTATCTTTGAAAATGGCTTTAAGTGATAGAGCAAAAGAAAACAGAATAATAATTTTTGAAAATTTTGATTTAAATGAAATAAAAACAAAGAGGATTTATGAAATGATTAAAAAATTAAATTTAGAAAATAAAAAGTTATTATTTGTTCCAAGTGATTATAATAGAAATTTTTATCTTTCTGCTCGCAATATAGAAAAAACGAATATAAAACCCGCTATGGAGTTTAATACCTTAGATGTTATTGATAGTGAGTATGTTCTCTTGGAAAAGGCTTCTATTGAAAAGCTTATTCAAAGACTTGGAGGTTAAAAAATGGATATTAGAGATGTTATAATAAGACCTATTATCACTGAAAAAGCATTAAAATATAGGGATTTTCATAGGACTTATGTTTTTGAGGTTCATATGAATGCTAACAAAAGTTTAATTAAGGAAGCTGTTGAAAAATTATTTAATGTTAAGGTAGAAAAAGTAAGGACATTAATTGTAAAACCAAAACCAAGAAGAAATATAAGAAATAGAAGAAAATTAGGTTGGACAAAAGCTTGGAAAAAGGCTTATGTAAAGCTAAAAGAAGGATATAGTATAGAGGCTTTAAAGGGGGTATAAAAGATGGCAATAAAAAAATTTAAACCATATACGCCAAGTAGAAGATTTATGACAGTTATTGATTATTCAAAGTATATTACAAAAGAAGAGCCTGAAAAAGAATTAACGATAAGGCTTAAAAAGACATCTGGTAGAAATAACTTAGGTAGAGTTACAGCAAGGCATAGAGGTGGAGGAAATAAAATTCTTTATAGGATTATTGATTTTAAAAGAGATAAGTTTGATGTTTTTGGAACAATAGCATCAGTAGAATATGACCCTTATAGGACAGCTTTTATAAGTCTTGTTAAGTACGATGATGGTGAAAAGAGGTACATTATTGCACCAGAAGGTATTAAAGTTGGAGATAGAGTTATATCTTATTCTCTTGAAAAGCTTGATAGTGGCTCTATTGAGCCAGAAATTAAAATTGGCAATAGCTTGCCATTGAAATATATTCCAGAAGGTATTCCCATACATAACATTGAGCTATTTCCAGGAAGAGGAGGGCAATTAGTTAGATCCGCTGGAACACAGGCGCTTATTTTATCAAAAGAAGGTAATTATGCTTTTGTTCAATTGCCAAGTGGTGAAGTTAGAAAAATTAACTTAAAATGTAGAGCAACAATTGGTCAAGTTTCTAATGTTGATTGGGAAAATGTAGTAATTGGTAAGGCTGGTAGAAGTAGATGGATGGGTATTAGACCTCATGTGAGAGGTATGGCTATGAATCCTGTTGACCATCCACAAGGTGGTGGTGAGGGAAGAGGTAAGGGTAGAATTCCAAGGGGTCCTAGTG
Organism: Candidatus Hydrothermia bacterium; assembly: GCA_032249175.1. GTDB lineage: Bacteria > Hydrothermota > Hydrothermia > LBFQ01 > DSFT01 > DSFT01. Next base: position 8,728 of record JAVVGK010000027.1, on the reverse strand, counting down.
GTGTTCTTTCAAAAGGTGGAAAGACAAGAAATCCAAGAAAAACTTCAAGTAAGTTCATTATTAAGAGGAGGAAGTAATATGGGAAGGTCTATTAAAAAAGGTCCATATGTAGATCCAAAGTTATTAGAGAAAGTTAATAAAATGAATGAAAAGGGACAAAAACAACCGATTAAAACTTATTCAAGAAGAAGTACTATTATTCCTGAATTTGTCGGACATACATTCTTAGTTCATAACGGAAGGAAGTTTATTCCTGTTTATGTCACACAAGATATGGTTGGTCATAAACTTGGTGAGTTTGCCCCTACACGAACATTTGGTGGTCATAAGGAGAAAACAGCAAAAGTCAAGGAGGGTGCTTCATGATAGTTGTAGGGAAAGCTTATTTAAAGTACATAAGACTTTCTCCTAAGAAAGCCAAACTTGTAGCAGATTTAATAAGATGGAAAACTGTTTATGAAGCAAAACATATCTTAAAATTTACAAGAAAGAGAGCTGCTTATTGGTTTATGAAGGCTCTTAAATCAGCTATTGCTTCCTACAATAATAAGGCTGGTAATAATGCTGTTAGTGAAACTGATCTAATTGTATTTACGAAAGTTGATCAAGGACCATCTTGGAGAATTTTAAAACCTGCTGTCAAACCTATGAGATTTGGAGGTTATTCAACTTTCAAAAGAAGAACATGCCATATTACACTTGAAGTTGTAGCTCTTAATGAAATTGAAGAATATAAAAATTATCTAAATAAACCTTATTCTATAAAAAAGGAGGTTATTAAGTAATGGGTCAAAAAGTCCATCCTATTGGTTTTAGGATTGGTGTAAATAAGGATTGGGAATCGCACTGGTATGCTAAGGATAAAGATATCCCTCAAATGCTTTTAGAAGATCAAAAAATTAGAGATTACATTAAGAAGAGATTTCCAACTGGTCAAATATCAAAAATTGTCATAGACAGAGCAGGAGAAAAAATTACAGTTAGTATTTATACTGCAAGACCTGGTGTTATAATAGGAAAGCAAGGTAAGGAAATTGAAAGCTTAAAACAAGAACTTTCAAAAATTACAAATAAAAAGTACATTGGAGTTAATGTTCATGAAATTCATTCACCTGAAACTGATGCTCAAATTGTTGCGGAAAATATAGCTAAAAGAATTGAGCAAAGAGCAAATCATAGAAGAGTTATGAAAAGGGCAGTGGAAATAGCACTTAAAAGAGGTGTTAAAGGGATTAAAATTCAAGCAAAAGGAAGGCTTGCTGGTGCTGAAATGGCAAGAAAGGAGTGGTATATAAAAGGTAGAGTTCCTCTTCAAACAATAAGAGCTGATATTGATTATGGATTTGCTACCGCTTATACGAAATATGGAACAATTGGTGTTAAAGTTTGGATATATAAGGGTGATAAACTTGAAAGGCAGATTGAGGAGGTTTAACGATGTTAATGCCTAAGAAAGTAAAGTACAGAAAACAGCAAAGGGGAAGGCTTGATGGTAAGGCGAAAGGAGGATGGTACTTGGCTTTTGGAGATTATGGACTTAAAGCCCTTGAAAGTGCTTGGATAACCTCAAATCAAATTGAATCTTGTAGAGTTGCTATAACGAGAGCTTTAAAGAAGGGTGGCAAGCTTTGGATAAGAATTTTTCCTGACAAACCTGTTACTGCAAGACCACCTGAAACAAGGATGGGTAAAGGTAAGGGAAATGTTGAAAAGTGGGTAGCGGTTGTAAAAAGAGGTAAAATTTTATTTGAGATAGCAGGTGTTAAGGAAGAGGATGCTCTTGAAGCACTTAGAATTGCTCAATATAAGCTTCCAATTAAAACAAGAATTGTAAAAAGAAGTGAGGGGGGTGTATGAAACCGCTTAAAGCAAAAGAGCTTAGAAAACTTACGAATGATGAGCTAATAGTTAAATATAATGAACTAAAAAATAAATTATTTGATTTGAAAATGAAAAAGACATTTGGTCAAGTTGAAGATACTGCATCAATAAGAATTATTAAAAGAGATATAGCAAAAATTTTAACAATTTTAAATGAAAGGGGGATTAAACTATGAGAAAGCAAAGAGTGGGAGTTGTTATCTCTGATAGAATGAATAAAACAAGAGTGGTTTTAGTAGAAAGACTTAAAATGCACCCAAAATACAAAAAATATATTAAAGTGAGAAAAAAATTTTATGCTCATGATGAAAACAACGAGACAAAGGTGGGTGATGTAGTTTTAATAGAAGAAACAAGACCACTTTCAAAACTAAAAAGATGGATAATTAAGCAGGTTTTAAAAAGGAGTGAATAATCATGATTCAGGATTTTACATGGGTTAAGGTTGCTGATAATAGTGGTGCCCAGGAAGCTATGGTTATTAGAGTATTAAAAGGTTCTGGAAAGAAAAAGGGAAGGGTTTATGGGAAAGTTGGAGATATTGTTGTTGTTTCAATAAAGAAAGCCCTTCCAAATGCTCCTATTAAAAAAGGTGAAGTTCATAGGGCTGTTATTATTAGGACGAAAAAAGAAGTAAGGAGAAAAGATGGAACTTATATAAGATTTGATGATAATGCTGTTGTTCTTATAAATCAGGCTGGTGAGATGAGAGGAACGAGAATTTTTGGACCTGTTGCAAGGGAATTAAGAGAAAAAGGATTTTTAAGAATTATTTCATTAGCACCGGAGGTTTTATAATATGGCTAAAATTAAAAAAGGTGATTATGTAGTTGTAATATCTGGAAAGGATAAAGGAAAGAAGGGGAGAGTTCTTAAAGTTATATATGATGAAAAAACAAGAAAACCCATAAAAGTAATTGTGGAAGGTGTTAATTTAGTTAAAAAACATTATAGAGCAAGGAAAGCAAATGAGCAATCTGGAATAATCAAAAAGGAAGCTCCAATTTATATATCCAAAGTTATGCTTATAGACCCCAAAACTGGCGAAAGAACAAGAGTTGGTTTTAAGTTTATAGAGAAAAATGGAAAGCTTATAAAAGTTAGGTATGCTAAAAAAAGTGGGGAGGTTATAGATAATGTCTAGATTGCTTGAATATTATAGAAGTGAAGTCGTTCCTAAGCTTATGAAAGAAATGGGTTATAAAAATGTTTATGAAGTTCCTAGAATTATAAAAATAGTAATAAATTCTGCCCTTGGTGAAGCAATTTCTGACCCTAAGATAATTGATGTTGCAAGTTCTGATTTAAGTTTAATTACAGGTCAAAAACCACTTGTAATAAAAGCAAAAAGGAATATAGCTTCATTTAAATTAAGAAAGGGAATACCAATTGCTTTAAAAGTTACATTAAGAAAATCAAGAGCATATGATTTTCTTGATAGATTAATAAATTTTGCTTTACCGAGAGTTAAAGATTTTAGAGGATTGCCGAAGGATGGTTTTGATGGTCATGGTAATTATAACTTTGGAATAAATGAGCATACGATATTTCCAGAAATTGACATAGATAAAGTTCAGAAAGTTTTTGGTATGGATATAACAATTGTTACAAGTGCTAAGGATGATAAAAGTGCTTATGAGCTTTTAAAAAGTTTAAATTTCCCTTTTGAAAGGGGGTAAAATATGGCAAGAAAAGCTCAAATTGAAAAAGCTAAAAGAGAGCCAAAATTTAAGGTAAGGAAAAGAAACCGTTGTAAGTTATGCGGAAGAGATAATGGTTATATGAGGAAATTTGGAATTTGTAGGGTTTGTTTTAGGGAATTGGCACTTCAAGGAAAAATACCTGGTGTAAGGAAAGCGAGCTGGTAAGGAGGTGGAGCTATGCTAACGGATCCAATTTCAGATATGCTTATAAGAATAAAGAATGGTCAAATGAGAAGAAAGGAATTTGTAGAAATTTATCCAAAATCAAAAATGAAAATAGAAATTTTAAAAATTCTTAAAAAGGAAGGGTTTATTGAGGATTATGAGGAAAAGGAAAAATCAATAATTGTAAAATTAAGGTATTTTCCAGATGGCACACCATTAATAACTGATGTTAAGAGAATTTCAAAACCTTCAAGAAGAGTTTATGTAAGCTATAAGGAGCTTAAACCTGTTATGAATGGTATAGGAATAGCAATTTTATCTACTTCAAAAGGTATATTAACTGATAAAGAAGCTAGAAAATTAAAAGTTGGAGGAGAGTTATTATTGGAGGTTTGGTAAAATGTCAAAGCTTATAAAAAAGCCTATAATCGTTCCTAAGGGGGTTGAGGTACATATAGAAGGAGTGTTTGTAAGAGTTAAGGGTCCAAAAGGTGAGGTTTCAAAAGTTTTCCATAAGGATGCTATTATTGAATATAACAAAGAAAAAAATGAAATATGGGTTAGGAAAAAGTCGGATGACAAATTTCATAAGGCTTTAGCAGGAACCGTTTATAGGATAATTTCAAATATGGTAAATGGTGTAGTTAATCCATATAAAAAGGAGCTTGTTGTTCAAGGAACAGGTTATAGGGTAAGAGCAGAAGGTAAGAAATTGGTTTTTCAAGTTGGTTATTCGCATCAAGTTGAATATGAAGTTCCTGATGGTGTAACTTTTAAAGTAGAAGGACAAAATAAAATTATTTTGGAAAGTCCAGATAAGGAGAAAGTTGGTCTTGTTGCTGCTCAAATAGTAAGTATAAAATCTCCTGATATTTATAAAGGCAAAGGTATATGGTATGCTGATATTCCATTAAAACTTAAACCTGGAAAAGCAGCTGCTAAGAAATAGGAGGAAAATATGGCAAGTGCTAAACTAAAAGAGAAAAAATTACCTAAGGAAAGGTATTTAAGAAGAAAAAGGAGACATATTGCTATTAGAAAAAGATTGAATATAAGAGGAACACCTGATAAACCAAGACTTGTTGTTTTTAGAAGTCATAAACATATTTATGCTCAACTTGTAATTGATCCTCCTATTGGTCCTTGTAAAGTTATAACAGGTGCCTCAAGTCTTTCAAAGGAAGTTAGAGATGAAGTAAAAGAAAAGGGTATTAAAGGTAAAACAAATATAGCGAAATTAGTTGGTAAATTGATTGCGAAAAGATCAATTGAAAAGGGATATAAAAGGGTTGTTTTTGATAGGGGTGGTTATAAATATCATGGAAGAGTTAAGGCATTAGCAGAAGGAGCAAGGGAAGGTGGTTTGGTTTTTTAAAGGAGGTTAGACATGTCTAAGAAAATAAGAGTTGCTATAATAGGTGTTGGAAACTGCGCTTCAAGTTTAGTTCAAGGTGTTTATTATTATAGAGATGCTAAGGAAGATGATTTCATTCCTGGAATTATGCATCCTGTTCTTGGTGGTTATCATATTTCTGATATAGAATTTGTAGCTGGTGTTGATATAGATGAAAGGAAAGTTGGGAAAGACTTATCAGAAGCTATTTTTGAATATCCAAATAATACTTATAAATTTGCAGATGTTCCAAAGTTAAATGCTAAGGTATATAGAGGAATGACACATGATGGTATAGGAAAGTATCTTTCAGGTATTATAAAGAAAGCACCAGGTCCTACTGAAAATATATCAAAAATTTTCAAGGATTTAGGTGTTGATGTAGTTGTAAATTTTCTACCTGTTGGTAGTGAAGAAGCTACTAAGTGGTATGTTGAGCAAGTTATTGATGCAGGTGCAGCATTTGTTAATGGTATTCCTGTATTTATAGCATCGTCTGAATATTGGAGTAAAAGATTTGAGGAAGCTGGTCTTCCTGTTCTTGGAGATGATATAAAATCACAAGTTGGAGCTACTATTGTTCATAGAGTTTTAACTCAATTGTTAATAGAAAGGGGTGTTAAAATTGAAAGAACATATCAAATAAATTTTGGAGGAAATACTGACTTTTTAAATATGCTTGAAAGAGAAAGACTTGAATCTAAGAAAATTTCAAAAACAAATGCAGTAAGAAGTTTAATACCTTATGATATTGGAGATGAAAATATTCATATTGGACCTTCTGATTATATACCTTGGCTTAAAGATAGAAAGTGGTGCTATATAAGAATAGAAGGCTCTGCATTTGGAGGTGTTCCTTTAAATATAGAGCTTAAACTTGAAGTTTGGGATTCTCCTAATAGTGCAGGTGTTATGATAGATGCTATTAGATGTGCTAAAATTGCAAAGGATAGAGGCTTATCAGGTGCTATTATTGAGCCATCTGCTTATTTCTTTAAGACGCCACCAAAACAAATACCAGATTTTGAAGCAAGGAAGATATTAGAGAATTGGATAAAAGCAAATACGGAAGGCTAATAACATTTGAAGGAATAGAGGGTTGTGGTAAATCAACCCTTGCTAAGGAATTATATGAATACTTAAAAAGTAAAAACTATAAAGTCATTTTTACAAGAGAACCTGGTGGTGGAAAACTTGGTGAAAAAATAAGAGAAATTTTATTAAGTAATGAATTTGAAATTCCTGATTATTCTGAGTTATTTTTGTTTTTAGCAAGTAGATATGAGCATACGAAGAATGTTATTATTCCAAGATTAAAAGAAGGTTATATTGTAATTTCAGATAGATATATGGATTCAACAATAGCTTATCAAGGCTATGGTAGGAAAATAGATTTAAAACTTTTAGAAAAATTAAATGAGATAGCTACCTTAGGAATAAAGCCAGATTTAACATTTCTAATAGACCTACCTGAGGAAATTTCATTTAATAGATTGAAAGACAAAATTTTAGATAGGATTGAAAGTGAAGAGATTGAATTTTATAAACGTGTGCGATTTGGTTATATTGAAATTGCGAGAAATGAACCTTTGAGGTTTATAATTTTAGACGGAACGATGGAACTTCAAACCTTAAAGCAAAAGGTTTTTGAGATAGCAGAAAACCTTATAAGGAGGTGAGATTATGAAAATAAGAAACATCATATTTTTATTGCTATCTATGATTTTAGGAATTACCATAGGTTATGCTTTACAAACCACAAAGAATCTTAGAACTCTTCAAGAAATATATGATCAAACAATAAAGATAATTCAGGATAATTATGTTGAGGAAGAAGATCCAGCAGATTTAGTTGAGCAATCAATAAAAGGAATGTTGCAAAGTCTTGACCCATATTCGGAATTCTTAACGCCAGAAGATTTTGAGAAGTTAAGAAGCTCAACATCTGGAACATATGGTGGAGTTGGAATGGAAGTTAGGAAGCAGGGTTCAAATGTTGTAGTAGTTTCTACATTTGAAGGAACGCCTGCATATAGAGCAGGAATAAAGCCTGGTGATATTATTATTAAAGTTAATGATACAGTAGTAAGTAATATGGAACTTGAAGATGTTGTAAATAAGATAAAGGGTGAGCCTGGAACAAAAGTTAAAATTACAATTTTAAGACCAGGATTTACGGAATTTTTGAATTTTGAATTAGTTAGAGAAATTATAAATGTTCCTGTAATTCCATATTTCAGTATATTGAAGGATGATATTGGATATATTAAGTTATCTCAATTTTCCCAAGGTTCATCAGATAAATTAAAAGATGCTATTGATAGTTTAAAACAATTAGGAGCTAAAAAATTTATTTTAGATTTAAGAGGAAATCCAGGTGGATTATTATATGAAGCAGTTAGAATTGCTAATTTATTTTTAGAAAAGAATTCTATGATAGTTTTTACGAAAGGCAGAACTATGGATTCTGAAGAGTATTTTAGAGCAACAAGTGATCCAGAATTGGAATTTAATGTTCCACTTGTGGTTTTAATTGATTATGGCTCTGCCAGTGCGTCAGAAGTTGTAGCAGGTGCCTTACAGGATTGGGATAGAGCTTTAATTATAGGAGATACATCTTATGGTAAAGGCTCAGTTCAAAGGGTAATTCCATTAAGGGACAATTATGCTATAAAGCTAACTACTTCAAGATACTATACACCATCAGGCAGATCAATAGATAGGACTACAAGAACTTTAAAGGAGAGAAGGGAAAAATCCAAAAAGGAAACTAATTTATTATTTTTTACCAAGAAACTTAATAGGAAAGTTTATGGTGGTGGTGGTATAGCACCTGATATTGTAATTGAGCCTAAACCTGAGCCTCAAATTATTGCTAAAATGATTAGTGATGGATTATTTAATGAATTTGCTGGTGAATGGAAGAAGAAGAATCCAAATGCTAAAACTTTTGAAATTGATGATAAAACATATGAAGAATTTCTTAACTTTGCTAAAAGTAAAGGTTATAATTTAAAAGAGATAGAGCCTGTTAAAGATAAGGTAATGAAAAATCTTGATATTAGTATTTCTGAAATTATTCAAGGCTCAAAAGGTAGATATGAAAAATTCTTAAAATATGATGAAGTCCTAAATAAGGCTCTTGAAGTTTTATCAAAAGCAAAAACCACTAATGATTTATTTAATCAGTTAAAAGCTGAAAAAGAAAAATGAAAACCAAATTAAAAAAAATTTGGACATATAAAGATTTTTTAGATGGAAAATTAAGAGAATGGGAAGAGATTGTTGATGGAAAGAGGATAAAGAAAATGCCTGCTTATAAGAGACATGCAAGATTATTAAATGATATTGGATTTAAATTAAACTTGGAATTAGGGAATGAGTTTAAAATTCTTTTGGGTGAAGTTTCAATTAAAATAGATGAATTTAACATAAGAGCAGCGGATATTGTTTTAATGGAAAAAGAAAAATATATTGATGATTTTGAAGCTATTAAAGAGCCTCCTAATTTAGTTATTGAAATAGAAGATGGTAAGAAACCAATTCGTTATATAAACAAGAAAATTGATGATTACTTAAAATTTGG
>JAVVGK010000026.1:0-16096 GCA_032249175.1 Candidatus Hydrothermia bacterium | reverse complement strand
CCCTTAAAATTTTCAAAATGAAAAAAATTATCATCTTTTTAACATTTATTTTATCTTGCTCAAAAGAATATAAACCTGTTCTTGAAATTGAAAGCGAAGGATATAAAATAAAACTTCTTACAAGTGATGGAGCATTAAAAGAGAGGGAAAACAAAGTAAAATTTATAGTTGAGCCAAAACCTAATCAGTTTAAAGCTTATTTATATATGCCAGAAATGCCAGGAATGCCTGCTATGACACAATTATTTGAATTAAATAAAAATTTAGAAGGAAAAGTTTTTATTCCAATGAGTGGAGAATGGCAATTAATTATTGAAATTGATAATAAACAAATTAAAGAAAATATAACAATTCCATTAAAAGAAATGAAAACGCATGAGCATTCAGAAAAATCAATAAAGGAGCAATTAATAAATTTTTTTATGTAAAAGATACAATTTCATATAAAGAGATTTATATTGAAGGCATTATTCAATTCCCCAAAAACAAAGTTTATAAAATTGTTCCAAAATTTCAAGGTTATATTATTAACATTTATTTCCCAATTGAAGGATTATTAGTAAAAAAGGGTGAAAAATTATTTAGTTTTTACTCACCTGATATTTTAAAAATTAAAAATGAGTTTTTAATAACAAAGGATAGTTTAATAGTTGAAAAATTAAAGTTTTTAGATTTAAAAATTGAAGATATTTTTGAGGATTCAGCAATTTTTAGAAGTCCAATAAGTGGAAGAATTTCAAAAATTTATTTAAAAAATGGTTATAAATTTAGTGATAATGATGTTATTATGGAAATTATAGATAATAGTGAGGTTTTATTTATTGGGGATTTAAGAAAGAGTGAAGCAAATAATGTAAAAATTGGTGATATTGTTGAAATTAAAAATAAAAAAAGTTATATAAAATCAATTTTACCTTCAAGTGATGGCAATTTCATAAAAGTTTTAGCTACTTTTAAAAATGATGGTGAATTTTTTGAAAATAATTATGAAATTGGAAAAATTTTAAAACCTGTAAAAGGTATTATTATTCCAAAAGATGCAGTAATTAGAACAGGAAATAAAGATATTGTTTATTTATATGAGAATGGAAATTTTAAAAAATTTGAAATTGAAATAATAACTGATGTAAAGGATGGATATTTAGTAAAAAATCTAAAAGAAGGACAAATAATTGTAAATAAAGGTGTTTTCTTAATAGATGCTGATGCTAAACTAAAATGATAAGTGAATTTTCACTAAAAAATAAATTTTTAATAACTTTTATTGTCTTATTTCTTTTAATTCTTGGAATTTATTCTTTATTTAAAATTCCAATTGATGCCATTCCCGATATTTCAGAAAATCAAGTTATTATAACGGTTAAATATGAAGGTCAAGACCCACAAACAATTGATGAGCAAATTAGTTATCCGATTGTTTCAAAGCTATTATCAGTTCCAAAAGTTAAAACAATAAGAGCAATTTCTATGAATAATGTTGCTTTTATTTATGTTATTTTTAATGAAAATGTTGATTTATATTGGGCAAGAAGTAGAGTTTTGGAATATCTTTCAGGATTTAAATTTCCCGAAGGTGTTAGTTTTCAAATAGGAGCAGATGCAAGTGCTATTTCTTGGATTTTTCAATATGTTCTTATTTCAAATAAGCATTCAATTGATGAATTAACAAGTTTTAACGAATTCTTTTTAAAACCATTTTTACAAAGTATAGAAGGTGTTAGTGAAGTTGGAACAATAGGTGGATTTTTAAAAGAATATCAAATTGATTTAAATCCTTATCTTATGAAAGTTTATGATATTAGTTTTGAAGATGTCTTAAATGCTATTAAAAATAATAATCGCTCAACAGGTGGAAGATATATAGAAATTTCAGAAAGATTTTATAACATCAGAGGTTATGGTTATGTTAAAAGTTTGGAAGATATTGAAAACATATTTGTTAAGAATAATAGCGGTAAAAGTGTAAAAATTAAAGACATTGCTATTGTTCAATTAGGACCTTCATTAAGAGAAGGTGCTTTGGATTTCAATGGTAAGGGTGAAAGTGTTGGAGGAATTGTTATTTCAAGGATAAATGAAAATAGTTATAATGTTATTAAAAGAGTTAAAGAAAAAATTAAGCATTTAAATCTTCCTGATGGAATGGAAATGAAAATCGCTTATGATAGAAGCCATTTGATTGAAGAAAGTATAAAAACATTAATTGTTTCAATTATTAAGGAAAGTTTAATAATTGCTTTTATGATTTTAATTTTTTTATTTTCAATTCGCTCTTCAATATCAATTATTTTAATGCTTCCAATTTCAATTATTATTTCTTTCATATTCTTAAAAATTTTTAACATTACTTTAAACATTATGAGTCTTGGAGGATTTATATTATCACTTGGGGTTTTAATTGATATGGGCGTTGTTCTTGTAGAAAACTCACATAAATATATTGAAGAAGGGTATGATAAACTCTTAGCTATTAAAAAATCCGCTAATGAACTTTCAAGAAGTTTATTTTTTTCACTATTAATTATAACAGTTTCATTTTTGCCAGTGTTCTTTTTAAGTGGTGAAGAAGGAAAACTATTTAGACCACTTGCTTGGACAAAAACACTTTCTATGTTAATTTCAGCAATTTTGTCAATAACATTTGTAATTATTTTAATTTATATCTTCTTGCCAAATAAGGTAAAAAAAGAAATGGAAAATCCAATAAATAGATTTTTAATTAAAGCTTATGAGCCAACATTCAAATTTATTTATAAATTCCCAATTATTTTTATAATAATTTTTTTCATAATTAGCATTTCAAGTTTTTTCTTATATAGAAGTTTAAAAACGGAATTTCTTCCGCCATTTAATGAAGGCTCAATTTTGTATATGCCTTCAACAGTTTCAGGAATATCATTAAGTAAGGGGTTTGAAGTTTTAAAATATATGGATTCAATTATTATTTCAAATAGTAATGTTAAGAGTGTTTTTGGAAAAATTGGAAGAGCAAATACTTCAACTGACCCTGCTCCATTTAGTATGATTGAAACAACAATTGAATTGAAAAATCCAAACAAAATTTATGAGGTGATAGATGATTTAAGCAATAAATTAAAAATAAAAGGTTTTATTAACACATTTGGAATGCCAATAAGAACAAGAATTGATATGTTAAAAACAGGCATAAGAACGCCAATTGGTATTAAGGTTTATGGTAATGAACCATTCAAAACCGAAAGCTTAGCAATAGAAATTGAAAAAATTTTAAAATCAATGAAAGAAACAAAATATGTTTATGCTGAAAGAAATTCAAATAGTTATTATATTTACATTATTCCAAATAGAATTAAATTAGCACAATATGGGATAAGTGTTAATGAAATTATGGAAATTATAAATTTCGCAATTGGAGGAAGTCCAATTACTTATAGCATTGAAAATAGAGAAAGATACCCAATTAGAATGAGAATTTTAAGAGATTTTAGAGAAATAGATTTTTTAAAAAATATGCCAATTAGAACAAATTCAGGCTTTGTTCTAATAAAAGAAATTTGTGATATTGAAATTAGAAGAGGTTTTGATATGATAAGAAATGAAAATGGTTTTATAACAAGTTATGTTTATCTTGATACTTATGAAGATTATCTAAGGTATATTCAAAAAGCTAAAAATTTAATTGATAGTTTTGTTAAATTTGAAAATGGTTATTTTTATGAATTTTCAGGTCAATATGAAGATATTAAAAGATTTCAAAGTTCATTAACTTTTATTATTCCTATAACAATTTTAATTATATTCTTTCTGCTTTATCTTAATTTTAATAGCATTTTGAAAAGTTTATTTGTTCTTTCTCTTTTGCCATTTCCACTTTTTGGCTCATTATTAATTTTAAAAATTCTAAATTATAATTTGTCAGTTGCGGTTTGGGTTGGAATTATAGCACTTCTTGGCATTAGTGTTGAAATTATCATTGTTAAAATAAAATTTTTGGATTTAGGATTTGAAAAATTTAACGATAAATATAATGCAATTCATTGGGCAGTTGTTAGAAGAATAAGACCTATCACAATTACAACATTAACTGCATTCTTTTCATTAATTCCAATCATGTTTGAATTCTCACTTGGTGCTGATATTCTAAAAAGAATCGTTGCTCCAATGATAGGTGGAATTTTTTTCACTTTTATTTTAGTATTATATATTATTCCGAGTTTTTATATTTTGTTTAAGAAAGATTAAATAAATCTTCAAATATCTTCATAATTCCAGAGGTATTAACAAAGAAATTGTTAGGATTTGAACTTAAAGAATTTTCAATATCTTTTACTTGTTTTTTAATTTTATCTCCTCTTGGATTTATAAATTCGTTAAAATAAATACCATCTAAAAAAGCTAAATAGTGTATAAATTCTGATTTTTCGGAATAACTAATAAATTGTATTAGTTCATTAACTTGTTTATCTTGTGCTCCACCTGTTTCTTTTATATGCTTAGCCTCTATTATAAGAAAATGTCCATCTATTTTCACTACAATATCAGGCAATTTATTTTGATGAGTTTGTCCAAATTGGTATTTTATAGAGAAATAATTACAGAATTCTCTAAAAAGTTTTTCATCTCCCATATCAGGTAAAAAATAACATATATTATTATTGAGGATTTCTTGAATTGATTTTGCATGAAAGGCTTTTCCGAACACACTTGACAGCAAATAGATTATTTTATCTATCCCTGAACTAAACTTTTTTCTTGAAACTCCACTATCATAAAGTGCTTGAATAGTAACACTTGAATACCCTAATTTTTCATATAAATTAAATCTTTTTGAGCAATACTCTTTTAATATAATTTTTAGAACCTCTATTTTTTTTATCTTCTTGAAATTTCTTAAATACAGAAAAGGATATATCAAGAACTTTCCAAAATGCCACAAATTCAGTATATTCAATTTCTTCAACTGACAAAATAACTTCGTAAATTTGGTTTAAAATTTCCTCTGAATTTTCACTACAATAATCTGCTATTAACTTTCTTAACTTTTCTATCATTTGAATAAATTCTTCGTTATTAACTATAACATTATCAACCACATAAAAATCATCTACTATCTGTTCAGGATTTTTAAGGGATTCCTCCCAATAATGTAAATTTTTCTCTAATGCCATAATATAGACTTTTCCTTTTTATTAAAACTCTCAATAAAAGATATAATACTTTCAGCATCCTTTAAATTTACTATTTTCTCAAATTCCTTTAAATCATTTTCATTCAAAAGTAAAATTGGAAAAGTTTCTATCAAATTCTTAACTTGTAAAAGTCCAAGATATTTGCGAGTATATTGACTATTTGAATATTTATAAGTTGTCATAAATTCGCTATCTGTTTTTTCTCTAAAATACTCTAATAGTAAATTAAAGTAATTTTTTAATAATTTCTGATGCTCTTTACTTATTATTGGCTCAAAGAAAATTTGTATAGGATGGGTTCTATGTTTTGATTTTGAAACAAAAATCCCATCAACATTAAAAACTTCTTTTACTTCATATAATCCCACTCTTCCATCCATTTTACCTGTATCTAATGTCCTCACAAATAATATATTTGATTTTATCTTTTTATAAAGTTCTTCATTTACATTCAAAACTTTATTTTTATATTCATTTACATCCAAAACAACAATTATCTTATCTCCTTTCTTCTTTTCAAATTCTTCTTTTGTGAAATAAAACGAAACCTTCAAGGGCTTCTTTGATTTATATTTATTTACAAATTCTTCAAATTCACTTCCTGCTCTATAATAGTTTTTTGGGCTTAGAATATATACTCTTTTTTGAATAGAGCTATTTATTTTTATTCCTTCAAAAATAATTTCTTCATCCTTTGGAAATTGCTTTCTTTCAAAAAAACATAAAATTACATTAGTTCCTGTATCTTCAAAAACTCTTCTTTCAAATATATAACATTTTTTAATTTTGTAGAATTTTAAGAAGTCCTTTCTTATTTTATTTGAAACTGAAAATCCAAACAAAAAATTAGAAGGAATAATATAAATCATTTTTTTGATGTTGTTTCTTAAATCATTCATTAAAGCCAATTGATATAAATCTTGATAGCCTTCATTTTCCTTTTTAAAATAATCAATAATGTTAGATTTACTTTTAGCAATATGTCCAATATATAGATAGGGAGGATTTGTAATGTGATATATTGGCAAATTGGTATTTAAAATAAACTTAGGATAATGTTTAATTGTATCCATTTGGATTATATTTTTTCTTGCTAAACTCTCTTTAATCCCGTATTTTATAGCATTTAAAATTGCCTTCTCAACTAATGATTTTTGAATATCAAAAAGGAATATGTGATTTTCAAAAAATTGATTTCTTTGATTTAAATCAACTAATTCCAAAATTGGTAAAATTAAATTCCCCTCACCACAAAACAAATCAACCCATCTATATTTATAAATGTCATTTTCAATTTCTGGTAAAATGTAATTTTTGAAAATTTCAGTAGGTGTTAGGAACTCACCATAGAGTTTTTTATTTTGTAGCATAAGATAATTTTAAAGGTATGCTTTAAAATTTTAGCAGAGGTTTAAAGTATGGAAAATAAAGAAGATATTAAAGATTTTATGATTAAAGAACTTGAAATAATACAAGGAATTATAAACAGAATGGCATATAATTCTTTTATGATTAAAGGGTGGACCATAACGCTCGTTGTTGCTACCTTGCTTCTTAAAGGAGATAAATATAACACATTCATCGCCTTTATTCCCATTGTAGTCTTTTGGTTCCTTGATGCTTATTTCCTTCGCCTTGAACGACTTTATAGGCGACTTTATAACTGGGTAAAAGACAACAGACTTAAAACACAAGATTTTCTTTTTGATTTAAACTACAAAAGATTTGAAAGAGAAGAGCAATCAATACCAAGAATAATGTTTTCTATAACTCTTGTTTGGTTTTATGGCTCATTATTTGGTTTGACCTTGATATATGCAATTTTTTTATTGTTAATTAAAGGAGGTTAAGTATAGTAAAAAAAGTAGTCAGTATCACATTTTTACCCTTTATCCTTTATAATTTTCGGAAAACAAAACAAAACAGGAGGTTGTTGTATGAAAAATAGGAATGTGAAGTTTTTTATCAAAATATATGATATTGAAAATTCAAAATCCCTTATTTTAAAATTTACAAAACTTTCATTTGGAATTCTCTTAGGCGTTATTTCAAGCTTTATACTTTCTATAATTTTTGCTATCACTTTCTCTTTGAAATTTGCTTTTTTATATATTGAGAATATAACATTAAAAAGACAAAATCAAAACTTAAAAAGATACGTTAAGCAAATTGAAGAAGAAATGAAAATAACAAAGTCAAAATTGGACAGCTTATTTGATATTACAAATAATTTTAGGATATTAGCAGGTTTAAGTCCTTTATCAAATGATATTAGGAATTTTGGTATTGGCGGATATATAAAAAAAGATAGCATTAGTAGTTTGAGCTTTGAACTTAATAACTTAAAAAAAATTTTAGATTTTGAGCTTCAAGATGTTAAAAAAGTCAAGGAAATTATTGAAAAGAGAAATGAAGAAATTAAAAGAATTCCAAGTATATCTCCAACAGTTGGTATTATTGTTTCAAATTTTGGTTATAGAAATGATCCATTTACAGGAGAATATAAAATTCATGAAGGCATTGATATTGCAGCGCCTCTTGGAACACCTGTTTATGCGAGTGCTGACGGAATTGTTATTTTTGCAGGTTATAAAGAAGGTTATGGACTTGAGGTTGAAATTTCTCATCAAAATGGAATTATAACAAGATATGCTCATCTTTCAAGAGTTTTAGTAAGTCCTGGTCAAAAAGTTAAAAGAGGGGAAATTATAGGAAAAGTAGGCTCAACAGGTCGCTCAACAGGTTCTCATCTTCATTATGAGGTTATAGTAAATGGAAGAGCGGTAAATCCTCTAAATTACATAATTCTTTCTGATGTTGTTTATGATTAGTTTATTATTAGCCTTATCAGAGGAAAATATAAAAAATCACATTTATTACTTAGCAAATGATTATTTAGAAGGGAGATTTTGTGGATATAATCAAAAGGCAAGAGATTATATAAAGTTTTATTTAAATAGAATGGGATATGAGGTTTTAACACAGAATTTTGATATAGATGGCAAAATTAAAATTGATAGTTTTTATATAAATTTGAAAATTCCAATAAAACCATTATATTTTTCAAGTAGTGGTTATGTTAAATCAAAAGATATTTCAATTATTGATGGAGATAGCATTGATGAAATTGAAATGATACATAAAGCAATTGAAGAAAGGAATAAAAAGAAAAAAATAATAATTTTTTTGGTCTCAAACTATATTCAAAAAAGCTATTTTAAAAACGATTTAGGAATAATAGCACTACAAACTTTAAAAACTTATAAAGATAGCCTAAAAAACATAGAAATTGAAGTTTATTTAAAGCTTTCAAAAGAAAAAATTAATGGTGAAAATATATTTGCTATAAAGAAAGGAAAAAGTTTAAGATATATTGTTCTTGGTGCTCATTATGACCATTTAGGTTATGGTGATATTAGCTCCTTAGATAAAGTTTATGATGTTCATAATGGCGCTGATGATAATGCGAGCGGTGTTGCTGGTGTTATTGAAATTGCTAATTATTATAAAGATAAGGAAGTTAGAGATAATATATTATTTGCCTTTTGGGATTGTGAAGAGATTGGAACTGTTGGTTCAGATTACTTTATAAAAAATCCTATTATTCCAATTGAAAATATAAAAGCTTATATAAATTTTGATATGATAGGAAGATTGGAAAATAATAATTTAACAATAATTGGCACAAAAACTGCTAATGAATTTGAAGATATTATTAAAAGGATAAATGAAAAATTCAATTTCAATATAAAATTTTCAAATAGTGGATTTGGTAGTAGTGATCAAAATGCTTTTTATAATGCCAAAATTCCCGTTTTACATATTTTTACAAACGCTCATAAGGATTATCATAAGACAACAGATGACCCACAATTCATAAATTATGAAGGCGAGAAAAAAATTTTAGAATTTACAATAGAAATTATAGATGAAATTTCAAAAATTGAAGCATTAACCTATAATGAAATTAAGGAAAATAGAACTATAAGAAATCCAAATAGAGTTAGACTTGGTATCATTCCTGATTATAGCTATGATGGTGAGGGTGTTAGAGTTCTTGGGACTTCAAATGGAACACCTGCTCAAAAATTAGGTCTTAAAGAAGGGGATATTATTTTGAAAATTGGAAATTATGAGATTAAAAATATATATGATTTGACTTATGCTTTAACAAAATTTAAAAAAGGACAAAAAACTACAATTTTATATAAAAGCGAGCAAAAAATTTTTAAAAAGCAAGTGGTTTTTTAAATAGATTTACTTCAAATTGCCAAAAAAGGTTATCCTATAAGGATTTATAAAACTTTTAAGGAAATTATTTATTTTACAGGGGAATTTAAGGAGGGCGAAACTCCCCAAAGCCAAAAATGGGAATTTATAAGTCGTAGGCTTAATTTTAGGGTAGGTGGGCAATACCCTTTAAAATTTTCAAAATGACTGACAAGTCAGATAAAAGGGAAAGAATAATGGAAATAGCTAAAAAGCATTTTATGGAAAAAGGATATTATAAAACAAGTATTGAAGATATTGCCAATGACCTTGGAGTAGCAAAAGGCACTATTTATTTATACTTTCAAAGTAAATCAGATTTATTTATTGAGATTATAGAAAATGAAATAAAATCAATTATTGAGAAAATGAAAAGTGTAAGAGATTTAAATTTAGAGCCAGAAGAAAAAATTTCAAAATTTATAGATATTTTATGGGATTTGCTATATGATGCTCATGGAATGATGTTAGATCAAAAGCAATTTATTACTGACAAGGAAATTTTTATACCATTTATACAACGAATTTATCCCCTAATATCTGAAATTAATACAATATCAAAACAAATTTTAGCAGAGGGCATTTATAAAAATAAGTTTAAAAATTTAAATATAGATGTTATTGGAAACTTCCTTATGTTATCATTAAGAGGATATTTTTTAAGGCTTATAGACCCCATAAGATATGAAGATAAGGAAGTTATAAAGGAGATTTTATTAAGAGGAATACTATGTTAAACCTTATCCTCAATATTATAGAGCTTGACTTTCAAAAAGCTGTTGAGATTGCCATAAAAAGCAACATTCAAATTTTACAAAGTGAAAAAAGTTTAGAATTATCAAGCTTTGACTATATAAAATCTCGCTCAAATATTCTTCCAAAAGTTTCAATAAATGCCATATATACTTATACTGCTAATCCAGCTGTAATAAAATTTGGAACTCCTACAAGGTACATAGGTTATCAAGACCCACAACATCCAGGTCAATTCATTATATATCCAGATCCAAATTCCATAGTATATTCTGAACTTCCATTCAGACCTGCTCATACATTTAATGCTCAATTTACATTACAACAAAATATATTTAATTGGTTTAGAGATATTAATGCTATTAGATTATCACAAGAGCAAATAGAAATTCAAAAATTAAATGTTCAGATAAATAAATTCAAAATTGAATACCAAGTCAAGAGCTTTTATATAGACCTCTTATTCTTTAAGGAAACTTTTAAACTTCAAGAAAAAACGATTAATGATTTAGAGGAAATATACAAATCTACAAAATTAAGATATGAAAAGGGATTATCTTCAAATTTAGAATTAAATCAAGCAGAAGTAAATTATGAAAATGCTAAAATTAGTTATGAAAATGCTAAAAGAACCTATGAAGAGCTTTTAAACAATTTAAAAATGATTTTAAATCTTCCAAAGGATGAAGAAATTGTCATTAAGGATAGTTTGGAAGGTTTAAATATATCACAAATAGAAGTAAATGAAAACAACTTAAATAATCGTTTAGATATTATATCTTATGAAAAACAATTAAGAGCATTAAATTTATTAAGCAATGTCCAAAATTCCTTAAATAAACCAAACTTAATAGCACAAGTTCAATTCTTAGGCTCAAGACCTGCTCCAAATTTAGAGGATAAATTTGGTGGCACTTGGACATTTTCAATAATTTTTGCTTGGAATGTATTTGATGGATTTTCAACAAGTGCAGATGTAAATAAAACGATTATTCAAGATGAGCAAATAAATTTATTAAAAAATTTTGCTATTTTAAATGCTAATATCCAATTAAAAAATGCTTTAAGCAGTATTGAAAGAAATAAACAAAATCTTGAATCTGCTAAAAGAAATGCCAAGCTTTCAGAAGCTTTACTAAACAGCTCAAAAGAGCAATACGAAAAAGGTTATATTTCTAATTTACAATTTAATGATATTCAAAGAACATATATAGCTTCACAAATAAATTATAAACAAGCTTTAAGAGATTATTACAAATCACTTATAGATTTAGAAGCTGTCTTAAAAGGAGGTAAGTAATATGAAAAATCTCATATATTTAACTTTGATTATAAGTTTGCTCTCTTGTCAAAGAACAAATGAAAAAGCTCAAAAAATAGAAGAAACAGAATTTCCTGTTTCCGTTTCAAGTCCAAAATATATGCCTATTGAATATAAGGAAATATATACCGCCATTATTTCAGCTGACCCTTTAACAAATGTTTTTCCTGATGTTCCTGGAAAGTTTATTAGTTATTTAGTTTCGGAAGGTCAATATGTAAATAAAAATCAGGCTATTGCTAAAATTAGTAGAGAAACACCAGGTCTTGAATTTCAAGATTATATTGCCCAAGCACCAACTTCCGGCAAAATCCACCTTTTAAATATCAATTCAGGACAAATTGTATCCCCTACTACTCCTATTGCCCAAATTTATGGAAATCCTATTGCTATTATAAAACTTCCATCTATATATTATAACAAGGTAAAGTTAGGAGATAAAGTAAAGTTAATCTCTGAGGAGTTTAAAATCCAAGAAGATGCTATCATTTACTATAAGAGTCAGATTATAGACCCACAAAGTCAAACATTTGAAATTAGATGTAAAGTTTATAAATTTCCTATTGGAGCATTTGCCAAGGCAGTTATTACCTTAGATAAAAAAGATAAAGCATTACTTGTTCCTACAAAAGCTATTTTAGGACTTGATAAAAAATATGTATTTATATTAGATGGAAATAAGGTTTATAAGAAAGTTATTCAAATAGGCATATCAAATGAAGATTGGACGGAAGTTAGAGAAGGTTTAAATCCTTCTGATAAAATTGTCATTGAAGGACAAGGTGTTTTAAGTGATGGCTCAAAAGTGAGGGTAGTAAAATATGATTAGGATTGCTGTAAGAAGACCTGTTTTGACATTTGTTGTTTTTGCTGTGCTTTTTATATTAGGGCTATTTTCTCTTTCAAGATTAAAGATAGACCTTTTTCCCAATGTAACATTACCTTCTATATCAGTAGTAACATTTTATAGAGGCGCAAGTAGTGAAGATGTTGAAAAACTTGTAACTGAACCCTTAGAAAGAAATTTTTCAACAATTCCTAATTTAAAGAATATTCACTCCTATTCACAAGAAAATTTATCTACAATTATTTTAGAATTTGAGCAAGGGACTGATTTAGATGCTGCTACGAATGACATAAGAGATCGCTTGGATTTAGCATTATTACAACTTCCAAGTGGGATTGAAAGACCTAAAATTTTTAAATTTAATCTTTCTAACTTTCCTATTTTAGCTGTCATACTTTACTCAAAAGATACATTAAGAGATATTAGAAAAGAATTTGATGATTATATTAGTAATGAAATTGAAAGAGTGCCTGGTGTGGCACAAGTTCTATTATTTGGTGGAGGAAGAAAACGACAAATTAATATATTAGTAGATAAAACAAAAATGGAAGCTTATAATTTAACACTAAATCAAATTGTAAATGCTATTCAATCCAATAATTTAAACATCCCTATTGGAAATATAAAATATGGTGATATTGACTGGATTATTAGAGCAGAAGGTGAAATAAAGGATCCAAAACAAATAGCAAATATACCACTTATTAAGAGAGATGGCTCAGTTATAAAAATTTCTGATATTGCTAAGGTAGATTATTCTTATGAAGATAAAATAAATGAATTTAGGTCGTTAGAAAAAAATGCTTTATTCTTCGCAGTCTTTAAACAATCTGATGCAAATGCAGTAGAGGTAGGAAGGAGAGTAAAATCAAAATTAGAAGAAATTTCAAAGAAGTACAATTATGGATATTTAATACCACAAGATTTTACTGAAAGTGTTGAAAAATCTATTAGAAATCTCAATAGAGATTTAATTTTTTCAGCGATATTTGTAATTTTAGTGACTTATTTACTTTTAAGAAATATCGGTGCTTCTATAATTATTTCAATTGCTATTCCAACTTCACTAATTGTAGCGTTTATATATTTATATCTTTCAGGAACAACAATTAACCTTATTTCCCTTTCAGCATTAGCATTAGCAGTAGGTCTTGTAGTAGATGATGCTATTGTAGTTATGGAAAATATATTTTATCATAGAGAAAGGGGTGAAACACCTATTAGTGCTTCTATATTTGCCACAGAGGAGGTTTCACAAGCTGTTATAGCTGCTACATTAACAAGAATTTCAGTAGTTTTACCATTACTATTAGCAGGTGGATTCGTAGGATTATTTTTTAGAGAATTAGTATTTTCTATTGCTATTACACTATTCATTTCACTCCTTGTTTCATTTTCACTTACACCTATGCTTGCAAGTAAATTCTTAAAAGACCCAAAACCTCCAAGTACTATTATTGGAAAGTTTTTAGAAAATGCTTTAAAAGGCTTAGAAAATGGTCATAAGAAATTATTGAGATGGAGTGTTAATCATAAATTTTTAGCTACAACTATTGGAATTATTATATTTATTCTTGGATTTTCAATTTTTAGATTTGTAAAAACGGAATTCATACCATCACAAGATACAGGAAGTGTTATTATTAGAATTTTACTTCCACCTGGGACAAAATTGGAAAAAACATCAGAAGTAGCAGATAAAGTAGAGGAAATTTTAAGGAAAAATAAATATATTGAGTTTTATGGTCTTAGAGTTGGACCTACGGAAAGTGGATTCGGCTCTGTTAGTGGTCTTGTAGAAGCGAGTAATTTTATAGGAAGTCAAGCAAAATTAATTCCCTTAGAAAAAAGAGATAAAAGTGCTAATGAAATTGCTGCTATGATAGAAAAAGAAATAAAGAATATTCCAGGTCCTCAAATAGTTGAGGTTTCAAGTGGTTCATTTGCTAATCAGTTGCTCTTTGGCGGAGGAAAACCTATATCCATTGAAATATATGGTGATGATATTGAGGCTACTGACAAATTAGCTAAGGAAATAAAAGAGAAAATCTCAAAAATAGAAGGTTTAAGTGGAATAACAATTTCAAGACTTTCAGCAAATCCAGAAATTAGAATAAAATTTGATAATAATGAATTAGCAAGACATGGCATGAATTTTGCTTATGTAGCAAGTTATGTAAGAAATGCGATATTTGGAAATGTTGCTACAACGGTAAAATTAGAAGGTTTGGATGTTAATGTTTTAGTTAGACTTGATGAAGATTATAGAAAAACCTTATCCATTTTAAATACACTTCAAATTCCATCTCCATTAGGATATAATGTTTTTCTTTCAGATATTGCTAAAATTGAATATGGTTATGGACCATTAGTTATTGAAAGGATAAATAAAAGAAGAGTTGTAAAAGTTGAAGCAGATTACTACAACAGGGCTTTAAGCGAAGTAATAAATGATATTCAAAATGTTATAAAAAGTATTCAAATTCCATCAGGTATAGATATTAAAATTTCTGGTTCTTTTGAAAGGCAAAGAGAAGCATTTGGTCAATTATTTTTAGCACTTATTCTTGGAATTATTTTAATATATTTAGTAATGGCAGGTCAATTAGGCTCATTTTTATATCCTTTTATTATTATGCTTTCAGTTCCATTTTCCTTAGTTGGTGTTGCTATTATATTTGCCATTACAAGAGAGCCGTTATCCATTAATGCTTTTGTTGGTGTTATATTAACTACGGGTATTGTCCTTTCAAATGCTATTTTAATGACTGACTATATGAATATTCTAAAAAATAGAGGTTATAATCTTATAGATGCAGTAGTTGAAGGAGCAAGTAGAAGATTAAGACCAATACTAATAACAACATTAGTAGTTATTTTTGGTGCTTTACCATTAGCATTATCAAAAGGGGAAGGCTCTGAGCAGTTTAAAGGTTTAGCATTAGCAGTTATTGGTGGATTAGCATTCTCTACCATTATAACCTTATTCTTCATTCCAACGGTTTATTCTATATTTGAAAGTATAAAGCAAAGGAGGAAAAGATGAAAGTTTATTTTATTTTTGTAGATGCTTCTTATGAAGATGTTTTTAGAAATGAATTAGATAAAATTGTAGATGAATACTTTATAATTCCAAAAGTTTTATATAAAGGAAAAACGCCTCAATTTGATAATCTTGTCTGGCCTGGTTATAGATTAGGTATTATATTAAAAACGGAAAAGGATTTAGATGAGTTTTTAAATAAGTGGGGAGAAAAGGTATTGTGGTTTTCTCAGTGAATAAAAATATGCTTTGTCCAATAAATAGTGTTAAGTGATTGATAATCAAGGACTTTTAAAAATTTCAGGAAATTATTGTTTTTTGGGGGAATTTAAGGGGGGCGAAGCCCCCCAAGTCAAAAAATGGGGTTTTTTAAAGCCGAAGGCTTGATTTCAGGGTGGGTGGGCAAAATATAGAAAAATAAATAGTTTTAGAATTATTGGACAATGCAATAAAAATATGGATTTATGGATTTTACGACAGCAAAGTCCATACACTTATTAGATGTTTTAAATTTCTGATAGTTTGGACAAAGCAAAAAGTGATGTTATTATATTTTAATTTGTTAAATTCAATTAGTCAATTTAATTTTAATAAGTTATTTATTTTCAATAACTTAAAATTTAAAAAGCTTTACCTATACTGATTTTTCAACAAAAATTATAAATTTTTAAAATTTAATCTGTCATTTTAATTTT
>JAVVGK010000025.1:0-16116 GCA_032249175.1 Candidatus Hydrothermia bacterium | reverse complement strand
AAGGCAGACTTGTTATACTTTAAAATTTTCACTATGCGTAGGATTGATCTTATTAGAAAGGTTTCAGCAAGGATAGGCATACCTCAAAGAGATGTCTCTATTGTAGTAGATGCATTGTTTGAGGAAATGAAAAATGCTTTAATGAATAAAGAAAAAATAGAAATAAGAGGTTTTGGTAGTTTTAGAGTAGTAAAAAGAAAACCTAGAAGAGCAAGGATAATAAAAACAGGACAGGAAATAATAGTTCCTCAAAGGTTCAAAATTAAATTTAAACCATCTAAAAACCTTTCTATAAAAGGAGGTTGAAAATTATGCCTTGTGGAAGAAAGAGAAAGCTGAAAAAAATAAAAAGACATAAATTTAAAAAGAGAAGAAAGAAGATGAGACATAAAAAGAAAAAGTGAAAATTTTTTTTATTGTTGGAGCAAGACCAAATTTTGTAAAATTAAATCCAGTATATAAAACATTTTCAAAGGAATTTAAAAATTTAAAAATAATTCACACAGGACAGCATTATGATTATGAACTAGATAAAGCTTTTTTTGAAGATTTTGAAATACCAAATCCTGACTACTATTTAAATGTTGGCTCTGATACACATGCTAAACAAACTGCGAAAATTATGATAAAATTAGATGAATTGTTTGATGAAGATAAACCTGATTGGGTATTTGTTTTTGGAGATGTAAATTCTACAGTTTCTGCAAGTTTAACTGCAATAAAGAGAAATATAAAAATTGCTCATGTTGAGTCAGGTTTAAGAAGTTTTGATTTATCTATGCCTGAGGAAATAAATAGAATTTTAACAGATAGAATATCCAATATCCATTTTGTTAGTGAGCCTTCTGGTGTTTTGAACCTATTAAAAGAAGGAATTAGTCTAAAATCCGTTTATCTCGTAGGAAATACTATGATAGAAAGTTTAATTAGTGTTTTAAAAATTGTGGATAATAGATTTAACAATTTAAGTGAAAAATTTAAAATAAAGGAAAAAAATTATGCCATTTTAACCCTTCATAGACCATCAAATGTTGATAATTTTGAAAAATTTAGAGAAATAATGGATACTATTCAAGAAATATCAAATTATATAAAAATAATTTTTCCTGCTCATCCAAGAACACTTAAAAATCTAAAACATTTTGATTTTAAAAATGTATTGATTACAAAACCTTTAAGATATTTGGATTTTATCTCATTATTGAAATTTTCAAAGTTCGTTCTTACCGATTCAGGAGGAATTCAAGAAGAAACAACTTACCTTAAAATTCCATGTTTAACACTTAGAGAAAACACAGAAAGACCAATTACAGTTGAAAAAGGAACAAATGTTCTCGTTGGAACAAGTAAAGAGAAAATTATCTATCACTTTAATGAAATTATGAATAATAATTTTAAAAAAGGCTCAGATATTGAGTTTTGGGATGAATTTGTTTCTAAAAGAATTTTAAATGCTTTTATAAATTATCTATCAAACTTGCTTTAAAATTTTCAAGGTTTCGTTTTTAGAAAGTGAATGTTAGATACAAAATTTTTAACAAAATTTCAAATTACATCTTTTAAATATATCTTTTCAATGCTTCTATCTGATATCTTGGCTATTGCTATTTCAATAACTATTGCCTTTATCTTAAAATTTGGGAATTCTTATTTTGAATTTCAAAACCGAATAAAGGAAATGCTAATTATAGCATTTTTTATCATAACGATTTTCTTTATAAAACGTCTATATACTCAAAGAAGATTATTCTATGAAGAAAGTAAAGACATTATAGAAAGCTTGTTTTATTCGTTTGTTCTTATTTTTAGTATTTATGCTATGACAAAAACAAAACCCGATTTTTCAAGATTATTTCTTAGTTATTCAATAATGTTTTGTGCTTTCTTTATCCCTTTATTTAGATTTATTACAAAACGTGTTTTAAATGGTTATTTGAAAGAAAAAATTTTAATTATTGATGGTCCTGATAGTGATAAAATTTATGATTTTTTTAGAAAGGAATGGTATTTGGCTTATGAGCCTGTTGGAATTGTAAAGTTTTCGGAAATTGAAAAATATAAGGGTGAAATTTTTAATGTTGTTATTCCAAGATTACCATTTTTAAATGAATTTTATAATGAAATATCAAATTTATCTTTAAAATTTAAAAGAATATTTTATGTTCCTGATATTTCCGGACTTTCATTTACAAATCAAATATTACATTTTTCAATTGCTCAAAATTTGCCAATTTTTGAAACTTCAACAAAATTTGATTCACAAATAAACAGAATTATAAAACGAACATTTGATATTTTGTTTTCTTTATTAGTTATCCTTATTCTTCTTCCCGTATATATTCTTATTGCTATTTTGGTTAAAATCTCTTCAAAAGGTCCAATTTTTTATAAACACAAAAGAATAGGCAAAGATGGAAAATGTATAGAAATTTATAAATTTAGAACAATGTACGAGAATGCTGATGAGATGCTTAAAAAAATTCTTGAAAATGATGAAAATCTTAAAAAAGAATGGGAAACTTATTATAAATTGAAAAATGACCCAAGAATAACACCTATTGGAAAAATTTTAAGAAAATTCTCATTAGATGAATTACCTCAATTCTTTAATGTCCTAAAAGGAGACCTTTCAGTTGTCGGACCAAGACCTGTTGTTAAGGATGAACTTGAAAAATATTATGGAGAATTTAAAAAATTTTATCTTGCAGTAAAACCTGGCATTACAGGATTATGGCAAGTTAGTGGTAGGAATAATACAACATATGAAGATAGAGTTAAGCTTGATACAATATATGTTATAAATTGGTCATTATGGCTTGATATAATTATTATTCTAAAAACATTAAAAGTTATAATTAAAAAGGAAGGAGCTTACTAATTTTTTGATGTTTTATCTCTATAAAATCATAAAAGGTTTAGTTTTTCCGCCTGGCATTTTCATTTTAATTTTTTTATTAAATTCTTTTATTGTTAAAAACAAAGTTCTAAGAATTCTAAATTTACTATCCGCTTTAATTTTATATATTATTTCAATTTCACCGACAACTGACTTAATGAAAGAATTTCTAAAAGTAAAAGTTAATGCTAACTTCCAAAAACCAGATGTAATTTTTGTATTAGGTGCTGGACTTTCTGATGAAAGTGTTTCAAGAATTGTAAAGGCATATGAGTTATATAAAATTTATAATGTTCCAATTGTAATATCGGGTTATAAAATTGAAGCAAAAATGATGAAAAGTAAATTGTTAATGTTTTCAATTCCTGATAGTATGTTAATTTTGGATAGTTTAGCAAGAAACACTTTTGAAAATGTTCAAAATTTCAAAAAAGTTTCAAAAATTAAAAATTTTAAGAATGTAATTGTTGTTAGTTCAGATTATCATTTAAAGAGAATTGAGAAAATTTTTAAAAACTCAAATTTAAATTTAAAGTTTGTTCCATCTAATCAAATTGACTGGACAGCTAAAACGATTCTTGATATTGTTCCTTCTTATGCTTCTTTTAGCAGAAATATTCGTTATTTGAATGAAATTATTGGTTATTTTTTGATAAAGTAGAAAAAAATAGGTCATTTTCCTTTAAAATTTTAAAATATGATATTTTTCCTTTTTCTTCAAACTGATAGTTTGAGATTTGGTGATAGTTTAAATCTAAAACTTATATCAAGATGGAAATCTAACAAACCTATTGTAGGTATTGAAGTAAAAGGAAATTATGCTTATTTAAGCTCTTTAAAAAGTATATATATTATTGATTTTTCAGATATTAAGCAACTTGGAATTGCTCCTGAAATTAAAGTTGAAGGAATGCCAATAGGTCTTAAAGTAAAAGGTAATTATTTATATGTAGCTGGTGGAAAAGCAGGTCTTATTGTAATTGATATAACTGATCCCTATACCGCAAGTATTGTTTCACAAGTTCCTTCAAGAGATTCTGCTTTATATATTGATATTAAAGAAAATTATCTTTTTATGGCAGACGCAGAAGCAGGTATAACAGTTTATGATATATCAGATCCGAAAAATCCTAAAATCATTTCATATTTTGATACCCCTGGTTTTGCTCGTGCTATTCATGTTGTAGGAAATTATGCATATGTTGCTGATGGACCTGCAGGGCTTTTAATCCTTGATATTTCAAATATAAAAAATATAAAACTTATAGGCTCATATACACTCGGTGATACAACATTTGCTGTTGCTGTAAAATACTATAATAATAGAGCTTATGTAGGTTTTGGAAAGCTTGGACTTTATGTATTTGATGTTTCAAATCCAAAAGATATAAAGCCTATTATAAGATATATTGGATTGGGTGAGGCTCTTGGATTGTACTTAAAGGGAAGCTACTTATATTTAGCAGCAGGTAAGGGTGGTGTTAGAATATTTGATTTAGATAAAGTTGAAAATGAATTTAAGCTTGGAAGAAAAACGATAGTTGAAGGTGAAGTAGCACGATACAGATCACCTGAATATACAGGTGATGTTTTGTTTGATTTAATTGTATATAATAATTATATATTTTCAGCTTCAAGAAATGGACTTATAATTTATGCTAACTCATATTGATTTTTTAAAAAATTTTTCTGAATATCAGCAAAAAAATGTTTTTATTTTACTTGGACCAGAAGATTATCCAATTAGAGCAATTGCTCAAAAATTTATAGATTATGAAAAATCATTATTTTTTGGAGATGAAACAAATGTAGAAGAAATAATAAATTACTTAAAATCATCTGAAATTTTCAATAAAAGGAAGAAATTAGCTGTTGTTAAAAATTTTGAAGAGATGAAAAATTGGAAATTGCTTTTAAAAATAAATGAAAATAAAGTTATTTTATATTCAAGTTTAGACTTTTATGAAAACAATTTAAAGAAACTTGAAAATTTAGCTGAAAATTTCATTAAGAAAAATATAACAAAAAGTGAAAATTGTGTTATTGTCCTAATGCCTTATTTAAATAAAGATGAAAAACGAAAATGGATTATTCAAAAATTAAAATCTTTAAATATCAATTTAAATGCATATCAAATTGAGAAACTTGTTCAAATTTTACCAAATGATTTAAAAACATGCTCTAATGAAATAGAAAAAATATATTTAAGTGGTGAGGAAAATTTTGATATGATAATTAGTAATTTTGAGGAAAAGAAAATTTACGAATTTTTAAATTATTTACAAAATTTTGATTTTTTAAGTAGCATAAAACTTTTTGAGAATACAAAGTTCATAGAATCTAATGCTTATATTTTAAGAGTGCTTTTAAATTTATTGTATGAAAAGGAAAACTTAAATGAAGCAATAAAACCTTCTTTTATTACTAAACAACTAAAAAAAATAAATCAATTTTATAGTAAGGAAGATATTTTAAAACTAATTCATCAATCTTTATTAACCGATAAGGCTTATAAAACATTTCACAGAGGAAATTTAGCTATTTTGAAATTATTATATTATATATTTCATCTGGCTCATTTACAACAAAATCAGCAAAGCAGTTCTGACCAAACCCCCAACTAACAAAAATACTTTTTACTCCTGAATTTTTAGCAGTTTGAATATCGTAACAACTATCACCAATCATATAAACATCTTCTTTTTTAACTTCATATTTTTCTACTAAGTAATCTATAGCTTTTGTATCAGGTTTTTTATATCCATCATCAATTGTTATTATCTCATCAAATAAATGATAAACATCAAATTTTCTTAAAATTTCAATTATGAAAAATTTCGTTTTGTTGCTAAAAATAACACTTTTAACTTCTAAATTTTCTTTTATTTTCCTTATTGTTTCAAATATATTCGTATATGGAACAAGACCCTCAAACATATAATTCCTATAAATACTATTAAATTCTTCAATTAAGCCTTCATGAAATTTCTCCTTGAAAATTTCTTTTAAAGTTGCTTCAATACCTCCCCCTACAATTTTCTTAATATATTCCCTATCTAATTTTTCAAGATTATATTTTGAAGTTAGCTCATTTATAGAAAGCGTTAAACCAATGGAAGTATCAAAAAGTGTTCCATCAAAATCAAAAATTAATAATTTCATATTATGCGGGAGGTGGGACTTGAACCCACACCCCTTTCGGGAGCGGATCCTAAATCCGCCGCGTCTTCCTATTCCGCCACTCCCGCAGAAAGAAAATTTTAAGGCTGGAAATAATCCTTTAATTTTTCAAATTTCTTTTTCCCTATGCCTTTAACCTTCATTAAATCTTCAACACTATTATATGGTCTATTTTCTATAATCCTTTTTGCTAATGTTGGACCAATACCAGGAACTTCAAGAAGCTCCTCATAAGATGAATTATTTAAACTTAATTTCTTAATTGAATCTTTTAAAATAATCTCATTATTCGGTTTTTTTAAAATTTCATACTTTGGGGGATTTAAAACCTTATAGTACCAAAGCCCAATTTCACCAATTAAAACAAATGTGAAAAATAAACTAATTGCTAACATTTCCCTTCTATTTAAATCAAGCATTTTTAATTCTTTCAATAATTTTCGTTGTTGAATAACCTTCTAAATACGGAACAATTTTAACTTCTTTAACAAATTCTCTACCAATAACATCTTCAATTCTATAATCTCCTCCTTTTACTAAAATATCAGGTTTTAAAAATTTTATAACTTCATAAGGTGTTTCTTCTTCAAAACTCACTATTAAATCCACATAAACAATTGATGACAAAATTTTTATTCTTTCATTTAAGGAAAAAATTGGTCTTTTATCTCCCTTAATTTTTTTAACTGAGCTATCAGTATTTAATGCTAAAATTAGAAAATCTCCAAAACTTTTAGCACTTCTTAATAATTCAATATGTCCAGGATGAATAATATCAAAAACACCGTTTGTAAAAACAATAATTTTATTTTCACTTTTCAATTTATCAATAATTTCTTTTGCTTCTTTTAAATTTTTGTATTTTTTAAGGGGGTCAAACCCCCCCATAAATTACTTTTCTCCCATAAATTTAATTTCAACCCTTCTATTTAATTGATAATCCGCTTCGCTCTTTTCAGGAAATACAACAGGCATAGTTTTTCCATAACCTCTTGCAGTAATGCGGTCAGCACTTATACAATTCTTCGTAATGAAGTAATCCCTTACAGCATTTGCTCTTGCTTCTGAAAGTCTCATATTGTATTCATCTGAACCTCTACTATCTGTATGACCTCCAATTTCTACTTTGGCGGTAGGCATTTCTTTAAGGAGTTGGCACAATTCATCTAATACAGGATAGCTTTCAGGTCTTAATGTTGCCTTATTTAGGTCAAAATATATATTCCTTACAACAATTTTTGCTTCCTTCTTAACAAGCTCTGCTACAATAGTAGTAGTTTCTCCTGCTTTTACTTGGATTTGTTTAATTTGAGGATAGTAAGATTGCTCTTGTGGTTGTATGTTTAAAGCATATTCACCGGGACCTATTTCAAAACTATATGTTCCATTATTATCAGTTGCTCCTGATATATTAGTTCCGGGTATTGTTATGTTAGCCATAACTGGTTTCTTTGTTTCTCTATCTACTACGCTAACAACAATTTTTCCAGTTTTTGGTTTTTCTTCTAATGGTGTTAAGCTTATGTTTTTAACAATAGCACCTTCAACATTTGCCTGAATTACTTCTGAATAAGTTTGATAACCTTCTTTTGAAACACCAATTTGAATTACTCCAAGTGGTAAAGAATCAATAGTATATAAACCAAATTGGTCTGTCGTTGTGGATTTACCACTTGCTACCACTTGTGCATTAGGTATTGGAGCATTTGTTTTAGCATCTATTACCTTACCTGTCAGTTTAACAAATTTCGGTGCTTCTGCTTTTATTTTAACTAATCCAACCTCTTCAACTGCACTTTCTTTAAGCTCAATAGCTCTAACAGTAGCATTATAACCTTCTTTTTCAACCCTAAATGAATATGAACCCGGTTCTAAATCTTTAAAAACAATTGTTCCTGTTTGCTCATTCGTTCTATCCTCTGAAATTTTAACATTATCTTTAAATAAAATAACATCTGCTAAAAGTGGAGCCTTTGTTTCACTATCAAACACTCTTATTGTAATTGTTCCTTTCTTGATTTTACTTAATAAAATTCTAATTTCATTTTTTCCTTCATTTATGGTTATAGTTCTGACTTCTGGTTGATAATCCTTTGCTGAAACTTCAATTGTATAACTTCCAACAGGAATTTTCTTAAACTCAAATTTTCCAAATTGATCAGTAGTTTGTGATAAAGTTGCTTTTTCAAGCTTTAAATTTACACTAGCATTTTGAATTGGTGAATTGTTTTGAGCATCCTGAACAATTGCTATAACATCACCATATTTAACTTTTGGAATTCCTGCTTCATATGTATAATTTAGTCCTACCCATAAGCTCCAATCAGGTTTAAATCTGTTATTTACATAATCAGTTCCATAAGGTCCAAAATTATAATTTAATGGTTTTTCAAGTGCTATATCAAAATGCCAATTTGGATAACCAAATTTTAAACCAAATGTTAATAAATTAGCAGAAGAATCAGAATATTTTGTATCAATAGGTTTAAGATAAACAAATTCAGCATAAGGTTTTACAATTCCTACATGAGCTAATAATCCCAACCCAAATTGCCAAAATTCATCACCTTTCGCAGTATCACCAATATTATAAACAGCTTCAAAATTCAATCTCAAAGGATATTTTTGAAGTGAAATTGCTCCACCAAGTCCATAAGTCAAAACTTTATAAGCAAATGGTCTGTATATTCCACCTTTCCCACCTGTTGGGTCCTGTGTAGCAAATGGAACATTTTTTATTGAATCAATATCAAATCTCGTAGTATCTAAATATCTTTCTTCACCAATTGGAATGTTGATATAACCTCTAAATCCAACTGCAAACGTATTTTTTACAATAGGAATTCCAACCTTGAAATTTGCCTTTACATCTCCAAGACCATATCCTAAGTACCATCCTTCACCATTTATATCAAAAGCATCACCGAAGTACTTCATTATTACACTTGCTTCAAACGGAGCAAGAGAATAACCAAATCCAAAGAACTGAGAACCAATAAACGGCTTTCCAATTTTATTATTCAAAGTATAGTCAGAAGCAGAATATTCATAATTTAGATTTATCAGATGAAATGTAAGAGCATTTATCCCATCAACAAAAGCAGAGCCAACCCTCCTTGTTCCTGTTAGAGCCTCATAGTTCAGACCATAGAGATAAATTTCACTTTGCGCTATCAAGAGAAGATTTAACATATCCCCTACCTCCTTTTATACTCTATCCTTAAATATAAAATTCTCCTGTTAAACTCAGATATAGGCATATTAAGAACAACTTTATCTTCATTAGATTTCAATTCATAATCAACAAGGGAAGTTATATTTTCAGAAAAAATTTCATCAATTTGTTTATTTTCATAAGCAACATTCGTTGAAAAGAGAACCTTTCCACTTGAATCCGCAATTAAAATTAGCTCTAAATTCTTATCACTTCTAACAAGCTCGTTTAAATAATTCCTAACATTTTCAGGAAAACTTTCACTTAAAATTTTGTCTCTTGCGAAAAGCGCAACTACATAACCAAGATCATAAACAAGTTGATTTTTCTGATTTTCAAAATTGTTAATTAGTTTTTGTTTTTCACTTTCCATCTTAAAGAAAAAGAACCCCAAAATAAACAAATCTAAAACAATCAAAATAATTATAAAATATAAAATTTTTCTCATAAAATAATTCCCTTTTCTTTTTCAATTTTCTTTTTAAGCTCCAAAATTCCATAAATTAAGCTTTCAGGTCTTGGAGGACAACCAGGAACATAAATATCAACAGGAACAATTTGGTCAACACCTTGTAAAACAGCATAATTATGATATTTTCCACCTGTATTAGCACATGTTCCCATAGATATAACATATTTTGGCTCTGGCATTTGGTCATAAATTTTTCTTAAAACAGGAGCCATTTTCATAGTAACAGTTCCTGCAACAATCATTAAATCTGCTTGTCTTGGTGAAGCCCTGAAAACTTCATAACCAAATCTTGACATATCATATCTTGGCATTGAGCTTGCCATCATTTCAATAGCACAGCAAGCAAGTCCAAATGTTGCAGGCCATATTGAGTTACCTCTACTCCAATTTATAGCCCATTCAATAGCATCTTTAACTTTTGTTAAAATAATTGCTCTTAAAAGTTGTTTTTCTATTATTTTCTCTTCACTCATAATAAGCTTGAAAAGTTTAAAGGTAATTATTACTTTGTTTGAAATCCACCTTTTGATAGAATGTAAAAGTAGCCAACTAATAAAATAATAATAAATATAAATGCTTCAAAAAAAGCAAACAATTTAAATTTTTCAATGTTCAAAGCCCAAGGAAAAAGGAAAATCGCTTCAATATCAAAAACTAAAAATGATAATCCTATTAAATAGTAATGAATGTTCAAACTTCTTGCCCACTTACCAGGTTTAACACCTGATTCGTAAGGCTCAAGTTTTTCAATAAATTTTCTTTTCGGACCTAAAAAGTAAGATAATAGTAAAACTCCATAAGCAATAAAAATACCAATTATTGAAATTATAAAAATTAAAACATAATCTTTCATAAGTTTGAAAAGTTTAAAGTAAATTAGACAAAACCCTAAACATTTTTTTTAAACTTTAAAATTTTCAACTATGAGAATTGTTCAAAAAGAGCAAATAAAAGACGAAGTTAAAAAACTTAAAGAAAGTGGATATGATTATTTATCATTTATTACAGCAGTAGATAAAAAAGAAAACTTTGAATTAATTTACCTTTTCAGAAATTTTACAGAAAATAAAGAAGAATATATAAAATGTATTGTTCCAAAAGATAACCCAAAAATTGAAACAATTAGTGATATTTTTTATGGAGCGGATTGGCAAGAGAGAGAAGTTTATGATTTATTTGGTATTATCTTTGAAGGTCATGACGATTTAAGAAGGATATTACTACCAGAAGATTATGAAGGTCATCCATTAAGAAAAGATTTTCCTATGCATATGGAATATGAGCCATACAGGAGTGGAGACTGGCTTGTTAATCATGAAAATAAAGAGCCTGCAAAAAGAAAATGAAACCATATACAATTGGAGATTATTATGAAATTGAAGTGATAACGGATGAAACGATGAGAGCTGAATTTGAAGGTGTTTTAATTCATAACTTGTATTCAACTTGGAGTTTGGTTTATCATGCAGAGCTTTGTGCAAGGAGATTATTAGAAAAGTATTTAGAAGAGGATGAGCAAGGCATTGGTTATAGTATATGTATAAAACATTTAGCACCTACAAGAATTGGTAAAAAGGTTCAAATTAGAGCCATATTAAGAAGTGTTGAAAACAATAAATTTATATGTGATATTGAAGGCTATAATGAAGATGGTAAAAAAATAGCGGAGGGTTATCAAATTCAAGTTTTCATGAATAAGGATGAATTAGAAAAGAGAATTAATCAAGCATGAAAATTGGAATAATTGGAGGAAGTGGATTGTATAACATTCAAGGAATTGAAATTATTGATGAAATTGAAGTTAAAACACCATTTGGAAATCCATCTGATAAATTAATATATGCTAAATATAATCAATTTGAAATATATTTTCTTCCAAGACATTCAAGAGCACATTCAATTCCACCTCATAAAATAAATTATAAGGCGAACATATATGCTTTTAAAATGCTAAATGTTGAAAGAATTATAAGTGTTTCTGCAGTTGGTGGTATTACAAAAAAACCAAATGAAATTGTAATATCATCTGATTTTATTGATTTTTCAAAAAGAACATTAACATATTATGAAGGTCCAAAAGTTATTCACATTGATTTAACCCAACCACTTTGTCCAACTTTAAGGGAATGCTTAATTAAAAGTGCCAAAAATTTGAATATAGAAGTTAATGAATTTGGTATTTATGCCCAAATGGAAGGACCAAGACTTGAAACACCTTCTGAAATAAAGATGTTAAGAATTCTTGGTTGTGATGTTGTTGGAATGACAATGGTTAGTGAAGCTATTTTAAGTAGAGAGCTTGAAATTTGTTATGCTTCAATAAATGTTGTGACAAACTATGCTGCTGGTATCAAGGAGGAAAAATTAACGACACTTGAAGTTATTGAAAATATGAAGAATAATTTAGAGAACATTAAAAAAATCATTTTAAATGCACTTGAATTTATACCAAATGAAAGAAATTGTCCTTGTAGTAAGGCTCTTGAAGGGACAGAATTATGATGTTTGCCCTTGATAGTATCCTTTCAATTTATTCAATAAATTTTAAGAAAAATTTTGCTTTCTATAAAAATGATACAATTTATTTTAATTTCACAGATAGCACATTTTCTTATAAAGGAAAAAATTTTAAAATGAGCTATAAAATTGAGAATAATAAAATTTTTTTAGATGGGAGTAGTTTGGCAATTATTATTTATAGATTAACTTCAAATCCTATATTTTGGGATTACAAAAATAATGAATTTTTTAGAGCTATTGAAACAATTAAGAAATTTGAATTTGTTGAAGGAAACGATAGCTGTATATTGAATTTTTATCTTTTAAAGGGCTTAAATGAGCAAGTTTGGTTTGATGAAAATAGCTTAATTATCCATATAAAAGATGGATTTTATCCTAAGTATAACTATATTAATAGCAATAGCGAAGTTATAGATTCCATAAGAATTTTTCATACAAAAGAAGGAGCATTCTTTAAAATTTTCATAACTACTAAATATGGCTCTTATAAGAAAATTAAAGAAAAAGATGTTTTAAAATTTGTAATTTACTCATATGGTAATTTTGGATATATTATTATTGACCCAGGACATGGAGGCGAAGATCCAGGAGCAATTGGAAAATGGGGAATAAAAGAGAAAGATATAACATTAAGTGTAAGCAAAAAAATAGCAGATATTTTAAAGAAGGAGTATGGTTTTAAAGTGGTTTTAACAAGGGATGGTGATTATTTTGTTTCTCTAAAAGAAAGGGCGGAAATTGCTAAAAAATTTAATGCCAAATTATTTGTTAGTATTCATTGTAATTATTCTGAAACAGATAATGCAGAAGGTCCTGAAACCTATTTCCTTTCAACAGCAAGAACCAACGAAGAAAGAGCGGTTGAAACATTAGAAAATTCAGTTATAAAATATGAAGTTGAAGATAATAACTTACTTAAATTTATTATTTCTGATATATTACAAAATGCTTATTTAAAAGAATCTCAAAAGTTAGCATTTTTCATTCATCAAAAAATAAACAAAGATAGAAAAGATAGAGGAGTTAAACAAGCGGGATTTTATGTTTTAAGGGGTGTTTATTCACCATCTGTTTTAGTTGAGCTTGGATTCATATCAAACCCAAAGGAGGCAAAACTTTTATCAGATGAAAAATATCAGGATGAAATTTCAAGAAATATAGCGGAGGGTATAAAAGCTTATGTAGATTGGTACATAAGGAGGTAAGAACACATGAATGTTGAGCAAATTTTAGAAGATGAGTATAAATTACATCCACAAATAATAAAAGTTCTTATGAAAAAAGGCATAGTTGATTTAGAGCTTGTAAAAAGTCTATTTCAACCTACAATTGAAAACCTATTATCACCAAGAGCAATACCTAATATGGAATTAGCATTAAAAGAAATTCTTAAATATGCTTCAAAAGAAACAATTCTCATTTGGGGGCATGATGATTTAGATGGAACAACTTCAACTGCAATTTTAATAAAAACTTTAAATATGCTTGAATCAAATTCAATATATTATATTCCTAAAAGAAATAGTGAAGGTCATAAATTGAATAAATTTGGTGTTGATTATGCTTATGAAAATAATATAAAATTAATAATATGTGTTGATACGGGATTAAGTAGTTATGAAGAAGTAGAATATGCAAATGAAAAAGGCATTAGTGTAATTATAGCAGATCACCATGAATTGCCTGAAAAACTACCTAATGCCATAATTGTAAATCCAAAGATGGGAGGCTCATTTGCTCATATTTCTGCCTCTTTATTAAGCTTAAAAATCGCTGTCGGTCTTCTTAACTTGAAATTTAAATATGATATAAATTACATTATATCAAATATGCCTGAACTTATTATTTATTCAGCACTTGGAATAATTGCTGATAGAGTTCCATTATTTTCTGAAAATAAAATTATTGTAGATTTAGCAAAGGAACTAATAAATAGATATAGTTTTCCATTATTTAAAGTGTTTTCAATGATAACTGGTCAAAGTCCAAATTTATATTCAATCATTCCAATTCTTTCAAGTATTCATAGTGAAGGATTTAGACATCTTGCTGTTGAGCTATTATTATCCAATGATGAAACATTCATAGAAGAACACCTTATTAAAATTTATAAGAAAACGAAAGATATATTATCAAAATTAGACCAAGAAGTTATAAGGATAAAAAATGAAAATAAGAGGGTTAAGGGTTATCTTCTTTTAGATTTAAGACATATAGAGCCTGAATACATTGGTTATATTGCAGGTAAAATAAAAGAAATTTATAAAGTTCCTGTGATTGCGATTTCTATTGATGAGAATAATAAAATTGTTGGAGAAATTAGAGCGCCTTTGGGATATAATATGCTTGATTTTTTAAATAGTATTTCTGATTTACTTAATAGTTATGGAGGGCATAAGCTTGCTTGTGGATTTTCTATGGATGTTGAAAATTTATATGATTTTATTGAAGAAGTTGAGAGATATTTTTCTAATTATAAAAAGGAAAATGATGATGAAAACTATGATTTAATTCTTGATAAGTTTGATGATGAGATTATCCAAAATGTTGAGAATTTAAGGAAACTTGGTGTTAGATTTAGAATTTTATTCAAAGGGAATTTAAAAGACATTATTTCAAAAATAAAGTACTATCCAATTATTGACCCAAATCAAATTTTATCAATTTATGCGCCAGAAGATTTAAAGTACCTTGTTGTTTTAACTACGGAAGATGGATTTAAAATTGAGGAAATAGGATGATTTTGGTAATGAAATTTGGTGGCTCATCTGTTGCTAATAAAGAAAGAATTTTAAATGTTGCTAATATAATAAAAGGAAAAATAAAAGATGGTTATAAACCTGTTGTCGTTGTATCTGCTATGGGTAAGACTACTGATAATTTATTGAATTTAGCTTATGAAATCTCAAAAAATCCTCCAAAAAGAGAATTAGATATGTTAATATCTGTTGGTGAAAGAATATCTATGACATTATTATCAATTGCTTTAAATGATATTGGTATTCCTTCCCGCTCATTTACAGGCTCACAAGTTGGAATAATTACAGAAAATAGATTTAATAATGCTAGGATTATAGAAGTTAAATTAAATAGAGTTGTTGATTGTTTAAATAACAATGAAGTTCCAATTATAGCAGGTTTTCAAGGTGTGAGTATTGAAAAAGAAATAACTACACTTGGAAGGGGTGGGAGTGATTTAACCGCTATTGCTATTGCTATTGAGCTTAATAAGAGATTTAATAATGTAAAATGTGAGATTTGGACAGATGTTGATGGTGTTTATGCTATTGACCCAAGAATTAAAAAGTCATATAAATTTGATAAAATTAATTTTGATATGTTAATAGAAATGGCAAGTTTTGGAGCAAAAGTTATGCATTCAAGAGCTGTTAGTTTATCAGCAAAATTCAATTTTCCATTTTATATTTATAGTTCTTTTGAAAAAGGAGAGGGAACTATGGTTGGAGATTTTCTTGAATTTCCAAAACTAAAATCTATAACTCAAATGGATGTTGTTTTGATAAAAATGGGATATGATGATGAAATTTTGAAAAAACTTACAAGCAATGATATTCAAATTATTTTATTTCAAAAGCTATCAAATGAAATAATATTAGTTATAAAACAAAGTGATTTTAATCAATTTAGAAATTTATTTGAAAATTTTGAAAGTTATCATAATAAGAAATTTGTGTCAGTTATTGGATATGGACTAGCAAATAGCACAGAAATTCACTCAAAAATTATTAAGTATCCGATTGAATTTTTAACGATTTCAGATTTAAGAATTAGCTTTTTAATTGATAGTAATTTATTTGAAAGTGTTTTAGATGA
>JAVVGK010000024.1:0-16136 GCA_032249175.1 Candidatus Hydrothermia bacterium | reverse complement strand
AAAGCATAAAATTTTTGCATTGTCTAGTAATTCTGAAATCATTTATTTTACTACATTTTCCCTACTCACCCTAAAATCAAACATTCCGCTTAAAAACTTCGCCCCCTAATAATTCCCCTATTAAATCAATAGTTTTAGAAAATTTTTTATCACTTATTAGTTTTCAAGCACCTAAAAGTGCCCACTTTTCAGCAGGGAATTTCGCAATCCTGACAACTTATACAAAGCAAGTTAATTTTTGATTTACAAAATAGCTCCCCTACTTCTTAAAAACTCTTCTATTAAATGCTCATCATTTTCAATAGCAATAGCGAGTGGTGTTTTCCCTTCATAATTTTCTTCATTTATATCAAATCCCAAATTAACAAAAATTTTAACTAAATAATAATCTTTTTTCCTAACTGCTTTATGTAAAAGTGTTTCACCTTCATCATTTCTTAATGAAATTAAAAACTCCTTATGATTTTTAAGAATTGGAATTATTTCTTTATAGCTTCTATTTATGTCAATTAATTCTTTCGTAGCATGACGTATAATCCCATAAATTTCATTAAATTCATAATTTTTTTCCTTTATTAAATTCAAAATAATGTCAATTGTCCAATAATGCGACAAATCTTCAAGATATTCAACTTCATCAATATGCTCACTTAATAATTTTTCAAATTCATACAAAAGCTTTTTATCTTCCTTTGAATTTTCAGCAAGTTCAGACAAAATTTCCTCAATATCTTCCTCTTCTTCATCTTCCTTTGAATAAATCTCTTCTTTCTTTATTGTTTCAATACCTCCATAAGACCTAATTAAATTAGCAATACTTTCAAGACCCATTCTAATTGCTATATCTAAGGGTGTTTTTCCTTTCCAATCCTTTTCATTTACATCAACAATTTTAAGCTCTAATATGAACTTTACAAGCTCTTCATTACCACTTCTTACTGCATGATGTAAAATAGAATCACTATATTCGTCATATACTTTCAAATTCTCACCATTTTCATAAAAGAATTTAACATAATCTAATTTGCCTCTTGATATAGCAGGAATAATATCTTCACCAGTTTCACGAATCGTTTTAGAAGTTCTATCATAAACGAATTTATAAAATTCAAGAGGTGCATCCTTTTCTATAAGAAATGTTCCAAATCGCCTAGAAGAGTAAGCTCCAATATCAATACGACTATAAAGACTTAAATTATAAGTTTCTACAACTTTCTTGAAGCTCTCAAAATCATTTTGTTTTATCAATTTGATAATAGTTTTTTCTAAATCCATAGTTTTAAAATTTTAAAGCATAGTTAATTAATTTTTCAAAATTCTTTTTAATTTCTCTATCTAAGAAATTTCTCCTTTATATCCCTCCAACCTTTAATATGAAACTCTTTTACATCAGTTGTTTTAGAAAACTCTTCTATTAAATTTTTTTCATAAAGCTCCAAAAAGCTTGATAAATCGGGAACAAATCTTAAATAGTATTTCAAAGAATTATATATGCCATTAGGTACAATTTCAAAGCCATATTCACTCTTGATTTCCTGAACCTGTTTAAAAATTTTTTCTTGTGATTCTTCAAAGTTAGGTTCAGCAGTGGTCAAAATGTAATATCTCTCAATAGTTTTAGTGTTCTTTATTTTTCTTAATACATCTTCAATTATTGTTTTATCAATAGGGATATTGTGTTTTATCTCTACTATTTCAAAGGGAGTTCCATCTTGATTATATACCTCTATATCCCCAAATCCAGAATATTTATCAGATGTTGTATGCGGTTTCAGAGGCTTTAAAATTTTTCCTCGGTACCTTTTTATATTAGAGCGAAAAATCTGATATAACGTGTATATAGCAATGACAGGTAATCTTGAAGATTGTTCCATTGAAAAGTGTTCTATAAGCATATTTAAGACAACATATATTGTAATAGCAGTTGATTTAAATTCAGAATGAAATTCAAGTTCCTGCTTATATTTTTCTACTTTTTCTAAAAAAAGAAAAAAAATTTTTAATAAATAAATTCTTGCTTTTTTTGCTCCATATTCTTTTTTAGATTCACTTTCTATACTATCAAGTATTGATAAGAAGGCTTCTTTTACTTTTTCGTTTCTTATCTTACCAGGGAACTCTTTATTAAATGGATGTGGCTGTTCAATAGACCTCGTTAGCCATCCACTTTCCTTAGGAGCAAATCTTGGAAAATGATATTTTAGCCAAGGTGTTGTTACATGAGTATCCAAACTGCGTCCAGAATAACCACCTTCAAATTCTTTACGATGTAGCCTTATATCTTGGTTAGGTGAGACTACCTTTTTAAGAAGTGAAGTTATCAAAACTGCTATTATAGATTTTTGATTTTCAACATTATCTACAATAACTTTTAACCATTCTATATTTTCCTCAGTTAGCTCCTTAAAAATACTATTGTCCTTTTTTCCATAAATTTCTTTTGCTTCTTCAAATATTTTGGAAAGAATTTTTTTATAATGTTCGTAATTTTCTTTTTTCCTTTTACTTTTGCTCATATAAAAAATTTAATGTTCTATCAGTTATTGTCTTAGCTATTCTTTTTCGAGCATATTCGCAATACTTTTCATTTATCTCAATTCCTATGAAATGCCTTCCCATTCTTTTCGCGACAATACCTGTTGTTCCAGAACCAATAAATGGATCTAAAACAATATCACCTTCCTTAGTTAGTAATTTAAGGAATTCTTGGATAATATACTCAGGAAATACAGCTGGATGAATATTACCCTTTATAGTTTCTACAGGAGATTCAATAACATCTCTTTTAATAGGTTTTCCATAAATTTTTATAATAGTAAATCCATTCCGCTCTATTTGAATTTTTCTTCCACCTTCTTGCCCACCATAAGGCATTGAATGAATTCCTTTGATTTTCATCCTAAAACTTTCAATTTTTCCTTCCTTTACTTCTCTTATAGCTTTCAAGAGTTCAGCCTTAGCTAGTTCTTTTTGCTCATTTGTTAGAGATGATTGCTCAATCAATTCAAAATATCTTTGACCAATGCTATTCGTAAACTTTCTGCGAATACTTTTTAGAGGTTCGTTATAGTTCAAAAAAGCTTCTTTATTGAAGTAGTACATATTAGATTTGGCAAATATAAAAAATGGCTCTGTTGATGGAACAAGTTTTTTCTTGTCTTGTC
Source organism: Candidatus Hydrothermia bacterium (assembly GCA_032249175.1). Lineage (GTDB taxonomy): Bacteria > Hydrothermota > Hydrothermia > LBFQ01 > DSFT01 > DSFT01. The sequence continues at coordinate 12,972 of JAVVGK010000024.1, read as the reverse complement.
TAGGTGTAGGATTTAATTTAACCCATGTTACCTGATTTATTAGTTTTACATTCGTTATCTTGATAGCTTCAATTACAAACCGCCAAGGAATTAGTAAAAGACTCCCGTTTTCATACTTATCACCAATGTTAAAAACAATAGTTCCTGTATTTTTAATTATCCGAACACATTCTCTAAAAACATCCAAAAGATTATTAATGTATTCCTCCAATGTTTTCTCATTCCCTATTCCAATCTCTCCGTAGTTCCTTTGTTTATAGTAAGGCGGACTTGTTATTACCAGATCTATGCTATCTGATGGAATTTTAGACAAAATTTCCCGAGCGTCACCACAAATTACTTTATCTATATAATCACCTATGTGAGACATAATTAAATTTTAAAGTTTATTCAAAATTCTTTTTAATTTTTCCATTTTGCTTTCAAGCTCTAATAATTTATTTTTTTGATTTTCAATTACTTGCTCTGGTGCTTTCTTTAAAAACTCATCATCATTTAATTTTTCTTTAATTGAATGATATAATTTTTCAATTGTTTGTAGCTCACTTTCAAGTCTTTTTCTTTCTTTTTCAAAATCATAATTTTCTAAAATTAAAAATCCTAAAAACTTATCAAAAACTATTATAGCACCATTTTTCAATTTTTCATTTGTTTCAGAAAAACTTTCAATTCCTGCAAGAAATCTAACAATTCTAAAATGCTCCTTTACCAAGTTCTTATATTTTTCTTTCGTTTCACTATGAATAAAAAGCTTAATATCTTTTCTATTTTGAACCCTAAAAATACCCTTAATTTCTCTTATTTCTTCAACTAAATTTCTTAAAAATTCATAATTTTCAAAGTCTTCTTTATAATCAAAGTTATACTTATTTGGGAATTCTTCAATCATTATTGAAAGCTTTTTCTTAAAAGGCATTTTTTGATAAAGCGCTTCACTAATAAAAGGCATATATGGATGGTGAAGTTTTAATATATTTTCAAAAACAAAAAGAGCATTAGAAATAGCAAAATTTTTATCATCTCTTGTCTTAATTGTTTCAATATACCAATCTGCGAATTTATGCCAAGTAAAATCATATAATAATTTAGCAGTTTTGTTAAATTCAAGCTCATTAATGCCCTTATTAACATTTTCAATAACATCATCAAGTTGATATAAAATCCATTTATCTTCAATATGAATTTCTTTTAAAGGTTGATAACTTCCATCAAAATTTAAAATTAAAAATCTTCCTATATTCCAAATTTTATTAGCATAATTTCTACCAACTTCCATATACTTTTCAGAAAATCTAACATCTTGACCCTCTGGTGTTATTAGCATTAAACCCATTCTAACACCATCAACTGAATACTTATCAAATAATTCCAAAGGCTCTGGTGAATTTCCAAGACTTTTTGACATTTTTCTTCCTTTTTCATCTCTAATTAGTCCATGTAAATAAACTTTTTTAAATGGAACTTCATTTTTAAAGAATAAACTCATAATAATCATCCTTGCTACCCAAAAGAAAAGAATATCCCAACCTGTTACTAATATGTTTGTAGGAAAGAAAGCTTTTAATTCTTCTGTTTCCTTAGGCCAACCAAGTGTAGCCATAGGCCATAATGCGGAGCTAAACCAAGTATCAAGAACATCTTCTTCACCTTCAATAGGAATTTTATGACCCCACCATATTTGTCTTGAAATAGCCCAATCCTTTATATTATCCCACCAATTAAAGTAAATTTTCTTTCCATATTCAGGAATAATCTCAATTTTATTCTCTTCAACAACTCTTTTAGCAATATCTTTAAAAAATTTTAAATTCAAAAACCACTGCTCTGAAATTATTGGCTCAACAATTGTTTCACATCTATAACAAACTCCAACATTATATTTATAATTTTCAATTCTTTCAATATAACCATTTTCAGAAAGTTTCTTTACAATTTCCTCTCTTGCTTTAAACCTCTCTAACCCTTTAAAATAACCTGCATTTTCATTTAAAATTCCGTTATAATCCATTATTAAAACCATAGGTAAATTATATTTCTTTCCAATTTCAAAATCATCTTTGTCATGAGCGGGTGTTATTTTAACTGCCCCTGTTCCAAATTCCATATCCACAAATTCATCTTCTATAATTTCAATTTCACTTGAAATTTCATTATTATAATAATCTTTTCTTTTCCATTCAATTAAAGGTAATTTTACTTTTTTACCGATGAAATTTTTATATCTAATATCATTTGGATTTACAGCAATAGCAGTATCACCAAGATAAGTTTCAGGTCTTGTTGTAGCAACTATAATATATCCATCTGAATCTAAAAGTGGATATTTCAAATAATATAATTTCCCATTTATTTCTTTATTTTCAACCTCTTCATTTGATAGTGTTGTATAGCATCTTGGACACCAATTAATAATATAAAGTCCCTTATAAATTAAACCTGCTTTATAAAGCTCATTAAAAGCATAAATAACAGCATTATAATAATCCTCATCCATTGTAAATTTTAATCTTGACCAATCAGCACTAATTCCAAGCCTTTTAAGCTGATTTATAATAATGTTTCCATATTCTTCTTTCCATTTCCAAACTCTTTTTATAAATTCCTCTCTTCCTAAGTCATATCTTGTTTTGCCTTCCTTTAATAATTCTCTTTCAACAACATTTTGAGTAGCTATTCCTGCATGGTCTGTTCCAGGTTGCCATAGAACCTCATAATTTTTCATTCTATAATACCTTGCTAAAATATCTTGAATTGTATTATTTAATAAATGTCCCATGTGAATTCTTCCTGTTATATTCGGCGGTGGCATCATTATTGAAAAAGCTTTTTTCTTATTTTCTAAAACATTTTTTGGATTCGCTTTAAATAAATCATTTTCAAGCCAAAAGTTGTAAATTCTCTCTTCAATCTCTTTATAATTGTATGTTTTCTCCATAAGGAATGAAAATTTTAAAGTGTTTTTTTATTATTAAATTCAAATGAGATTTTATATGCTTCTTGGACATTATCAACAAAGTGGAAAACTAAATCTTTAAGAACATCTTTTGGTATATCTTCCAAATCCTTTTTATTCCACTTAGGCAAAATAATCTCTTTAATTCCAGCTCTTCTTGCTGCCAAAACCTTTTCCTTAATGCCACCAACAGGTAAAATTTTTCCTCTAAGTGTAATTTCACCTGTCATAGCAAGAAATTTCTTTATAGGTCTATTTGAAAATAACGAAACTAATGCCATCAAAATTGCTATTCCAGCAGATGGACCATCTTTCGGTATCGCACCTGCGGGAACATGAATATGAACATCGTACTTATCAAAATCATTATTTTTTATTTTCCATTTTTCAAAATTAGCTCTTAATAATGAATAAGCAGCTTGTGCACTTTCTTTCATAACATTACCAAGATGTCCAGTCAATTTCAATTGACCCTTACCAGGCATTTTTAATGCTTCAATAAATATAATATCTCCACCAAAAGGCGTCCAAGCAAGACCAATAGCAACACCAATTTCATTTTGTCTCTCAGCAACTTCTGAATAAAATAATGGTGGTCCTAAAAATTTAGAAACATTTGTGCTTTTTATTAAAAATTTCTTATTCTTTAAGTTCTTTTCAGCTACTTGAACTGCTATTTTTCTTAAAATTTCAGCTATTTTCCTATCTAATTGACGAACACCTGCTTCTCTTGTCCATTTATTTATAATTTCTTCAATAGCTTTATCTTCAAATTCAATTTTATAATTATTCAAGCCATGATTTTCTATCTCTCTTGGAATTAAATAAAATTTTGCTATTTTTAACTTTTCTTCAAGCGTATAACCAGGTATTTCTATTACTTCCATTCTATCTAATAAAGCAGGAGGAATCGTTATTGTTGTGTTAGCAGTTGTAATAAACAAAACTTTTGAAAGGTCAAAAGGAACTTCTAAATAATGATCAACAAATTCTTTGTTTTGCTCTGGATCTAAAACTTCCAATAAAGCAGAAGCAGGATCTCCTCTAAAATCTACACCAATTTTATCAACTTCATCAAGAACAATCACAGGATTTTTAACCTTAACCCTTCTTAAAGCACTTATTATTCTTCCTGGTAATGCTCCAACATATGTTCTTCTATGTCCTCTAATTTCTGCTTCATCTCTTATACCACCAAGAGAAATTCTTATAAATTTCCTATTTAATGCTCTTGCTATTGATTGACCTAAGGAGGTTTTACCTACACCAGGAGGTCCAACAAAACAAAGAATTGCTCCTTTCGCATTAGGTTTAATTTTTTTAACTGCCAAGTATTCCAAAATTCTACTTTTTGCCTTTTCCAAATTATAATGGTCTTCATCAAGAACCTTTCTTGCATGAGAAATATCTAAATTATCTTCCGTTTCTTCATTCCAAGGTAAATTTAAAATCCAATCCAAGTAAGTTCTTACAACATGATATTCAGGAGATATTGTTTGAAGTTTTTTTAGTTTATTTAATTCTCTTTTAGCAACTTCTTGGACATAATCAGGAAGAAGTTTTATTTTTTCTTCAATTTCATCAATTTCCTTTTGCTCCTCACTAATGCCTAATTCTTTTTGTATAACTTTAAGTTGCTCTCTAAGAAAGTACTCCCTTTGAGATTTTTCAATTTCCTCTTTTACTTTTTCCTGAATACTTTCATTTACTTTAAGCATTTCAAATTGATTTTGAATAACTTCAAGAATTTTTTTTAGTCTTTCTTTAACATCAAATGTTTCTAATAATTTTTGCTTTTCTTCCAATTCCTCAATTAAAAATGATGCTAAAACATCAGAAAGTATAGAAGGGCTTTTAACATTTAAAATCTCCTTTATTTGTTTCTCAGACCTAACAGGCATTTTATTCATTAAATTAACAAACATATCTTTAACACTTTTAACTAAAATTTCCATTTCTTTATCAATAATTTCAATATCATCAATAGGCTCAATTTCAGCTTTAAAATAAGGCTCCTCTTGAATAAATTTCAAAATTTTGCCTCTTTTCAATCCAACTACAACAAGCTTAATAACATCTTCTTTTTCATCCTTTGAATAATTTTCAATTCTTATTATTGTTCCAACTTTAAATAATTCTTCATTCTTTTCGTTAGATTTATATCCAACAGAAAATAACTCAGAAATTCCTTGCTTTATAGCATCCTCAACAAGAACTTTTCCTCTTTCAGATGAAACAGTTATATTCACAATACTATGAGGAAATATTATTCCACCTCTAATAGGAAGAACAGGTAAAACTTTTATATTATTCATTAAAAACTACTTTTTACCAAGAGCATATAAAATTTTATCTTTACTAACCTTATTTAAAATTTTAGGTTTTCTTAATCTTCTTAATCTTTTTGGAGATTTTCCTGTTGAAAGATGGCTATGGTAAGCATGAAAACACTTAATTTTACTACCTTTTTCCCCCTTTGTAATTTTAAATCTCTTAGCTACGGATTTTTTCGTTTTAACCTTTGGCATGTCCAAAAGTTTAAAGGATAACAAGAAACAGAATTGCTTTGTCCAATAATTCTGGAATTATTTATTTTATTATATTTTTCCCCACCCGCCCAAAAATAAGCCTTCGGCTTAAAAATACCCATTTTTATGCCTCGGGGGGCTTCGCCCCCTTAAATTCCCCCAAAAAACAATAATTTCCTAGAATTTTGATAAGTTGCTAGTTATCAATCACTTAACACTATTTATTAGACAAAGCAAAATTCTACTCAAACTTTAAAATTATCATTATGAGGTTCATTATTTTTCTCTTGATTTTATTATTTGCTTGCTCCAAAAAAACAACTGAACCCTCTAATCCTAAAAATCCTTATTCTTCTCTTGAATTTTGGAACTTCTTGCCAAAAACAAAAAAAATTTATCTATATTTAGATAGTGCTTATTATAAATACAGCTTTTATTATTCTAATTGGATAATTCCAAATTACGATACACTCGTCAGAAGTTTTGGTGATACTTCAAGTTTAATGCTTCCTTACTATGACTCCATTTGGTCTATTGCAAATCCAATAAAGATAATTTATGATACTATCAAGGTTTTTGACAATTACCTTCAAAGAAATCTAAAAGTTTTTGATTTTTTCAAAGAAATTAGTGTTAATTTACCTTATAAGTATCCTTACCCTCTAAATCAAAATTTAAAGCCCATAGAAAGCACATATAAAGCAATTTATGATTCTTTACTTATTGGAAATTTTATGTTTGATTGCTCATTAAAGGTTTATATTGATACAATTTATTTAGATAGCTCAATCTCAAAAATCTCCCAAATCAATGATACAACCTATTCAATTACAAATTTAATTTTCTCAAAAGTCAAATACAGATACAAATTTAATAAAATTTCAAATAATCAAAACCTAAATTGTAATGAAAGTGATACAATAATAAAACAAAACTATGCTTATAAATTCACAATTGATAGCTTAAAGCTTATAAGCTATAAAGGAATTCTCTATCAATCAACATTTGATACAGCTTTTGCTTATATTCAGCACCATACGAATGCTGATGCTAATTTAAGCTTTGTAAGAAGAATAAGGATGTCATTCATAAAATAATGCTTTACAGGAAAGCAGGTGTAGATATAGATAAGGCAAATGAATTTGTTGAATATATAAAAAATAAAGTTGGAGAAAATATAGGTTTATTTGGAGGACTTTTTGACATTAAGGAAATTATAAAAAATTATAAGCATCCAATTTTAGTAAGCTCAACTGATGGTGTTGGGACAAAAATAGAAATCGCAAGAAAAATGAAAAACTTTAAAACAATTGGCATAGATTTAGTAGCTATGAATGTTAATGATATTTATGTAATGAAAGCTAAACCATTATTTTTTTTAGATTATTATGCTGTTGAAAACTTAAATTTAGAAATTTCAAAGGAAATTATAGATGGTATTATAGAAGCTTGTTTATATTGTGATTGCGAGTTGATAGGCGGTGAAACTGCTGAATTAAAAGGAATTTTTAAAAAAAATAAACTTGATATAGCGGGATTTGTTGTAGGAATTGTTGAGAAAGATGAAATTCCAAAAAAAGAAAATTTAAAAGAAGGAGATATTATAATTGGCATTCCTTCAAATGGTTTCCATTCAAATGGTTATACCTTAATTAGAAAAATCATAAAAGAAAATAAATTGAAACTCAATAAAATATATAAAGAAATTTCAGAGAATGAAAGTCTTGGAGAAATTTTACTTAAACCCACGAGAATCTATAAGGAAATTTTAAGTATTAATTTTAAAATGGCTTGTCATATAACAGGTGGGGGATTTTATGATAATATAAAACGAATTTTAAGAAATGATTTGTCCGCTAAAATTAAAATAAATTATGACATTCCAAAAATTTTTAAATTTTTTGTAAAAATTGGGAATGTTCCATTAAATGAGGCATTTAGGGTTTGGAATATGGGTATTGGTATGGTTTTGATACTAAATGAGAAAGAATTAAGTAATTTAAAAATTGATTATGTTGTTCTTGGAAGGATTGAAAAAGGCAACGGTGAAGTATGTGTGGATTTTTCGGAAGTTTCAATATAAAAAGAAAAATAAATTTAAATTTATTAAAACATAGAGGTCCTGATAGTTTTAATTATTATGAAGATGAGAATTTATATGTGGGATTTTGTAGATTAAAAATTATTGACCTTTCAGATAGGGCAAATCAACCTATGGAATTTGATAATTTAGTAATGGCTTTTAATGGTGAAATTTATAATTTTTTAGAATTAAAAAAAGAATTGAAAGAATATGAATTTAAAACAAATTCAGATAGTGAAGTTTTGCTTTATACATTTCATAAATTTGGCATTTTAAAAGCATTAAATAAAATTGTAGGAATGTTTTCAATTGCTATTTATGATAAAAATGAAAAGAAATTATATTTAATTAGAGATAGAGCAGGTATTAAGCCACTTTATTATGCTTTTGAGGATAATGGAATAATTTTTTCATCTGAAATTAAACCAATTTTTGAGGTTATTAAGAAAAAAGACATTAACGAGAAAGCAATTTTAAATCATATTGTTTTTTTATTTAATTTCAACGATGAAACTGCTTTTAAGGGTATTTATAGGTTAAAACCTGGTTCAATTCTTGAATTTTCAGAAAATGGTATTAAAAATTATTATTATTGGCAATATGAATTTGAAAATGAAATTGATAGTTTAGAGTTAGCAAAGAAAGAATTTATTGAAATTTTTGAAGAAGTTATAAAAAGTCAATTGATTAGCGATGTTGAAGTTAGTTTATTTTTAAGTGGTGGGATTGATTCAAGTTTAATAGCATTATTTTCAAGCAAATATAAGAAATTGAAGGCATTTAGTTTGATTTATAAGAAAGCGCATACTTTAAAAGATATTATAAATGATGAATTTTATTATGCTAAAAAATTATGTGATAAGTTAGGTTTTGAAATTGAGGGAATAGAATTTGATTTTAATGAAGAGATACTAAATAAATTCGTTTATTATATTGAAGAGCCAATTGGAGATAGTGCAGGTATTTCAACATATTTAATGTGTGATTATTATAAGTCAAGAGTCGTTTTATCAGGTATGGGTGGGGATGAATTGTTTGGAGGTTATCCAAGATATAAAGCTTATTTAATTTATAAAAAATTTAATTTTCTTCCATTAAATAAAATTTATTTTCCAAACTATTTTAAAAAAATTTCAAGAGATTTTGAAAAATTCAAGAGAGTTTGGTCAAAACCATATTATTATTATTTGGCATATTATACTGATGAGGAGATAAAAGAATTATTTAAAATACAATATAATCCATTTTTTGAAATTAAAAAAATTTTTGACGAATTAGAAGGAAATTTTTATGAAAAAATGCTTCTTTTTGATTTTAAAACATTTTTACCATTTCACAATCTCATTTATTCAGATAAACTTTCTATGGCAAAAAGTGTTGAGTTAAGAGTTCCATTTTTAGATGATAGAATTCTTGAATTTTCAAAAAAATTAAGTTATCACTTAAAAATTGAAAAGAAATTATTAAAAGAAGTTATAAATGATTATTTTCCTGAGATTTCAAAGAGGAAAAAAAAGGGATTTGGAGGTCCAATAAGGGGATGGTTATATGAAAATCAAAAGTTCGTTAGAAATGAAATAGAAAAATTAAAAAAATTAGATTTTTTAAACTTTGAAAAAATTATTCAAATTTTAGATGAGGAGTTTCAAGGAAAAAAATTTAATTATTTAAATGTTTTTGAATTTTTAATTCTTTCAAGATGGATTGAAATTTTTGGATTTTAATAGTGAAGGGGCAAAAGCCCCTATAAAATAAATTTTCCAAACTTTTCATTTAATTTATAGATATAAGCACCTTTTGGAAGATTTAAATTGAATTTATTATTACCCTTACCTTTTATTTCAAAGACTTTTCTTCCTGAAACATCATAAACTTTAAATTCCCAATCCTTATTTAAGTATATTTCAACAAGCTTACCTTTAATGACAAAATCTTTCCCTTCCTTAACCTCATCCTTACTAACAGGTGTAATACAAGAATAACTTAAAATTGTCCATTCCACATCCCAGTCAACATCATCGCTTGTTCCACATACTCCATCAGGACCAGCATTATAACAATAAACCCACATAGCACCGAACCACCAAGGAGAAGTTAAACTTTGAGTAGTTCTAAATGTTGTCCCATTTATTTGCCACCAATTCTGCCAAAGACCTCCACGATTATAAGATGGAGGAGGTGGAATAGCAATTGTGTCTGCTACAAGAGCACCACAAACTTCAGGACCTCTTGAAGTTAAATCCCAATTATATCTTAAAACTGCTACTCTAAATGTGTTATTATATCCCGTAGCATTACAGAATGGATCAGCAGTAGCAGTGCATTTATGATAAAATGCTACATGGAAATAATTAGCAGAGCTTGTAGTAGCACCGGGGCACCATTGCCATCTTGCATCTGTATGAACTGTTGGTGTTCTACTCTCAACAGTCGAAGCATCTATTGTGCCTAATGTCCAGCCAGAAGGTGGAATTCCATTAGCACTCAAATATAGTATATCTCCATCCGTTGAAGACCATTGCCTTTCAAACACAATAAAGTGCGTCATATTTGAATTTGTTAGTCTTCTTGCCACACTAAGCCAAGGCTGATTTATAGGATATTGATAACCACTTAAAACCGTAGTTGATGTCCAGGAACCTCCCCAATTCATAGTGTAATCTGTAAATAAATGCTCTATTCTATGGTTTGTTGAGGAAGTTTTCCAATCATATACCGCTTGAATTGTATTATCTCCTCCATTAGAAGAAGAGCATACTGATGATGAGCCTCTTGCGTCATTCGTTGTTTCAAGCATAATTTGATTATTATTATAGGCAGAGCCAGTCCTTGCGGGTCCATCATATACTTGCGACCAGCTAGAGCCACAAGTGGTGCTTCTCCATATCCTTACACCACCCCCGCCTTTATTCATCCCGATAAAGTACCAGTTATCACTAGCACTGCAAGTGCATGAGCCACTTAGCGGTTGCCCCAGACAACCACTTCTTCCCCAATTAAACTCCGCATTTACATAAGGTGTCAATGTTGAAGTAGTTGAAATATCAACCCATGTGCTATATATTACAGTTCCATTCTTATCAAATGTTAATTGTCCTATATCATAATCAGGATAATAATAATCACTTGTATAAGCTAATATAAATAGTCTTCTATATGGGTCTGCTCCAATAGCAACCTCTCCAACATTATAGCTTGGACTATGAACACAAAACATAGGGGACCAACTTTGACCTGCATTTACAGACCTAAATACAACAGCACACTCATTTGTATGACTAACAGCACACCAAGTATTACAAGGAACAACATTTACCGCAGATATAAGTGTATCCTCATTTCCTACTTGAACAATCGTTGGGTTATATTCATAAGCACCCGTTGCAGCAATATCAAATGTATTCCAGTTATTTCCATCTGTTAAAATTCTAAAAGAATCTTTTGGTATGGATTTATTTAGAATTTCAGCTCTTGGCTCAGCTCTTTGAGCAGGAGAAACATTTTTTTGAATTCTTGCTCTTTCATTTTCAATATAAGCTGATAGCAATCTTTCACCATCTTCTATTAGTGTAATCATTTCAGCATAAGCCCAGGCATCATTTTCATTTTTCCATTTATTATAGTAATAATAAATTCTATTCATATGAGGATGGATTTCAGGACAATCAAGACCTTTTATAGCGTATCTTCCACAAACATAAGGCTTATCTTTTTCCCATAGGACTTTATAGAAGCTGTCTATTCTTTCAATTCTCGTTTTCAAAAAGTTTTCATCAACCTTTATTCTCCCTTCTCTTATAGCATTAGCAATTTCCTCTTTTTCAGGTGTCCATCCGAAGAATGGTGCTATTTTATAATTACCATCTACCTTTGGAACATAAACTGATTGAGAAATGTTTTCCTTGGGGCTTTCATTAACAGCCCCCTTCCCCCCTCTTGTTTGAACATCTAAATATAAAAAGAGATAAAGCATAGCTTTAAAATTATAAAGCATAAAAAATTACATTATCAAATAAAAAGAAATTTGCTTATCCTATGTTAAAGTACTCCAAAAATGTCCATTTGTCTTTTAATCTATATAATAACTTTTTGGGTTTCAAAAATTCTTTATTTTTTATTAAGTCTAAATAAAATTGACAATTTACATAAACAAATTGATTTCTAATTTTTAAAATTTTATAACCAAGCTTGTAATTTATAGAATAAATTAAACTTTTAACATTTTGGCTTATATATTCACTTTTCAAATAACCTATTCCAACTTTACCTCCTGATAATAAAATATAAACCAAAAGTGCTATCCATTTGAAAGCACCTTTTATATAAAATTTCTTTGAATTTACTTTTAGAAAAGGTTTTCCATTTAATAAATGAATACTTAAAAATTTCAATTGTCTTAATTTTAAAATTTTTGAAACATTTTTAAATTCAGGGTATTTAGATAAGCTTTTTGAAGATTTATTCAAAAGTATTGAATATAAATGAAGATTATAAAAATTACCATATTTTCTTGCTACTTCTACTGCTCTCTTTATCTTACCTTTAACAAGATACTTTAAAATTAACTCTTGTTTTCTATATCTTGAAAGATTATCAAATTTTCCTTCACCTATTGCTTTTAATGTTTTAGTTTTACAATTCCTTAAAATTTCTCTTGATTTTTCAAAATTACCATCAATAGCATATTTTAAGGCTTTAACAACATTTAAATTTTCACTTGATGATTTCATAAAATCAATTTGTTTTTCAATTTCATTTACAAAGCTATTAAAGTTATATAACTTACCGAGAAATAAAAAAGATATTGCCTTATTACATTCCAAAACAATTTTATTACCCCTTAAAATTAAATTGTAATTCTTTAAACCTTTTAAATAATTTTTATAATTTCCTGTTGAAAATTCAAAATCCAAATCATACAAGTATTGTTTTGATTTATAAATATAGCCCATATTACTAAATAAAACCCTCATAACTTCTTTTAAGTTTTCATCCTTTAATTTAAATTTGCTTAACTTTCTTAAAATAGGAAAACTAATTTCAGGATATTGAGCTTGAACATTAGCGATAGAAATGAAAAGATTTAATTTATTTTCCTTTGGCAGTTTCTCAATTTCATTAATATAATTTTGGTAAATTTGCTTAACTACATCAAATTCTAATAGGACTAAATGAAGATAAATTTTCAATTCAAGAAGAATGTAAAAACTATACTTATTTTCTCTTTCTTTTAACATTTCATCAACCTTTTTAAGATAGTTTCGCTTTTCGTCATTAGTCAATTTAAAATTTTCAGACAACATAATAACTTTTTCAACGAAATTATCTTCATCAAGATAATCATCTGGTATTCTTTCAAGCAAGTAAAAGTGCTTACTTTCAAACTTATAAAATTTTATAATTTTTTT
>JAVVGK010000023.1:0-16332 GCA_032249175.1 Candidatus Hydrothermia bacterium | reverse complement strand
AATTAGCTTTTTCTTTTATTCTTATTCTATTTTCAATTGAGTTATTATTGTTCTCTTTAATTTTTAATTCCAATTTGGTTTCCGAGTTATTTCCAAGTCTAATCTATACTCCTTGAAAAATAAATAATTTTTAGAACTATTGAACAAATCAACCTTACAAAAAATTCATCTTTAAAATTTTCTATATTTATGATTATTCTACTTATAAGTTTAAACTGCGTATGTGAGAACTTGACTTTCTTTCAAGCTCTTGGAAAAGCAGATGTAGTATTTGAAGGAATGTTAATAAAAAGTGATACTTCACTAACATTTAAAGTTATAAACCCCATAAAACAAGTTAATGATACTATTTTAGTAATTTACAACAATAATGAATGTCCATATAGCTTTGAATTAAATAAATTATATAGGGTTTTCGCTAAAAGGAAAGAAAATAAGTTAATAACGAGCAAATGTTTTAATAATGAAAAACTTGAAGATTATGAAGAAATCAGAGACTATTCAGAGTGAAATTATTTTAGAAGTTTTAAAAAAAAGAGGCATTAATGAAAGTTACTTAGAATTTATGTTAAATGCCAAAATTGAAGATATGGAAGATCCGTTCAATTTAGAAAACATTGAATTAGCAATTGATTTAATAATAAAAAACATTAGAGAAGGAAAACCAATTTTAATACATGGTGATTATGATGCTGATGGAATAACATCATTAGCACTTCTCTACAGAGCATTAGAAAAAATTTATGATAAGAATAAAATCATACCTTACATTCCAAATAGATTTAAGGAAGGTTATGGATTTTCAGAGAATTCAATAAAAATCGCAAAAGAATTTAATTCTAAACTTATTATAACAGTTGATTGCGGCATAACAGGAATAGATGAAGTAAAAAAAGCAATAGATGAAAATATAAATGTTATAATAACAGATCATCATGAGCCGTTGGATATTTTACCTAATGCCTCCGCTATAATTCACCCTAAAATAAGTCCTAAATATAATTTTAAGCATTTAACAGGTGTAGGTGTTGCATTTAAACTTGTCATGGCTCTTTATAAAAAACTTAATATAAATACAAACAAACTACTTTGGGACTTGGATTTAGTTTCTCTTGGAACGATAGCAGATATGGGTGAATTAACATATGAGAATAGAATTCTTGTTAAATATGGGCTTATTGTTTTAGAAAAAAGTAAAAAAGCTGGCATAAAAGCAATAAAGTACATTTCTGGTATTAAGGAAAGAGTTTCCCCTTGGCATATATCGTTTATCATTGCTCCAAGAATAAATGCTGCTGGAAGAATGTCTGATCCAATACATTCTTTTAGATTACTTACTTCAAAAAATGGTAATGAAGTTCTTGAAATTTCAAGAACTTTAAATGAATTAAACAGAAAAAGACAAGATGAAGAGAAAAAGATAATTGAATCTGTAAATAATCAAATTATGGAAAAGTTAAATAATTATGTTCTTGTTTTAAGTGATTGGGGATGGCATGAGGGTGTAATTGGAATTGTTGCAAGTAAAATTTCTGAAAAATTTAATAAACCTACAATTATTATTTCTAAGCTTGGTAAGTTTTCAAAAGGCTCTTGTAGGAGTATTGAAGGTTTTCATATTCAAAAAGCTTTGATGGAATTGTCTTATTTACTTGAAGAGTTTGGTGGTCATAGTATGGCAGCTGGATTTACTATTAAAACTGAAAACATAGAATTATTTGAAAAGGAAATAGAGAAAATAGCAAGAAGGGAATTAAAGGATTATCAATTAAAGAAAATTTATAATTATGAAGCTGAGCTTAAATCAAGTGATATAAACAAACAATTTATAATAGATTATGCGAAACTTTCACCATTTGGTATAGGTAATGAGCATTTTACCTTTCTTCATAGAAACTTAAAAGTTGTATCAATTGAAAAGTATAAAAGAAGCTTGGAAATTGTATTTTCAAATGGAAAAATCAAATTTAAGACGAAAATTTTTCAACCTGAAAAGGATTGGCTTGAATTAAAAGTTGGTGATATTGTTGATCTGATTTTTAAATTTACTGATAACTTTATATCAAAGGAAGGCTTTAACATTAAAGCTTTAAAATTTATGAAATGAATCACATAAGTTTAATTGATATTATTATTACAATTTATAAAAGGTTGAAAATTTTTTTGATATTTTTATTTATCCCTATTTTTCTTTGTGTAATATACATTCTTATTACAAAACCTATATATAATCCAACCGCTATTGTAAAGGCAAATATATATGAAACTGTTCCTACTTGGGTAGCAGATTTATTACAACAAAGACTTGTTCCTTCAACACCTGTTGATAGGATGGCAAGTCAGGTAGAGCTTATTAAAGTTTTATCCAAAAATGTTTTAAAGGAAAATGGTGTTAATCTTGATTTTAAATTAAATAAAAACTATTTTAAAGTTCTTGAAAAGAGAACAATTATTGACACAATTAGAAAAAATTTAAGTTTTAAAATTATTTTTCACCCCGAAAGCATTATAGTTTTAGAAAAAAATAAGGTTTTATGTTTTGGAAAATTTGAAGATACAATAAATTGTAATTATTTTTCATTTGTTATTAAAAAATTAAATCAATTTAAAAAGCCTATTGAAGGTAAAATTATTTATAAAAATGCTCCAAGAACAATTGAAAATTGGATGAAAGATAAGATAAATATAAGTCAAATTGGGATAAGTGATTTAATTAAAATAAGTGTTGAAGATGAAGACCCTGATTATGCTGTTAAAGTAGCAAATAGTATAGCAAAAGAGTATGTTAATTATTCACTTGAAGAGGAAAAGAGGTTAGCAAGAGAAACGAGAAAAAGACTTGAAGTATTTTATGAGGAAGCTCAAAAAAGGGTTGATTCTTTGAAAAAAATTATAAAAGCTTTAAAAATTGATACACTATCTCTTGTTACTTATATTTTAGATTTTGGTCTTGGTAATGAGTCTATGGCAAAAATTGTTGAAAGATATTTTAATAATCCTGGTGATGAGATTTTAAAGAAAGTTTCAAGAGAATATATAAATAAATCTTTAACACTTGAAGAGATATTTAGTGCTTATAATATGCTTGTCGGTCAAAGAAATGCTCTTATGTCCACTATTGAGCATACCAAATTAGTTGAAGCAAAAAGTGTTTCTGTTGCTCAAATTCTTGACTATGCTGGAATTCCTTCTAAACCAAAATGGCCAAAAAAATTTCTATTATTAATTCTTTCATTTATTTTTGGAATAATTTTTTCTACAATTTCCACATTATTTTTTGATAGGATAGATAAAAACATTTTCACACCTATAAAAGTAAAATCAATTTTTGATAATGATGTTAAAGTATTTTACAATTTTTCAAGTTTAAAATTTTATCTTGCCTCAAATAATATATCTAAATTGTATTCAAATGAAGAAATTGATGGATTGGAAAGGATTGATTTAAAGGAAGCGGAAGCAATTTTGATAGTAATAAATAAACCTATACATCAGGAAGAATTTATGAAACTTTTGAAACTTTCAAGAAATAAAGAAAAAATTGTTTTTATTCCAATTTAATTTGACAATTTGACACATTTTTAAATTTGTGCTTTAAAATTTTCACACTTACCAACTGGCTATATACAGCTCGGTAGCATACCTCAAGGACTTATAAATTTTTTTATGGAGGGTTTGATCCTGGCTCAGGGTTAACGCTAGCAGCGTGCCTTAGCCATGCAAGTCGGGCGGGCTGGGGGCAACCCCAGTCAGCGGCGGACGGCGGAGTAACACGTGACTAACCTGCCCCTAGGAAGGGGATAACCCACCGAAAGGTGGGCTAATACCCTATACTGTGGATGGGTGAAACTCCCATCCATGAAAGGGGGCCTTTTGGGCTCTCGCCTAGGGAGGGGGTCGCGACCCATCAGCTAGTTGGTGGGATAAAAGCCCACCAAGGCTATGACGGGTAGCCGACGTGAGAGCGCGGCCGGCCCGAGGGGCACTGAGACACGGGCCCCACCCCTACGGGGGGCAGCAGGCTGGAAATTTGGGCAATGGGGGAAACCCTGACCCAGCGACGCTGCGTGCGGGATGAAGCCCTTCGGGGTGTAAACCGCTGTCAGGGAGGACGAAGGTACAAGTGGTTAATACCCACTTGTACTGACGGTACTCCCAGAGGAAGCCCTGGCTAACCTCGTGCCAGCAGCCGCGGTAATACGGGGAGGGCAAGCGTTACCCGGAATTACTGGGCTTAAAGGGGAGGTAGGCGGTTAGGCAAGTCCAGTGTGTAATCCTGCGGCTCAACCGCAGGGCTGCGCTGGATACTGCCTAACTAGAGGGCGCCAGAGGAGAGCGGAACTCCCGGTGTAGCGGTGAAATGCGTAGATATCGGGGGGAACACCAGTGGCGAAGGCGGCTCTCTGGGGCGTCCCTGACGCTGAACTCCGAAGGCTGGGGGAGCAAAGGGGATTAGATACCCCTGTAGTCCCAGCTGTAAACGATGTGGGCTAGACATTGGTCCCTTTTGGGATCAGTGTCGTAGGGAAACCGTTAAGCCCACCGCCTGGGGACTACGCCCGCAAGGGTGAAACTCAAAGGAATTGGCGGGGGCCCGCACAAGTGGCGGAGCGCGTGGTTTAATTCGATGCTGACCGAAGAACCTCACCTGGGCTTGACATGCTGGTGGTACTCCGGTGGAAACACTGGAGGACCCCTTCGGGGGAGCCAGCACAGGTGCTGCACGGCTGTCGTCAGCTCGTGCCGTGAGGTGTTGGGTTAAGTCCCGCAACGAGCGCAACCCCTGCCCTTAGTTGCCAGCAGCACTCATGTAGTGGCTGGGCACTCTAAGGGGACTGCCCTCGATGAGAGGGAGGAAGGAGGGGATGACGTCAAGTCCGTGTGGCCCTTATGCCCAGGGCTACACACGCGCTACAATGGCGGCTACAATGGGATGCAAGCCCGCGAGGGTGAGCAAATCCCCAAAAGCCGCCTCAGTTCGGATTGCAGGCTGCAACTCGCCTGCATGAAGACGGAGTCACTAGTAATCGCCTATCAGCTATGGGGCGGTGAATACGTTCTCGGGCCTTGCACACACCGCCCGTCACGCCACGGGAGTCGGGGGTACCCAGAGTCCCACTCTAATAAGTGGGATGAGGGTAAACCCGGCGACTGGGGCGAAGTCGTAACAAGGTAGCCGTACGGGAACGTGCGGCTGGATCACCTCCTTTTATAAGGAAAACTTAAGGGTATGCTACCGAGTTTGTATATAGCCAAGTCTTAATTTTTTCATCTTAATTTTATATTAGGGGCGGTAGCTCAGAGGGAGAGCGTCCGTTTCGCAAGCGGAAGGTCGCCGGTTCAAGTCCGGTCCGCTCCAAAACACATTCCAAAATCACCTATAATGATTTTTCCATTAAAATTCTTTATATGGACATTTGAGCCAATAACTGAATTTTCAATAACTGAATTTTCTATTATTGTATTTTCCATAATTATTGAATTTTTTATTTTGGAATTTATAATTTTGCAGTTTTCAGAAATATCAACAAATTGACCTATAATTGAATTTTCAATAATACAATTTTGATTTATAAAAACAGGCTCAAGAATTTCTGAATTTTTTACATTTGAAAGAATTTTTGAAGAATTTTTATTTAGAATATATTTCATAGTTTCAAGATAAGTTTCAACTTTTCCACAATCCTGCCATTCGTTAATTTCCAAAGCTTTAATTTTATAATTTTCTATTAAAATTCTTAAAGCATCCGTTAATTGAAATTCACCTTTTGTTTTAATGTCCTTTTTATATAAAATTTCAATAGCTTCTTTAAGCTTATTACTATTCTTTATATAATAAATTCCACAAATTGCTAAGTTCGTTTTAGGATTGTCTGGTTTTTCTTCAAGGTCAGTAATATAATTATTTTTAATTGAAACAACACCAAACCTTCTTGGATCATCTACTTGTTTAACAGCAATAAAGCTTTCATCAAATGTAAATTTTCCATCATAAAGAGCATCAGGTAAAACAATTAAAACATCTTCATTTACTTTTTTTAATCCTTTATAAACAGCATCAGCTAATCCTAATGGATTTTCTTGAATTTCATAATTTGTGTTATGAAATAAATTTTTTAAAAATTCATATGTTTTATAACCAAATTCATCATTTGAAATAACTAAAATAATTTCTTCAAAATCTACCCATTTTTTCATTCTTTCAAATAAATGCTCAATAATTGTTTTTGAGTAAATTCTTAAAAGTGATTTTGGTCTATATAAACTAAAAGGTCTTAATCTTGTTCCTTTTCCCGCTGATGGTAAAATTACTTTCATTTTACATTACCTCCTATTATAATTCCCAAAACAGCACCTGCTAAAACATCTGAAAACCAATGTTGGTCTTTATATATTCTTGCTAAACCTACTCCTGATGCTACACTATAAGCTAAAAAAGATATAGCTCTATTTTTAAAATAATTAGAAATATAACTTGCTGTCGTAAAAGCTACAATTGTATGACCAGAAGGTAAAGAATTATAATTATTGTTTATGCTAAACATTTCAAAACTTGTGGGTCCTTTTTCCATGTATGGTCTTGCTCTTCCGAAAAATGTTTTCAAAAATAAAACAGTAGCTCCACTTATAAGAAATGATTTTATTGCATTTTTAGAAAATTCTTCTAATTTTTCGTTATTTAAAGCTTTTGATGTTAAATATAATATAAAAAAAGTAGAAATATGATATTCACCTGCTCCAAATTCATTAAGAAAATTGAATGTTTTATTAGAGAATTCATTTTGGTTTCTTAATGAGATTTTTCTTATATTTTCATCCAAATTATAAATACTATAAGGGATTAAAAAATAACTTATAGACATTAAGCTCATTTGGTAATCACTAAAAGATAGGATAAAAATCATATTTTACTTCCTAATCTTATTATTGCCTTTTTAGCACGGGTATTATTTTGATCTAATTTTAAAATTTCTGACCATAAATTTAATGCTTCTTTATATCTTCCTTCTTTTTCAAGTTGAATTGCTTGAACTTCTTTTTGAGCAATTTGAAGATAAAATTCAGCACTTGTATTTTTTGGATCTTCTTTTAAAATGTCCATAGCAAGTTTAATTGTCCCTTCTAAATCTCCTTTATCTTCATATAATTCTTTCAGTTTTAACGCATAATTTAAAGATACACCTTCTAATGTTTTTTCTTGCTTTTGAATTGTAATATCAACTTTACCAATTTCAGGAACATCAATTTTAATATCTGAACTAATTGTAGGTTCTTTTGTTTTAGGAACTTTTAGTTGTGGTTGTTCTTCAATTTTTGTTTCTAAATTTATAGTCGTTGTTTCTATCTTACTTTGAACTATTTCAATTAGTTTTTTTGCTTCTTCCACTTTACCCTGTTCTTTTAATGTTTTAGCAGTTGAAATATATTCACTTAAAAGCCTTGCTTTTAGAATTTGAGCATAAATTTCCTGAAATAATTTATCATCTGATAAAATACTTTCTAAATTCCTTAATTTTTCTTGAAATGAAGCCAAATTTAACTTGTTTATTTGATTTTTAATTTTTAAAACTTCCTCCCAAGCATTCAATTTATTTTTTGCTAAATTTTCTATTATTTCTAAATCAGGGGAATTTTTAATTTTTTTAGCATTTTCAGTTTCATAAATAGCATATTTTAATAAGCTTATTTTTTCATCTATGCGGTTTGACTCAAATGATTTATTAATTGCTTCCTTAGCATTATTATAATGATAATAAAAAGCATTTATTCTGTTTGATGTCCAAATATAAGTTGTTAAAATTGTTAATAAAATTAGCATTATTGTTAAAATGATAAAAATAGCTCTTTTTGAAGGTTTTTTATAGATTTCATATTCAGGTTTTTCCTTTGGATTTACAAATAATAATCTTGTTTTTCCTATAACGATTTCATCACCACTTTTTAATTCTTTCTTTTTATATATCTTTCCATTTATTATTGTTGGATTTTTTGCTTGTAAATCTTCCCATATAATTTTACCATCTAAAATTTCTATTTTTGCGTGTCTCCTTGAAACATATTCATCTTCAATTATATAATCAGCATTTATTTCTCTTCCAATAATACCCGATTTTTCAATTTTTATCATACTTCCAACATGAGAGCCAACAATAACTCTAAAATATGGATTTTCAAATTTCTTTAAACTAATAATTATTTTAAAATCACCTATTTCAATAATATCATTATCTTTTAAATCAAATTTACCAATAATGGGATTTCCATTAAGCTTAATTTCTAATAAACTATTTCCAATCCATCTACCTTCAACATAAGAAAAACTTAGATGTTTTGGAGCAAGTTTTGGATTTACATAATCACAACTTTTATCACTTCCAATAGTAAAGTTTGTTTTATTTACTTTAATTTCACTATCACCTATTATTAAATGTAGTTCATCCATTTTAAAAACTTTAAAATTTTAAAGTATAGTAAAGTTAATTTGTCCAATAATTCTAAAATTACGATTATTACCTTATTTTCCCACCCACTCTATAAATAAGCCTTCCGCCTAAAAATGCCCATTTTTCGGCATCGGGGGGCTTCGCCCCCCATAAAATCTATAATTTCCTAAAATTTTCATAAGTTATTGGTAATTAAGAACTTAACATTATTTACTAAAATATGCTATATAATTTTCATATGGTTGAATTGCTCCTTTTTACTTACTTTGGAAAAAACAAAATACAATATCGTGATTTTGATTGGAAAGTTGCTCAAAGCGAACACTTTAAAGTTTTTTATTATACGGGAGGAGAGCATCTAAAAGATTTTGCTATTTCAGTATTAGAAGAAGCTTATGAGGAATATAAAAATATAATGCCAAGAATACCAAAAGATAGAATTCCTGTAATAATTTACAATTCAGCGGAAGATTTTAGGCAAACAAATGTTATATTTGATATAATAGATGAGGGTGTAGGAGGTTTTACAGAAGTCTTTAAAAATAGAATTGTAGTTCCATTTTTTAACTCTTATGAGGATTTTAAACATGTTTTAAGACATGAATTGGTTCATGCTTTTCAATATGAAGCACTCTCAACAACAGGCTCACTATTATCCAATTTAGCAAGAATTCCTCTTTGGGTAATGGAAGGAATGGCTGAATATGTTTCAATTGGGTGGGATATTAGTGGTGAAACTTATGTAAGAGATTTAGTTTTGAATGATTTATTGCTTCCAATAAATGTTTTAAATTATTATGGTGGTTATATTGTTTATAAGCAAGGACAGGCGATTTTTTATTATATTGAAAGGGAGTATTCAAGAGAAAAACTTAAAGAATTTATATCAAATGTTCTTATGATGTACGATTTAAATGGTGCTATTAGAAGAACTTTTGGAATTGAAGTTGAAGAGTTTTCAAGGAAGTTTAATATATTTTTAAAGGAGTTATATTATCCAAGCTTAAAAGATTTTAATTTGCCTTCAAATGCTATCAGAATAACAAACAATAAGAAAGGTCAAGGTTATTTTAATATCGCACCCGCAATTGAGCCTAATGCTTCAAAAGTCATTTTTATTTCTGATAGAAGTGATTATTCAGATATTTACATTTCTACAATTACAGGCTCATATCAAAAGAAAATTATATCAGGTCAAACAAAACCTGATTTAGAAAATTTACATCTTTTATCTGCTAAAATATCATTTTCAAGTGATGGTAATTATTTTACATTTGTAGCAAGAGGTAAAGGTTATGATATTATTTATATTTCCGATTTAAATGGAAAAATTAAGAAAAAAATAGAAATTAAAACACTTGATGGTATAAATTATCCAAGTTTTTCAAAAGATAATAATTCAATTGTATTTATAGGGCTAAAAGATGGAAAACAAGACATTTATATTTATAACTTAAAAAATTCAACATTAAGAAGACTAACTAATGATTACTTTAATGAATTGTTTCCTGTTTTTTCAAGTGATGGAAATATATATTTTGTAAGTGATAGAAATGAAAACTCATTTAAATTTGGAAATTATGCAGTTTTCAAATATGATTTAGAAAATGATAGCATATACCAAATTACACCTTATCTTGGAAAAATTCATTATTTTGATTTAAGAAAAGAAAAGCCTGTTATTGCTCTTGAATATAAGGGAACGATAAATGTTTTTGAATATAATAATGACAAGCTTTATAAATTAACGAATTTTCCAAGTGCTGTTTATAGTTTTTCATTTGATAGCACTGGTAATAAAATGGTTATAAACTTACAATATGAAGGAGCAAGAGAAATTTTTTATATTCCAAAGGTTAGAATTTTAGATAGTATTGAAATAAAGAGTAGTGAATTTTCGGAGTATAAAATTTTTGATTATAAAAATTATAAATATAGAACTGAGTTATCATTAAGTTGGTTATCAGGTGTTGCCCTTGGAAGCTCCTTTGGTATTGGAGGTTATATTACTTTTGGTTTTAGTGATTGGACAGGAGATAATTGGATTATATTACAAACGCAATCTTATATTCAAGATATTACAAATGCTATTTTCTTTTTAGATTATTTGTATCTTAAAAAACGATGGGATTTAGATTTATCATCTTATCAGTACTGGTCAATAAGTTATCTCAAAAATTTTAATAAATATAGCTATGATAAAATTCTTGGAAGTTCATTTTTGATTTATTATCCATTTAATAGATTTGATAGGATTGAACTTGGTTTAACATATAATTACTATACAAGATATTTGGGTGATTTTACAATTTTTGGATTTGTTTATGATACAATTTTATATAAAAATGGATTTAATGGTTATTTGGCTTTTTCAAGAGATAAAATTTTATATTATCCTTGGGGTCCAGTTGATGGACATGGATTTTTCATTGCTTTTCAACCAGCACTTATATTTTCACAAATTAAAAATAATGTTATTTATGGAGATTTAAGATATTATTTTAGGTTTGCCAAGAAATACACATTAGCATTTAGAACAATTGGATTTAAGTCATTCGGTGAAGATAAAGAAGGAACAATTTTATATGGACCGGATTTAATAAGAGGTTGGACACTTGATACTATTTTGCTTGGAAATAATGCCTTTATAACAAATTTAGAATTTAGATTTCCATTTATTGAGTATTTAAAACTTGGCTTTCCAATACCCTTAACAATTTCCTCAATAAGAGGCTCTATATTCTATGATATTGGCTCTGCTTGGTTTGATGATGAAAAATTTCAATTTTTTGAAAATGATAGTTTAGCTATGCCTAAATCTTCGTTTGGTTTCAGTATATCTGTATTTCTTGGTTTTGGAAATGTATATTTCAATTGGGCTTGGAGAACAAATCTAAAATATACTGATAGTAATCCAAGGTTTAACATTTACTTTGGATTGGATTATTAATGCTTTGTCCAATAAATAATGTTAAGTGATTGATAATCAATAAGTTATGAAAGATTCTCTAAAACTATTGATTTCATGAGCGGTTTTATTAGAGGGCGAAGATAAGCCGAAGGCTTGATTTTGGAGTGGGTAGGAAAACAAACAAATAATCATAAGGCAACTATTTATCCTTTATAATTTTCAAACTATGTTAATTTTTCTTTTAAATTGGATAGTTAGGGTAGATGGGAGTTTAGATACATTAGATAGATGTTATACTATGGAAGTTTTTAGAAATGATGTAATCGTTGGAGGTAGTTATGGTAATAACATGTTTTTAGCAAGATTAAATGGTTTAGATGGAAGCATAAAATGGCAAAAAATTTTGAGTTTTAGTGGTTATGGAAGAAATAGTATAAAAGTTATTAGAATTGACCCATTGGATAGTAATTTAGCAGTAGCAGGAACAGTTTATCCTTTTTCAAACAGTTCAACACCTTGTGGTTATGTCGCAAAATTTAGAAGTGATAATGGTAATTTAATATGGCAATATATAGATGATGATAACGGAAGTTGTGGTTCTGGTTGGCCTATTAGAACAGATAGATATGGATTTTCTGATTTAATAATAGGACCAGATAATAATTATTATGCAGTTGGAAGTGATTGGGAAATATGGTACGATGGTACTTTTAGTAATTCGGGAAGATATATTGTAAAAGTAAATAGAGCAACAGGGCAAAGAATTTTCAGAAGTATTCCTGGTGGTTTTATGTACAAAACTGTCAAATCATTAGATAATAGTTCAGTTATAGCTGTTGGACATGGAAATAGAGGTGAGGTTCAAAAATTTAATATAAATGATGGAAGTCAAATTTGGAGCATAACTTATAGTGATAATTCAAGAATATATGCTCTTGATAAATTATTAAATGGAAATGTTGTTGTAGGTGGATGGAAAAATAATGATTTTTATGTAGGAATAATAAATAATAACAACGGCTCAATTATTGGTGAATGGACGAAAAATGGAGCAAATAATAGCTTAGATGTTTTAAATGATTTAATTACAATTGGAAATGATATTTATGCTGTTGGATTTTTGAATAATGGATTTACTTCAAATGATGCTTATTTAGTTAAGTTAAATCAATTATTAAATGTTGTTTGGCAAAAAACATATAATAAAATTCCGAATTCCAATGACTATTTTCTAAAAATTAAAAAAACAATTGATAATAAAATTCTTGTTGGTGGCGTAATTGAAAATTCCTTTACAAAAGGCAATTTGGTTATTTATAAAATTGAGCCAACAAATGGTGATACAATTTACACTTATGAGTATGATTATAATGGTCTTTTAGATATTGCCATGGATTTTAAGGATATAAATGATACGTTATATGCTTGTGGCATTTCATATTCTACTACTAATAATGCTGATATTGTTATTATAAAATGGAATAAGCCTGTCAATATATCTGAAAATGTTGGAAATATAGGATTTGTTTTAAGTGGAAATTCTTTGAAATTTCTTTCAGATGGTAATTTTGAAATTTGGACAATTGATGGAAAATTACTTAAAAAATTCAATATTAAAAAGGGGCAGATATTAAATTTAAAGGATGGGATATATATTATAAAATTCAACTCAAAAGTAAGTAAAATTGTAATTAGAAAGCCATGATTTTGAATATTTTAATTTCATATTCTTGTGATTTAGTAATGGTTCCAATGAGAGATGGCGTTAAATTAGCAACGGAGGTTTGTAAGCCTTGGCCTTTTTTCCCGCCATATTTAGTTATCCTTGTAAGGACACCTTATGATAGAAATGCTGTTGGACTTAATTATTTTAAACCTTTTATAACAGATTACAAAAGATATATTCTTGTTGTTCAAAGTTTAAGAGGATTTCAAGGCAGTGAAGGACAACCTTCTGTATTTTTAACTGATAGCTGGGGAGAACTACAAGATGGATATGATGCTATAAATTGGATTATAAATCAAAGTTGGGCGAGAGATAGTGTTTGTGGCTCTTGGTTTTCTGCAATGGGAATAACCCAATACTTATTGGCGGGAACTGGTCATCCAAATTATAAGTGTGCTGTTCCATTCGTTGGTGCTCATAGTTTATATCATTATGCAGCTTTTCAAGGAGGAGAATTTAGAAAGCAACTTGTAGAAAATTGGTTAAATGGATTAAATGTTGGATACTTAATAGATTCAATTGCTAATCATCCAAGTTATGATAGTATGTGGAAAATTTTAAATTTAGAAGAGCGATTAAATTATGTAAATATACCAATGCTTCACTTTGGAGGATGGTTTGACATTTTCATTGAAAGTCAAGTTGATATATTTAATAAACTTCAATTTTATGGAATGCCTAGTGCTAAAAATAAGCAAAAATTAATAGTCGGTCCTTGGACACATCTTGGATTTGGTAAAGCAAATCAAGGAGATTTAATTTTTCCAAATGCTTATATAGATTTTCTTGATTTTAATAATGATTTATATATGGCTATTGGAAGTTGGTATGATTGTCATCTAGCAGGAAATCAATCTGCTTGTAATTATATAAATAGCTTTCCTCCTGTTAAATTTTATATAATTGGTTTAAATGAATGGGCTTATGCTGATACATTTCCACCAAGAGGTATTTATTATAGAAATTTTTATTTGAGAAATGGTAATCTAATTAGTCCAATTTATCCGATTGAAAATAATGGTTATTCTGAATATGTTTATAATCCTTATGACCCAACACCTACAATTGGAGGTAATGAATTATTAGATCCAAGTCAAGCAGGACCAAAAGACCAAAGTCCTCTTATAAACAGAAGTGATGTAGTTGTGTTTCAAACACCAATTCTAACGGATACACTTTTAGTAATTGGAACAATTTATGCTAAATTGTACATTTCATCTGATAGGCTTGATACTGATTTCTCAGTTAGAATTGTTGATGTATTTCCTGATGGTAGAAAAATTCTAGTAACTGATGGAATTATAAAAGCAAGATATAGATATGGTTTTAATCAAGAAGTCTTATTAAATCCAAATCAAATAGATTCTGTTTTAATTAGAGTAGGAACAACTGCTTGGGCATTTCTGCCAGGTCATAGACTTATGGCTATCATTTCATCAGCAAATTATCCAAGATTTGAAGCTAATCCAAATAATGGAGGTCCTTTTAAAAGAGATGACCCATATAAACTTATAGCCAATAATAAAATTTATCACAATTCTAATTATCCCTCACATATTATTCTTCCAATTTACCAAACAACAAAAATTTCAGAAAATAATGAAAAATTTTATTATTTGAAAGATAATCAGGTTTGCTCAATTAAACCATTTGATATTTATTCAATAAACGGAAATCTTTTAAGAAAGAATTTCAATAGTTGTGAAAGTTTTAAAAAAGGTGTATATATCTTAAAATATGGACAAAATGTTCAAAAAGTTATATTTTAGTGCCCGTAGCTCAATTGGATAGAGCGTCTGCCTCCGGAGCAGAAGGTTGGCGGTTCAAGTCCGCCCGGGCACATCAAAAATTGAACTTAATTTTTTTGAATTTGAATAAACATCGCCTGAAAATACCGCTGATACAACTGCTATCATATCAACACCCATTTTAACTAAAATTTTAGCATTTTCATAATTTATACCACCAATTGCTACAATTGGAATTTTGAGTAAGCTTTTAGCCCATTTAAAAATTTCAATAGTTTTTAAAACATCGGCTTTCTTTGTTTTTGTTGGAAAAACTGAGCCAAAAACCACATAATCAGCCCCCAAATTTTGAAATTTAATTGCTCTTTCCAAATCACCATAACAAGAAACACCAATAATTTTATTTCTTAACATTTGCCTTGCAAAACTAAAATAATAATCTTCATCTTTTCCAAGATGAACACCATCAGCATTAACTTCTCTTGCTAAAATTGGATCATCATTTATAATCAACAAAGCATTATATTTCCTTGTAATTTTCAAAATTCTTTTAGCTCTTTCAAATTTTTTATTATAATCAAAATTTTTATCTCTTAATTGGACAACTTTCGCACCACCTAAAACGGCAAGCTCCACTTTCTTTTCAAGTTCCTCATCTTTAATTAGAAATTCATCTGTAATTACATATAAGCCCCTTAACATCATTAAATATCCTTTATAATTTTCAAAATTTCTTTCAATTCTTCCTTTATTGTTTTTGATGATTTTATTTTTACTTTTTCTCTACTTTCAACAATTTCAATAATTTTTTTAATCGTCTTGTAGGTATAAAACCTTCTATTACCAAATTTTCTATCAGGTTTTATGAGACCCTTTTTTTCCCAATATCTTATCGTCTCTGGTGGAACACCAGTTAATTTTGAAACTTCACCAATTTTATAGTACTTCATAGAACTTTATGATAACCTCTTTTGTAATAAATCAAAGGTTTCTTTTCATTTATAATTTCAACATTTACAACTTTTCCAAGAAATACAAAATGATCTCCAATTTCAAGATGTTTATAATACAAACATTCTAAATAACCAATACAACTATCAATATAAGGAATTTTTAAAAATGAGCTTTTTGGATAATCTATTTTAAATCTCTCAGATTGCTTAATTTCTTTATTTGAAAATAGTTTTGAAAATTCCTCTTGCTCATCACTTAAAAGGCTAATTGTCCATCCAATTGCCTTAATAAATGTTTCCAAACTTTCAGCAGTTTTATCTATGGAAATTAAAGTAATTGGAGGTTTCAGTGAGACTAATTCAAATGAGCTTATTGTTAATCCGGCAAATCCCTTTGGACTTTTAGCAATTGCTATAAATACTGCTTGCGGAACATTCCTCATAAATGACTTAATTTTTTCTTCCATAAGTTCTAAATTTTAAAGTTATGCTTCTTATGTTGCTTGCCTTATCCAATAATTCTGAAATTACGATTATTACTTTATTTTCC
>JAVVGK010000022.1:0-16340 GCA_032249175.1 Candidatus Hydrothermia bacterium | reverse complement strand
ATTATTATGGTTATTCAAAAATAATAGCAAAGAAAAATTCAAACACAACTATAAAGGATAGTGTTTTAGTTGATTTTTCAAATGCACCTAATTGGAAACCAAATAAAGATTTAAAGCAAGGCGAATTTTTATTATTTTATGTTCAACCAAATGGTGATATTCTAACCTGTAATAATGATACATTGAAAATAAAAACAACTACGATAAATCCTATAAAAGTTTCATTTTGCTCTAATGGAGAACAAGGACCAACAAGTGGAAAATTAAAGTTAGACATATACAATAAAGGAATAACAAAATATATTAATTTTAACGATTGCTCCGAAAATATAACTGATAATTAAATGAAAGTTCCATTTTTTGATTTAAAAAGACAGGCAAAAGCTATAAAAAATGAGATATTAAAAGAAATTGAAAATGTTATTGATGAATGTGCCTTTTCACTTGGTTTTGCTGTTGAAAACTTTGAAAAAAATTTCGCCAACTATTTAAATATAAAGCATGTTGTGGCTTTAAATAATGGAACATCTGCTTTACATTTAGCATTAAGAAGTTTAAATATAGGTGAAAATGATGAAGTTATTATTCCATCTTGGACATTTATTGCTACTGCTTGGGCAGTTTCTTATGTTGGAGCAAAAATTGTTTTTGCTGATGTTGATGAAGAAACATGGCAAATAGATCCAGAGGATGTAAAAAGAAAAATTACAAAAAGAACAAAAGCAATAATTGGTGTTCATATTTATGGACAACCATTTAATATAAATGAAATTTTAAAAATAGCAAATGAATATAATTTGTACTTAATTGAAGATACCGCTCAGGCTCATGGTGCTGAGTACTATAATAAAAAGGTTGGAACATTTGGTATTGTAAATGCTTTTAGCTTTTATCCTTCAAAAAATCTTGGAAGTTATGGAGAAGCAGGAGCAGTAGCTACGAATAATGATGAAATAGCAGATAGAATAAAAATTTTGAGAAATCAGGGTCAAAAAGTAAGGTACGAGCATATTGAAATAGGATATAATATGCGAATGGAAGGTTTTCAAGGAGCAGTTTTGAATGTAAAATTAAAATATCTTGATAAATGGAATGAAAGAAGAAGAGAAATAGCAAAAAGGTATTTAAATGAAATTAATAATCCAAAAATTAAGTTTCAAAAGGTTGTTGAAGGAGGAAAGGGTGTTTATCATTTATTCGTAATAAAGGTTAAGGATAGGGAAAAATTTATAAATCATCTTGAAAAATTTGGTGTTGGTTATTCATTTCATTATCCAAAGCCTGTTCATTTACAAAAAGCTTATGAATTTTTAAATTATAAAGAAGGCTCTTTACCTATTACGGAAGAGCTTTCAAGAACAACAATTTCCATTCCATTATTTCCTGAAATGACAGATGAAGAAGTTAATTATGTTATAAATGTTATAAATGATTATTAATAATGAAAGTTGCTATTATTGGAAATCGTTTTGTTGGTAAGACAACATTATTTAGAATTTTAACAAATTCAGCAAGTGATGAAGGAATTTTAACTTTATATGACAAACGGCTTGAAGAAATAGCTAATATAATAAAGCCTAAGAAAATAACTCATGCCTATATTGAAATTTATGATAATCCTAAGGATTTAAACTTATTTGACCTTTTAATTTTGGTCATTAGAAATAAGAAAGATTTAGAGGATTTAAAATTTAAATTAATTTTATCAGATTTAAAAATTGTAGAAAAGCGAATTGAAAACTTAAAGAAAAGGGGAAATAATAAAGAATTAGAATTATTTGAAAAGTTAAAAAATTATCTTGAGCAAGAGCAGTTTCTTTGTTCTATTAAATTAGAACAAGATGAAGAACTTGTGTTAAGAGGAATTAGTTTTATTACAACAAAACCATTTATTATTGTTTATAATGTTTTTGAGGGAGAGGAGATAGAAAAATTAAGTGAGAGTGATTATATTATTTCAAATTTGAAATTACAGGAAGAAACCAAACATTTAAATTTTGAAGAGCAATTGGAATTTTTAAAATTATATGGATTTGAGCCTATAAATGAAATTTTGATAAATAAAATAAAAGAAAAATTAGATATTATTTTATTTTTTACAGCAGGTGAAAAAGAGGTTAGATCTTGGATTTTGAAAAATGGCAAAACTATTAAGGAAGCTGCAGGTAAAATACACTCCGATTTAGAGAAGGGATTTGTAAGAGCAGAAGTTATTCATTTTGAAGAATTTATGAAAATTAAAGATTTAAAATTGGCAAAGGAAAAAGGTCTTGTAAGGATTGAAGGAAAAGATTATATTGTAAAAGATGGTGATATTGTTTATATTAGAGCAAGCATTTAATTCACCTTTAAAATTTTAAACTAATGTTAAGAATTCTAAAGATGCTTTATGATTGTAAAATAAAATATATTTTAGTTGGAGGTCTTGCTATAAATCTTTATGGTATCCCAAGAACAACAATTGATGTTGATATTATGATAGAATTAAATAATGATAATATATTAAATTTAATAAATTGCTTTAAAGCTAACGGTTTTAGATTTAGGCAACCAATTGATGAAAAGAAACTAACAGATAAAGAGTATAGAAAACAATTAAAAGAGGAAAAAAATGTTATTGTCTTAACACTTGAAAATCCTAATAATCCAATAGAAGTTTTAGATTTATTTATAGATAATCCAATAGATTTTAATAAGGCTTATTCTAGAAAAAAAATTTTAAAGGTTGATGATTTTGAAATATACATAGCAAGTATTGAAGACATTATAGAAATAAAGAAAATTTCAAATAGACCAATTGACATATCTGATATAGAAAATTTAAAACTTCTGAAAGAACATGAAGAAGAACTATAACTTAAAAGTGAAAATAACATTAGATAAAATAAAGGAATATAAGAAATTAACACCTAAGGAAAAATTATTATTCTTAGAGGAGCTTAATAAGTTAAAGTTGAAAATAAAGAAAACTTGATTTATTTTTTAATTTTGCTTTCAAAGTTCGTTCAAGCAATCGGATTAGGAATAGGTTTTTTGGCAATGATTGCTTTGTTTAAAGGTTATATGAAATGGGAATTTATTTTAATTTTTATAGCAGTTATTATATTTTCAATCGGTAGGGTAGTGGAAAATAAATTAAGAAATTATTTGTAATCAATAAATTACAATTTTAAAATCATAAGTTGTTGAAAATCAAATACTTAATTTATAAAAACTTTAATAAATTAAAGAATTAGTAAATTAAATTATTTAAAATAAATAACTTAATTTATATAAATTGTAATTTATTGATAAATAATAATTTATGAAGCACCAAAAGGCAAACGCTTTTCAGGTTTAAAATTTAAAATCTTGAAAAAGTTCATATTGCTAATAATTTTAAATGCTTGTATATATTCATTAACTGGGTTTTTCCCATCTGAATATAGGAATGTTGCTTTATTTGATATTGATAATAAAACTGATTATTTACAACTTTCAAACCTTTCAAAGATAGCTTTTGAGGAATATGTTTTGAGTGAGCCAAGATTAAATTTAAAAGATATTAAGAATGCCAATGTTCTTGTTAAAATTTATATAAATAATTATTCAAGAGAGCCAGAGAAATACAATCAAAATGGAGAAATTATTTCTTATAAATATGGTGTTTATATTGATATTGAATTTTTAAAAAAGGATACAACAAAAATTTTAGATAAGAAAAGTTATAGTGGATTTTATATTCAACCTTCATTAAGTAGTCCTGACGATGGTTATAAGTTTGCTATAAAGGATGCAATATCAAGAGCGTTTTCAGATTATTTTAGCTCTATAACATCAGATTAAAAGATGTTTTTAAAAATAAAGAAATTAAATGAATTTGGTGAAGGGATAGGCTATACTTCAAAGGGTAAATTTAAATTAAAACATGTTTTGCCTGGTGAAATTATAAATTTAGAAGATTTAACAATTAAAAAGCCTTCAAAATACAGAACTTTACCAAATTGTAAATTTTATTATCATTGTAATGGATGCTCAATTCAAATTGCTAATTATGAATATCAAATTCAATTAAAAACAAAATTTTTAAAATCAATTTTAAATAAATTAAATTTAAATCCAATTATTGAAACATTTGAAAAATCAAAACCTTTTAATTATTTGAACACTTATGATAAAAATTATTATAATTTAAAAATTGATAGTTGCCCATTAGTTTATCAAGAAATTAACGAGATATTATCAGTTTTACCAAATAGCTTAATAATTAAAGGTTCTGAAAGACTTAAAAATTATTTAGTATATATTGAGCATCAAAAGAATTTAAGCATTAACTATCTTAAAGAAATTTATAATTTAAATGAAAAGATATTAGGAATAATCCTGAAAGAAGAAAAGGATGATAAAGTGCTTTATGGAAATAGTTATTATAAGGAAAAAATTTTATCTAAAACAATGAAAATAAATTTATTTTCCGACTTTGAAAAAAATGTTGAAATTTTTGAAAAGAAAGTTAATTTTTTGAGAAATTTAATAAGTTCTAATGGATTTAAAAATGTTATTATTTATAAAGCAGAATTCTATCCATTATTCTTATCTGATATTTTAAATTATTGCCTTTGCTCTGAAAGAAATGGATATAATAGAAGTGATTTAGAAGAATTATTTAAAATTTATGATGTTTTTAATTGTGAAATTTTGTCAGTTAAATTGAAAACACTTATTGAAACAAATGAAGAGTTTGATTTACTTGTGTTAAATAAGCCTTTTATAAAGAATGTTCAACTTTTACAATTAAACAAAATAAAAAATGTTATTATTATTCTTGAAGATATAAGAAAATTATATAAAATTTTAAAAATTATGAAAAGTTTTGATTATGAGCTTGTTCTATTAAAACCATTTGATAGTTATCCTCAAATTTTCAATTTTGATTTAATTTTATTTTACATAAAAAAATAGTTATCTTGGTATTCTATCAAGGTATTGATTTACTTGGTCTAACATATCTGTTCTACCAACACCAAAGAATTGATTTCTTGCCATTTCAAGATATTCTCTTGCTTTATCCATATTGCCTAAATTTTCATAAGCAAGTCCAAGATACATATAGATAACACCCTTATCATATTCACTTAATCTATTGCTTTGTTTTTTTAAAGCTTCTGTTAAAAAGTTAATTACATTTTCAGGACTTTTTTGGTTTAGAAGTGCTAATGCTAAACCTCCATAAGCATCACCTATTCTCTCATGATCGGGATAAAGTCTAATTAGTCTTTTGAAAGTTTCACTTGCATCTGACCATTTTTGTAATCTCAAAAATAGTTGTCCTGCTATAAATATACTTTCTTTTGCTTTTGGATGTTCTGGAAATTCAAGAGCTAATCTATAAAAATAATAACTTGCTTTTTCTTCGTTTTTATCGTTAAGGTATTTTCCACCCCAATAATAATAAACATCAGCAAGTGATTGACTTGTAGGAAAATATCTTTTAAATGTTTCTATATAAGTTTCATTATCAGTTGAAAGTTTTGTTAAAATCTGCTCAGCTCTTAATTTAGCTGTTGAATAATATGAGCTTTTTGGAAATTCATCAATAAGTTGTAAGTAAGAATAAAGTGATTTTTGATAGTCTTCTAATGCTAAATATAATTCTCCAAGTAGATATAAAGCAGTTTCCTTTTCCTGAATTTTTCCAAAATTTGCTCTTATCCATTCAAGGTTTGATATAGCATTCTTTAAATCTCCTCTAAATCTATATAAATCTGATAATTTTAATGCTACAAATGGTGCTCTTTCATCTTTTGGAAAATCTTGAATGAATCTTGAAAAATCCTTTTCTGCTATAATATCATCTTTCTTATTATAAAATGCTATCATTCCTCTATAATATAACAATTCTGCTCTTGATTGTTTTTGAAATATATTTTCATTTAAAGAGGTAATTGAATTATAAGCTTCAATTTTATCACCAAGGTTGAATTTAGCAACTGCTATACCAATTTTGAGAATTGATTTAAGAAATTCATCATTTGCGATAGAATAAGCTCTATTTAATAAACTTAAAGCTTCATTATATCTTCTTAAATGTAAATTATTCCAACCTCCAACATATAGCGAAAGAACTCTTAAATTAACATCTGAATTATCGTATAATTTTGAGGAATAAAAATCAACTTTTTCAAATTGATTAGCATAATAAAATGCTTCAGCACAAGCAAGATAAATTATACTATCAACATCCGAAAAGTTTTCAATTACATAATTAGCAGTACTATAAGCTTCGGAAAAATCTCCTTTGTTTAAAGCGGAATAAATGTAAATTTTATAAGCAATTTTTTCAAATGTTAATGTTATATTGCTATTTATAACGGAAAATGATTTATTATAAGATGCGGAATAATCACCACCTTCAAAAATTAAAGCACTTAAAATAATATCTCTTATTCCTTTTGGCTCATCTTTTAATGATTTTAATTTTTCTTTTGCTAAGGAACTATCTTTTGGATATACATAATTTGATAATTCATTTATAATGTTTATAGCATCATTTTTATTTATTTGGGAAAAAACGAATTTAAGCTCACTTATAGGGCTATACTTATAAGGAATGTAAGGCTTATAATATGCTACAACCTCATATTCTGCTGCTTCTTTTATTTGCTCCTCAAAACCTTTCTCTTGTGCTATTATAAATAAAATCATAACATTTAAAATTTTAAAGCACATTAACCTTTAAAATTTTGATTGTGAAGAAATTAAAAGTTTTGGCAATTGGTGATGTTTATGGTAAGCCCGGAAGAGATATTTTGGAAAAGTTCATTATTGATTTGCGTAAAAAATATAATCCATCTGTAATTATTGTAAATGGTGAAAATTCTGCCCATGGAAGAGGAATTACACCTAAAATTTTTGAGGAATTTATTTCTTATGGAATAGATGTTATAACGCTTGGAAATCATGCGTTTGATGAAGAAAAGGTATTAGAAATTATTGAAAAACCTCAATTATTAATCCCTTATAATTATCCAGAAGGAACACCAGGAAGGAAAATTTTTGAATTTGAAATTGAAGGTAGAAAAGTTAAAATTTTAACATTACTTGGAAGATTATTTATGGATGAAAGAGTTGATGACCCATTTAGGAAAGCAATAGAGTTATATAATCAAGACCCTGAAAGTATATATATTTTAGAATTTCATGCAGAAGCAACAAGTGAGAAGATGGCACTTGGATTATTCTTAGATGGAAAATATTCTCTTGTTTTTGGAACACATACACATATTCAAACCGCTGATGAAAGAATTTTCCCGAAAGGAACAGCATATATTACAGATATTGGAATGACAGGAGGACATTTTTCAGTAATAGGAGCAGATTATAATGTTATAATAGAAAAATTTCTTTATCCTCACATAAGAAGAAAAGCTGAGCCTTCATTTTTAGATTTGAGAATTCAAGGAATATATTGTGAAATTGACATTTCTAATAAAAAAGCTATTCAT
This sequence comes from Candidatus Hydrothermia bacterium, assembly GCA_032249175.1. GTDB lineage: Bacteria > Hydrothermota > Hydrothermia > LBFQ01 > DSFT01 > DSFT01. The sequence continues at coordinate 8,856 of JAVVGK010000022.1, read as the reverse complement.
ATTGAAAGATTCTCTATAAAAAATTTTTAATGTAATTTTCCAATTTTTTATAATCTTCAAAAATTTGATTTGAAACATTTAAAACTTCATATGTATGAACAATTTTATTTCTTAAAATGCGAATTTTAAACCAAGTTTCAATATCGCTTATAATTCCCAATTTTTCCATTCTTAAAAGTCTATCTCTTAGTGTATCTGAGCTTTGACCATATAAGTAAATTTCAAGACTTCTTAAAAAATATAGAAACATCTCTACAACTTTTAGATTCTTTTCATAATTCTTCAATAGTAATTCTTTTGGCATTTTTCATTAGCTCCTTTATAAAATCATTTCTTTCATCATAAACAATAACATTAATACTTTCTTCAATTTCATATAAAAATTTCTTTTGGATTTCAAGTGCTATTTTTTGTCCATCTTTATTCGTTTTTATAATTAAGTCCAAATCTCCACCTTTTAAATTATCATTTAATCGTGAGCCAAATAGAAAAATTTCAATATTCTGATATTCTTTAAAAATTTCCCTTAAAACTTTCTTTTCATCTTCTTTTAATCTCATGCTAAAATTTTAAAGTTTTAAATTTAATTTCTCTGCAACTTTATCAAGAACAGCATTTATAAATTTTATAGATTGGTCAGAAATAAAATAATTTCCTATATTTAAAGCTTCTTTTATTACTATTTTATAAGGTGTATCAAAACTAATCATTTCACAAACAGCAGTTTTTAAAATAGATTTTTCAAGAAGGAAAATTCTTTCATAATCCCACTTACCAGTAATAACTTCTTTTAAAATTTCCTCAATTTTTTCTTTATTTAATTTGTAGGCAGATAATAACTCTTTTGAAAAATTTACAATTTTTTCCCAATTTTCTAAATCTGATAAAAACATTCTTTTTATATCTTCTTTTTTAATTTCATTTAAAATTTCATTAAAATAATTTTTCCTCATATTGACAATATCTTCAAAAGCTTTATCCAAACTATCATTTAGCAATTCGCTATTATAAATTGTTTCAATAACGATAACTCTTGATAATCTTCTGCCATGAAATGGATAAATCATACTACTTTAACACTTGTATGTTTTGAAATTTCTTTTAAAATTGCTTCAATATCTTCTTTGTCAAAAAGAATAACAGGAATTGGAATTTTTGCTTTACTTAAAAGAATTAAATAAATGATTTTTTCTTCGCTATCATATTGAACACTCTTAATTTGCTTCCAAAGAAATTTTCCTTTTGGAACTTCAAGTTCATAATAATCTATATAAGCTTTTGGTATGTTGAAAAATAAACCTTCTTCATCTACTTTAATTTCAAATTTAAGATAATTTTTATAAGTTTGATATATGGAATAGAGAATAAATGAAAAAGAAACAGCTATAAATGTTAATGAAACCGCAAGAAAATCAATTTTCCTATTGATTATTAAATGGAAAATTACAAACACAAATGTCAAAAAAACAATAGCACACATAATAATAAAAGGTATTTTGTTTTTTAATTTCATTAGTTTTAAAATTTTAAAGTATTTAATAATGGCACAAAACTAACTGCTTCATACTTAATTATCTTATAAAGATGTTGAAAATTTTTCTTTCCAACAGGAATAACCATAATGCCTTCTAAATTTAATTGCTCCAATAAGCTAATTGGAATATTTTCTACATATGCGGAAACTATAATTTTATCATAAGGGGAAAATTCCTCTAAACCATAATTTCCATCTCTAACAAATAATTTATAATTTTTATAATTTAGCAATTTTAATTTTTCATCTGCTCTTATTATAAACTCTTGAAATATGTCAATAGAATAAACAAAATAAGATAGCTCGCAAAGTAGAGCAGTTAAATAACCACTTCCTGTACCAATTTCAAGAACTTTATCATCTTTTTTTATTTCAAGTAATTCTAACATTTCTGCAATTAAACTTGGCTGAGATGAGGTTTGACCAAGATCGTAATAAACCGCTATATCTTCAAAAGGCTCATTTTCAACAAATAGATTTCTTGGAACTTTAAGAAATGCTTCAATAATTTTTTCATTCTTAACTTTTCTTTTAATTTTCTCCATAATTTTATGATTATTGTTTTGCCATTCTTCAAATATCTTATCTAAATTCATAATTAAAATTTTAAAGTCTAAAATTTCAATTATGCTATTATTACTTTTGGCTTCTTTAATTTGGGGAACTTCCTTTCCTATAATTGGGCTTTCATTAAAGTACTTTTCACCTTTGATTTTAATGTTTTTTAGATTCTTTTTTGCTTTTTTAATTCTATTTTTATTATTTCCAAATAGATTCTCGTTAAGGAAAATAAATATAAATTTAATTTTTTTATCATTATTAAATTCCTTAGGATATTTACTTCAATTTTATGCTCAAACACTTACGACATCCTCAAAAACTTCAATTTTTATAAATACAAGTCCAGTTTGGACAGTTTTATTTTTAGCTCTTTTTTATAAAGAAAAAATAAAATTTAATCAGCTATTTTCAGTTTTTATTTCAATAATTGGAGTTTTTTTAGTAGCTACAAATTTCAATTTTAATTTAATAATTAGCTTAAATTTAGGAGATATTCTAAATTTAATTTGTGCTATAATTTGGTCTTTGTTTGTTATTGAGACAACAAAACACATTAAAAATTATGATTTGATTTTCTTTAATCAATTTTTGCATTTAGTATCAAGTATTTTGAGTTTATTTTTTATTCCTTTTGAAAACATCAAATTTAACTTTGAAAAAATTCAATTGATTCTTTATTTGTCAGTTTTCCCAACAATCATTTCATACTTTTTATATACGAAGGCAAGTAAAAATAAAAAACCTATCGTTATATCAATAACATTTTTATTAGAAATTTTAGTTTCTGTTATTTTATCAACTATTTTATTAAATGAAAAGCTTGAATTTTTCCAAATAATTGGTATGATTCTTATATTTTTAGCTATTGTCTTGGTTAATTTTTAATATAGCATTTAAGAATGTTTCTTTGTGTTCTTTTAGAAGTTCTAAATCCACATCTGATGGAGCTTCTTCAAATAATGCTTGACCTGATGTTGTCTTTGGAAATGCAATAACATCTCTTATGCTTTCATTATCAGTAAGTAATGCTATTATTCTATCAAAACCGAGTGCTATGCCACCATGTGGTGGTGCTCCATATTCAAGAATATTCAAGAAAAATCCAAATTTTCTATTTATTTCTTCATCAGTTAAACCTATAATTTTCATAAGCCTTTCTTGAAATTTTCTATTATGAACCCTAATTGAGCCAGAGCCTATTTCATTTCCATTTATTACTAAATCATATTGCTTACCTCTAATTTGTTCTATTAAATTAGAATAATCTTCACCATTTCTCAATTTTCTTTCAAGCTCTTGTAGTTTATCTAAATCTTCCTCATAAATAGATGTAAATATATGATGTGATGGCTCAATTCTTTTTTCTTCTTCATTATATTCAAATAGTGGAAAATCTAAAACCCACAAAATAGACCATTTTTTGTTAAATAATTTATATTTCTTTATAATTTCATTTCTCAAAGTCCCAAGCTTTTTATAAACATTTAGCCCATATCCACCAATAACAATATATGTGCCATCAGGTAAATTTTCATAATTCTTAATATATTTTGAAATTTGACCTGATAATTGATTATTAAATTTCTTGAAAAATACAAAATTTTCAATAGTTGATTTTAATTCTTCAATTTCTTTTCTTGATAAATCTAAGGGTATCGGTAAGGAAATGATTTTCCCATTACTTTTCTTAATTTCATCAAATACATTAAATCCTTCAATGTTTTCAGTTAAATCAATAATTTTTATATCACTTCTTAAATCGGGCTTGTCAGAGCCATAATTCAAAATAGCAGATTTATAACTTATTCTTAAAAATGGCTTTTCAATTTCATAATTTAAAATTTCCTTAAAAATTTTTATCATTAAATTTTCTACTATATTTAAGACATCTTCAACATCCACGAAACTCATTTCAATATCAATTTGGGTAAATTCTGGTTGTCTATCCGCTCTTAAATCTTCATCTCTAAAACACCTTACAATTTGAAAGTACTTATCAAGACCACAAATCATAAGTGTTTGTTTATACAATTGGGGAGATTGAGGAAGAGCATAAAATTTAGTTGGATTTAATCTTGATGGAACAATAAAATCTCTTGCTCCTTCTGGTGTAGATTTTGTTAAAAATGGTGTTTCAATTTCTATAAATCCATTTTCAGATAAAAAATTCCTTACAATTAAAGCGGTTTTATGTCTAATTATTAAATTTTTTTGCATTTTTGGTCTTCTTAAATCTATAAATCTATATTTTAGCCTTATTTCTTCACTAACATTTACTTCATCCTCAGGGAGAAAAGGCAAAGGCTTGGATGTATTTAAAACTTCTATTTCCTTAGCTAATATCTCAATTTCTCCTGTTGGATGATTCGGATTTATATCTTTTTCTGGTCTTTTTCTTACAATTCCCTTAACCTTTATAACATATTCAAGACCAATATCTAAATTTTTAATTAAATTTTTATCTTCAATTACAACTTGAACTCTTCCATACCTGTCCCTTAAATCTATAAAGTTTATATTTCCAATTTCTCTAATTCTTCTTACCCAACCACAAACAATAACCTCCATTCCAATATGCTCACGTTTTAATTCTCCACATGTATGGGTTCTTAACATAGGTTGAAATTTTAATGCTTTAAAATTTTCAAAACTTAAATGTATTTGGATATTAAAACAAAAGTTGGTAAAGTTGTAATAAGAGGACTTAAAGATAAGCCTGGTGTTGCAGCAGATATTTTTAATGAACTTTCAAAAAAAAGAATAGATATTATCTGTATTAGTTTTGATACAGCTATAAAAGGAAAAGCTGATTTAGCATTTGTTGTATATGAAAGTCAATTAGAAGAAACAAGGGCAAATTTATATTCAATTTTATATGATGAAGATAATGTGGAAATTCTCGTAGATGAGAATGTTGCCTTATTAATTTTTTCAGGAATTGAAGGTAATACTCAATTAATAGCAGATGCTTTTAATTTAATAGCAAGTTCAGGAGCAAATATAGAAATGATAAGCTCATCAAAGGATGAAGTTTATGTTTTAATTAAAAGTAGGTTAATTGATAGTGTTATAGATATGTTTAAGGCAATATATCCAAAGTCCATAGTTTTCTTAGATGGTCAAGAGATATGATAAAAATTTTAAAAGCTAAACTTCAAAATTTAGTAATAACAGATAAAAGTTTATATTACGAGGGTAGTATTGGAATTGATAAAAAATTTTTAGAGCTTTCAGGAATTTTACCTTATGAAGAAGTTCTTGTTGTAAATTTAAATAATGGTCAAAGATTTGAAACTTATGTTATTGAGGAAGAATATAATAGTGGTCTTGTGGTTTTAAGAGGAGCAGCAGCAAGAAATGGAGAAATTGGTGATAAAATTATTGTTATGGCTTTTAGATATATAAATGAGGAAAACTATAAAATTTACAAACCTAAAATAATTGTTTTTAGAGAAAAAAATGAAATCTCCAATATACTCACATAAAATTAAAACAAGGTATGCAGAAACGGATAAAATGGGTTTTATTCATCATTCAGTTTATCTAATTTACCTTGAAGAAGCAAGAACATTATTTTGGGAAAGTATTGGTTATCCTTACTATAAAATGGAAGAGGAAGGGTATTTTGTAGTTGTTCTTTCTGCTAATTTAGAGTATAAAAAACCTTCATTTTATGGAGATATTTTAAGGATAGATATTTTGAAAATTGAAAATAATGGAATTACATTTGATTATCATTATTCTATTTATAATGAAACGAAAAATTATTTAAGTGTTTTTGCTAAAACAAGACATGCATTTTTAAATAGTGAAAAAAAACTTATTAGAATTCCAAAAAATATAAATGAAATTGTTGAAAAATTTATTTAAATTTGATGTTTTAGATTCCACACAAGATAAGGCATTTGAATTATTAAGGAATTTTGATGAAGTTATTGTAATTGCTAATAGGATGGAAAAGGGTAGAGGGAGATATGGTAATTCTTGGATTAGTGAGCCTGGCGGTCTTTATATGTCAATTGGATTTAAAAATAAAACCATTGATTTCTCAAAAAAGCTTTTAATAATAACGCCAATTTGTATATTAGATGTTTTAAAATTTTATCAAATTAATGCTAAAATTAAAATTCCAAATGATATTTATTATGAAAACAAAAAAATTTGCGGAATTCTAATTGAAATGAAAGAAAATGAAGTTGTTTTAGGTATTGGATTAAATGTTAATCAGTCAAATTTTCCTCAAAATCTATTAGCAACTTCTATGTTTTTAATAAAAAATAAATTTTTTAATATAGATGAAATTGCTCTTAAAATTTACGAAAATTTGAAAGTTTTGATAAATTATAATTTTGATTTCATTATTAGTCAGTATAATAGCTTTATTTCAAAGGAATTTATTGAGTTTGAATACAAAGGAAAAATTTATAAAGGTAGAATTTTAGAGGTTAATAAAAATTTTGAGTTGATTTTGGATATAGGAAGCTTTGATTTATTTTATGTTAGGAATTTAAGGTCAATTACATGATAATTTTCATTATCAAGTATAAAATTCGTAGCACTTATAATAACTTGAACATTTAGGTTCTTAATTTCTTTAATAAAATTTTTAAAATTTTTCTCATCTAAAACATTAAATGGATCATCAAAAGCAAGAACAGGTTTTATTTTTTTTACACTTTCAGTTAGTTTTGTCATAGCAATAACTAAATCTAAGAAAATTTTTCTTTTTTCACCATCAGATGCAAAAAATTTAGCATTTTTTTCATTAAAATAAAACTCATAATTATCTCTATGAGGACCAATTATACTAAAACCTCTTTTCATTTCAAGCTCTATAAAATCATCAAAGTTTTTGTTATTTAATGAGTTTTTATAGTCAATTTTTATTTTTTCATTTTGTTCTTTTATAATAGAATTTAATTGTGTTATAAAATTTTTCCTGATTTTTATTATATAATCTGAATATTGTTTCAGTTGTTTATTCCAAATTGATATATCAGATTTTGTTTTAAGTGCCTTGTTTTTTTGGATAAGAATTTTCTTATATTTGTATAACGATATAAAGTATTCATAATTTAACATTGAAAAGAACCAATCAAAAAATTTTCGCTTTATTTCTGGACTTTGGTCTATTAAATTATAATTGTTTGAATGAAATGTTAAAACGGAGAATGTTTCAAATAATTTTAAGAATGTTCTTAGTTTTTTTCCATCAAGATATATAACTTTAAATCCATCTTTTTTATAAGTTATTTGAATATTATGTTCTATTAAATTAGAAATTTCAGCTTTAATTGTCCATCCAGCCTCATTAAATTTTATTAAAAATTCATCCTTTACACCTCTAAAAGACCTTGGAATTGAAAGATAACTTATTGCTTCAATAATAGTTGTTTTTCCTGCACCATTTTCTCCAATAATGAAATTAATTCCTTCTGAAAATTCTAATTTAATGTAAGAAAATTTTCTAAAATTTATAAGCTGAAGGTTTTTTAGTATCACGATAAAATTTTAAGCCATAGCTTATTTATGCTTTAAAATTTTAGCACTATGAAATTTAAGGAGCCTTATAAGGGTTATGAGATAGAGTTTGAATTAGTTCAAGCAGATAAAATTAAAATTCCTTCTATACAAAGAGAAATATCTGATGCGCTTGTTAAGAATTTAATGATGTCTATGGAAAAGCTTGGTTTTATAGATCCAATTATTATAATTCCATCAGAAGATGGCTCATATTATGAGGTTATAAACGGGCAACATAGACTTGAAGCTGCTAAGCTTCTTGGAATAAGGGAAATTCCTTCAATAATTCTTCCAAAGGAAATGAAAAAATATATAATTAGTTTGAATATAGAAAAAGCACCAAATTTAAAAGATAAGGCTCATCAATCTTATGAGATATTTAAAGAACACCTTGAAAAATTTCCAAATATGAAAGAATATGAGCTTTCCGATTTAATTGAACTTCCATACTTCTTAACAATTGGATTTATAACTGATGAATATAATGATAAAAGATTTCCTGCTTATGCATTTGAAAAAGTTTTACAGAAAGTTGATAATTGGACAGAATATGAATTAAGTTTAGCAAAAGAAGAAAGAAGAAAAAGAGCAGAGATTTTACTTGATTTAAGAAAGGTTTTAGATGAAAGATATAAGGAACTTGGATTAAAAAATGCTTTAAGTAAGGAAACAATTGTAAGCAAAGCTTGGCAAGCTATATATGGTAAAAGAGTTAGGGTAATTGAAGATGACTTTTATAATGCTATGAAAAAACTTAAAGAAACAATTCCAACAATTTCAATTATTGAGGAGGAGGAAGAGGGGTTTTAACCTTTTGCTTTAAAATTTTAGAGATTACAGAAAATAAATTTGAAGGAATTAATAAATAAATGGATAAGAATAGCAGAAAAAGCTTGTGATAATTATTGGATGCTTCAAGATGATTATTTTAGGGAAATTCTATGGTATATTTATGATAATAATTTTAAATTTAGCACTGGTAGTAATTCGTCAAAAACTTCTGTTCAAGAGCTAATTAGGGAACTTTTTCGGGAGTGGTTTTATTGGTTTGAAGAAACTACAAATTTTGAAGTAGATTTTGAAAGTAAAATTAGGTATGATGTAGAGCAGTTATTTGTTAAGGAAGAGGATGTTAATGAAAAAATAGAAGAAATAAAAAAAGAAATTTATTATACCATTCTTGACAAAAAATATAATTTTATTGAGAAATTTGTAAAAGATGCTCTTTCTTACACTAA
>JAVVGK010000021.1:0-16463 GCA_032249175.1 Candidatus Hydrothermia bacterium | reverse complement strand
ATTTTTTTAATCTCATCAAATTTTTTGTCTTCAATTAACATTTCAATGAGTCTTGCTGTTTTATCATCCAATAACTTCTTTTTTAGTTTATAGTAAATTTTTGATAATGCGGATTTTATATTATAATGCTCTTTTAAGTAATTTTGAAAATCTTTCAATTTAAAAAATGGATTGTTTTCCCTTATTTCATATAATAATTCTTTCAATTTATCAATTTTCAAAAATCCTTGTTTTTTAATTTTTATAACCTTATTTGGTGAGCATTTATAAATTTTACAAATTTGACGAATTTTTTTACCATCTTTTAATGCTTTTTCAATTAAGTAATTTTTTGTTATCATATTTTTGAAAATTTTAAAGCTTTGTTAAATAATTTTTAAAACCATCAAAAGTTATTGATAATCAATAAATTATTTTTAATTAACTTAATGTTGAATATGTTAAACTTTCAAACCCTATGAGAAACCTTTTGACCTTAGCGATTGCCCTTTGGGCAGTAAGTGCATGTGGTAAAAGCGGAGGTGGAGGCGGAGGCTCTACGGAACCTGTCCGTGAAATTGCTGTTGGTGGTGATTTGGCTATGAATAGAGCTGTTCAAAGAGTAAAGCCTTCTCAAACTAATCCTGCTCTTTTATACCAAAAGCTAAAAGAATATAACAATTCTATAAATGGCGCATGTCCCAATGGTGGATATTATCAAACAGGTGGAAATATAAATGATAACGATTATGATGGGGTATTTCCTGGCGGATATTATCTATTTTCAAGTTGTATATTTGAAGTTCCTAACGAATATGCTATACCTGTATATGTTTATGTAGATGGCAATTTCATAGGTCTTGATCCAAATGATAATAATCCTTATGTATATAAAGCTGTCTTACAAAATCTTTTCTTTTTGATTTATGTCCAGGACCCATACTCGGGAAATGCTTATTTCTTTGCTGATTATTATCCTCATGATACTTTATATGTAAGTGGCAATGCAAGTGGTGTTTCATCTGATGAAGATTTTGGAGAGGATTTGGGATGGGGATATGATAATGGCTCTCCAGGTGGTGAAATAACATTTTGTGAATATATGGGTAATCAATCCGATTCACTTGGAGCAAGCTATCAGCCCGATGATGGTCAATTCAATCCAAATGCTGACGAAAATGCTAATTATTATGCTGGTGGATATTACTTATATAGTTATGAAAATTATCAACAGAATAATACCTGTAATGATAGTCAGCCTGTTGATTCAATTGGTGCTGGTATAGATATAAATCCAAGTGGTTCTGGTGGAAATGCTCTTCATGATGATGTAAATTGTAAATATGATCCTTCAAATGGTGGTCAATCTGGAACAAAGGAATTTAATAGTGGTAAGGCAAGATTGAAGAATAGAGCAAGTGGTGCTATAAATGAAATAAGTTATGGTTCTGATTGTAAGTCTTCATTTTCTTCTGGAAGTTTATATGGTTATGTTCCAAACTTTGGACCAAATGGAGGAATTTTAGGAATTGAAAAGATGATAGAATATAAACTTAAAACAGAGCCTGCTCACAAGCTATTTTCAAATCAAAGAGTAAATGCAGAAATTGTTAATAAATTCCAAAAGATAAAGGAAAAAGTTAGTATTAAACATGCTCAAATGAAAATAAAACTTGAAAAACTAAAAGCAATTTACTAAGGGGCTTTCGCCCCTTATCCTTTAAAATTTAAAACTATGTCAATCGGTTTCTTAAAAAGTGATATAATTCCATTAATGCCAAATACAATAAATGAAATTAAAAAGTTAAATTTAGAAATTTTCTTTGAAAAGAAAATAGCAGAGCATATTTATATAGATGATGAGGAATTTGAAAAGCTTGGAGCAAAAGCTCTAACAAAAGAAGAGATTTTAAATAGATGTGATATTATTGTTTATTACAGATTTAATTATAATGATATTGAATATATTAGAAGAAATTCAATTCTAATTGGTTTATTTGAGCCATTTGTAAATAAGGAAAAATTAAAATTACTTTTAGAAAAACAATTAACAATTTTTTCATTAGAATTAATCCCAAGAATTTCAAGAGCACAAAGTATGGATGTTTTAAGCTCATTAGCAACAATAGCAGGTTATAAAGCAGTCATTATATCAGCATATTATTTCAATAGAATTTTTCCATTACTTATGACATCTGCTGGAAATTTACTTCCTGCAAAAGTTTTTATAATTGGTGCTGGTGTAGCAGGTTTATCTGCTATTGCTACTGCCAAAAGACTTGGTGCTTATGTATCTGCTTATGATGTTAGAATAAGTACTAAGGAGCAAGTTGAAAGTCTTGGAGCAAAATTTGTAGATTTGGGATTATTTAGTCAAGAAGAAAAATACGGATATGCCAAGAAAATGGATGAAGAATTTTATAAAAGACAAAGAGAAGCATTAAAAGAGTACTTAAAAGATGTTGATATTGTCATAACAACAGCATCTGTAATAGGGGCAAAAGCACCAATTCTAATTACGAAGGATATGGTTGAAGTAATGAAAAAAGGCAGTATAATAGTAGATTTAGCTGTTGAAAAAGGTGGAAATTGTGAATTAACAAAGTATAATGAAATATATGAATATAATGGTGTTAGAATTATAGGAATTCCAAATCTTCCAGCACTTGTCCCTTATCATTCAAGTTTTATGTTCTCAAATAATATAAAGAATTTTCTAAAAATTCTCATTAAAGATGGCTCTTTGAATTTAAATTTAAATGATGAAATTATAAGAGAAACACTTATAAACAATGAAAAAGTTATTTAATTTTTTTATAATTGCCCTTGCTTTCTCTTGTAATAAAAATCCAACTCAACCTGAAAATCAAAATAAACAATTTTATTTAATAGATATTTATCATGGGACAATCAGTTTAGGTCCAAGAAGTTATTGGTATGTGAAATTTCATACTGAGGAAGGCGATTCTATATACTTTGAAGCAATAGTTAATAGTGGCAATGATATTAGTTATGCTTTTTGGTGCGATAGTATTAACTTTGAAAGATGGAAAAATAACGAAAATGCTCAATTAAGAAATTATCAAGAAGCAATTTTGAATTATTCATTTAAATCAATTGTTTCAAAAGGAACTTATTATATTGTTTTAGGAAATAGTGCTTACTTTAGCTCTAAAATATATTGGGCAAGAGGTTATATAAAGACTTTAAGATGATAACGATATTTTTATCTTTAATAGATAATTGGGAAAATTGGGATAAAAGGAGCATTATAATAAGAACAAAAAGCGATTATATTCCAAATGTTTTATCGTCATATAAAATTGAGAAATTGAGATTAAAGAATGCTTATAAGGTTTATATTGAAGTTGCTAATGTGGAGAAATTAAAGTTAATTATTAATCAACTATCAAATGATGAAAACATCATTTATGTTGAGCCAACGATAAAATTTAAATTACTATATGAGCCAAATGACCCATATTATAGCGAGCTTTGGGGATTATATGTGATGTATTTAAATTATGCTTGGAATATAACGAAAGGCTCATCAAATGTTAAAGTTTGTGTTATAGATACAGGAATTGATATTTATCATGAAGATTTAAATGGAAATTTTTTAGCAGGTTATGATGAAGTTGATAATGATAATGATATTTCCCCACCTTCTTCATCAGAAGTACACGGGACACATGTAGCAGGAACAATTTTAGCAATAATGGATAATAACAAAGGTATAGTAGGAGTTTCTCCTAAGAGTAAATTACTTGGTTGTAGAGCATTGACTAATGATGGTGGAACAAGTGATAATATTGCTAATTGTATAATGTGGTGTATAAATAATGGAGCAAGAGTTATTAATATGAGCCTTGGTTCCTCATCACCAAGTTCTATTATTAAAGAAGCAATAGATAGTGCTTATAATAAAAATGTTATTATTGTTGCTGCTGCAGGAAACGATGGACATTATGGTATAGATTATCCTGCTGCTTATGATAATGTTATAGCTGTTGGAGCATTAGATAAAAATGGACAAAAAGCAAGTTTTAGTAATTATGGACCTGAACTTGATTTTGTTGCTCCTGGTGTTGATATTTTATCAGCAGTTCCATATAATAATCAATATGCTAAGCTTCAAGGAACATCTATGGCTACACCTCATATTACAGGAGCAGTTGCTTTAATCCTTTCAATAAATCCAAATTTAAATTTTAATGATGTTTATAATATATTAAAATCCTCTTCTATTCAAATTGGGCAATTACCAAGAAATGATTATTACGGTTGGGGACTTGTTAATGTTTATAGAGCATTATTAAATACACCACAACCTACATTTTCAAATTTAAATTTTAAAACGCCTGAAATTAAAATTTTTGGAAAATTTGTTCAAATAAAATCAGAAAAGAAATTTGAAATTTATTCTATAAATGGTAATAAAATTGCTTCAACTAATAATTTTGAAGGGTTTTTAAATAGTGGTATTTATTTTTTAAAGTATGAAAGTAATTTGAAAAAATTTATAGTTCCTTAAAAAGAAGTATAAAATTTAAAGTCCCTTTAAAATTTTCTTGATGACAGAAAAAGAAGTTTTAGAAATTATAAAAAAGCATCCAGAGGTTATATTAGAGATTATTTATTCAAGCTCAATAGCAACAAAAAAAGACATTAAAATTTTATATAGGAAAATAAAATTAAATTTAGAAAATAAACTTGAAGAAAAAAAAATAGAAATTGAAAAGACCTTAGAGGATAAACTTGAATTAAAGAAACTTGAAATTGAAAAAACAATAAGAATAGAAATAGAAAAAATAAGGAGCGAATTTCAATTAGAAATTGAAAAATTAAGAGCGGAAAGCAACGAAAGAATGAATCAAATGGAAAATCAGATTAGATTAGAAATTGAAAAGTTAAGAAGTGAAAGTAATGAAAGGATTGAAAAGTTAAGAGCGGAAAGTAATGAAAGAATGAATCAAATGGAAAATCAAATTAGATTGGAAATTGAGAAAACGAGAGCGGAAAGTAATGAAAGAACAAATCGGTTAGAAAGTCAAATAAAATTAGAAATTGAAAAATTAAGGTCTGAAACGGAAATTAAATTACAAGCTATGAAAAATTCTCTATTAAAATGGATTATTGGTTTAATTTTAGGTCAAACACTTACAATTTTAATTGCAATAATTTTGAAATAGAATAGTCTCTAACAACTTTAATATGGAAAAACTATTTAATTTAAGTGTTTATGAATTTGATTTTATTTTAAGAGAAGTTTTGAATAAAACATATTCAGATTATTTAATAAATGGACTTAAAAATGAAGAATTTGAAAAAATAAAACCTTTTATTGAAATGGCTAAAATTAAACCTGTTGAATATATTTTTAATAAAGCGTTTTTTAGGAACTTAGAATTGTATGTAAATGAGAATGTTCTTATTCCAAGAAATGAAACTGAGCAACTTGTGGATATTGCTATTAAAATAATTAAGGAAAGAAATTATGATAAAATTTTTGAAATTGGGATAGGAAGTGGAGCAATTAGCATAAGTTTAGCAAAAGAAATTGATAAAATTAAAATTTTTGCTAATGATATTTCATTTAAAGCCTTAAAAATTGCTAAAAAGAATATAAAAAAATATCAAGTTGAAAATAAAATTTTTTTGTTTTGTGGAAATTCAATAAAATCAATAAAATCAAAATTTCATTTAATTATTTGGAATGTTCCATATGTCTTTGAGGATGAATATGTTTATTTAAGTGAAAAAGTAAAAGCAGAGCCGAAATTAGCACTATTGTATAATGATGAAGTTTTTACTTACTTTTTAAATAATTTTAAAAATTTCTTATTGGATAATGGAAGTTGCATTTTAGAAATATCACCAAGACTTATTAAAAAATTAAAAAATCATGGATTTAAACTCTTAAAAGATTTTCAAGGCATTGAAAGATTTGCTATTTTTAGCTTCTAGAACTTTGTAGATTTTACGGGAGGCGCAGGGTAGATGAGCAAAATGTAGGTAAAATAAATAATTTCAAAATTACTAAACGAAAAGATTAAAATGCTTTGTCTAATAAATAATGTTAAGTGCTTGGTTATCAATAATTTATTAAAAAATTTTCTAAAACTATTGATTCAAGGGGGGTTTAAGGTAAAATTGAAATGCTTTGTCCAATAAATAGTGTTAATTCGTTGATAGTTAATAATTTGTAAAAAGTGTTTTAAAATCATTTATTTTATGGGGGACGAAGTTCATAAGCCGAAGGCTTGATTTCAGGGTGGGTGGGGAAAATAAGAAATAATCTATATTTCAGAATTACTAGACAATGCACTTTGAAATTGCTTTGTCCAATAAATAATGTTAAGTGATTGATTATCAATAGCTTATAAAAATTTCAGGAAATTATTGTTTTTATTGGGGGTTCATTTAAGGGGGCGAAGCCCCCTGCCGAAAAATGGGTATTTATAAGCCGTAGGCTTAATTTAAGGGTGGGTGGGAAAATAAAGAAATAATCGTAATTTTAGAATTATTGGACAAGGCACTTTGAAAACTCAATAGACTTTTATAATATAAACTTTTCCCAAATATGGAGCATTTAAGGAATCAATAACATTTTCAGTTTTTATATGACTAACAATATATTGGCAATTTATATTTAATTTTAAAATGCTAAATTGATTATCTCTTGAATGAAGTTTATAAAATCCAACAGGTTTTTTAAGATAAAAGTAAAGTTCAGATGCCAATTGATAATTTGTAGCACATAAACTATAATCCTTTACAATTCTTTTAACTTCTTTTGAAAATAAATTCCAACTTCTAAATTGACTTGTTGGGTCGTTTTGAAAATAAAAAATTGGAAATAAAATATGAATTTTGAGAATGAAAATTAGAATCGCATTTATAACTGAAACATTTACGAAAATTTTTTTCAACTTGTTTTTCTCAATTAAGTAGTGATATGAAAGATAAATTAAGGGAAAGATAATTGGACATGTCCAATTTGCTTCTATTCTATTTCTAAAACTCATAATGAAAAAGAATAATAAAGTTCCAATTAAATTTACTTTTAAAACATTTTCAAAAACATCTTTTGGTTTATAAAGAAATGATGAAATAATTGTTATGAATCCAACAAGAGGACCATAAACAAGAAACTGACCTAAAACATAATCAAAAACATTATTAATTTCAAAGCCTAAACCTTCTCTTTCAAATAACTGATATTTTATGGTTATAAAATCATTTTCAAATTGCCAAATTATATGAGGTAAATAAAACATCAAACTTAAAGCAAAAATCAAATAAAATGATATTCTTTTAAAAATAGTTTTCCAATTTGTAATAATTGTAAAAAGAATTATTAAAACTGAATGATATTTTGAGTAAAGCATTAGTGCTATGGAAACTGAAACAAAAAAAGCATCTTTAAAATTATCTTTAATTAAATAATTTCTTAAAAAATAAAAAAATAAACTTTCTGAAAAAACTAATAATCCATCTGGAACCGCAATAAAACCACCAGCATTTAATAATAAATTTGATAAAATCAATAACGAAAATAAAATTTCATCTCTTCGCTTTAACATTTTATAAAGAATTATTATGGAAATTGTAGTTAAAACAATTGTTAGAAACCTAACACCAAGTTCATTTTTGAAAATTAAATATCCAATCTTGATTGAAAATGCAATTAATGGGGGATGGTCAAAATACCCAAAACTTAAATAATTTGACCATACCCAATAATATGCTTCATCAGGTGCTAAATTTAAAAGATAACTTAAAATGGCATTTGAAATAATCCAAAATAAAATTAAACTACTGAATAACACTTGAAAGATAATTTATTATAGGTTTTATATTAGCAATTGGTGATTGTTTTCTATTATAACCCTTTTCAACAATCATACTTACAAAAGCATATTTTGGCTCATCAGCAGGAAAAAATCCAACAAACCATTTTATATAACCATCATGAATTCTGTCATATAGTGAGCCTGTTTTACCACCAACATCATAACCTCTTAAAAAAGCTCTTGCAGTTCCATTATTTATTGTTTCTTTAAATAAATCTTTTAATTTATGAAATGTTTCTTCTTCAAAAATTCTTCCTTCAATTTTTGTTCTATAATAATAAAAATTACTAATTGAGTCAATTATTGTAATTGACTTTACAAGACCTTTATTTGATATAGCAGTCATAAGTTTTAGAGCATCTATTGGTCTTATTTTACTATTTACAAATCCTGCTCCCATTAAAGCTAAGGAAAAATCATTTTGTGGAAATAAAACATCAAAAAATAATTTTTTACCATATATATATAAATTATAACTTCCAACAAGAATTGCTAATCTACCAAATGCTGGATTATTTGACAAACCAAAAGCTAACTTAAAAGATTGTTTTCTTTCACTATAACTACTTAACCAAATATATGGTCTTTCACTATAAATCCTTCCTGAATAATAAATTTCATCATCAGGATTTAATTTTAGAATTTCAATACTTGCTACTGCTGTTGCTATTTTGAAAAGTGAGGCAGCAGGGAATTTTTCATTTAAACAAACATTATAATTAAATTTAGAACCTTCATAACAACTCATTGCTATTATTCTTCCTTTTTCAATATCTGATACTAAAATTGCTGAAAATTTATAAAATTTTGAATTTTTAATTAAAATGCTATCAGCTATTTTTTGAACTTCATTATCTATCGTTAAATAAACATTCTTTAAGTTAAAAATTAAAATAGGAAATAAAAGCACTTATAAGCTTTGTAAAGACCTTATAAAGCTCTCATTCCTCCTCCAATGCTCCTTAACTTTTACCCATAATTCAAGATAAACAGGTTTCCCAATTAACCTTTCAATTTCTTTTCTTGAAATTGTCCCAAGCTCTTTAATCCTTTTTCCATTTTCTCCAATAATTATTCCTTTTTGAGAATCCCTTTCAACATAAATAACTGCCCTAATATAAACTTTATCTCTTTTTTGCTCAGGATGTTCATCTGGATCTATATATTCTTCAACTTTTACAGCAGTCGCATAAGGAATTTCATCTTTATATAATAAATAGATTTTTTCTCTTATAATTTCTGCTACTAAAACTCTTAAAGGTTTATCAGTTATAACATCATCTTCATAATAAGGTCTATCTAAATCAGGCAGAAATTTTCTTATATTTTCAATCAAAATATCAATCCCATCTCTATATATGACACTTATTGGTATGATTTCTTTAAAATCATATAATTTTGAATAGTTTTCAATTATTGGAAGAAGTTCTCTTTTATCTTTTACCAAATCAATTTTATTTATAGCAAGAATTATTGGTTTATTTTTATTTTTTAAAATTTCTATAATTCTTAAATCTTCCTCATCAGGTAATTTTGGCTCTACTAATAGAACAATTACATCAGCATCATCAATTGCTTTTTCTATTTCAGATAAAGAAAATTCATCAAGTTTATCCTTAACTTTTTTCATAATTCCAGGTGTATCTATAAATATAAATTGAGCATCCTCATAGTTTAAAATTCCAAGTAAATTGAATCTTGTAGTTTGTGGTTTTGGACTCACAGAAGATATTTTCTCTTGAACTAGAACATTTAAAAGACTTGATTTTCCTACATTAGGCTTACCTACAATTGCTACATATCCACCTTTCATAAAACTTTAAAATTTTAAAGGTAAAAAAATCTCTGCTTTAAAATTTTGAAACTTGGAATTATCTCATTATATTAGAAAAGTTTTAATTGATAAACTTAAAGTAATTGAAAATTTAGAGCTTGTAATTGTTTCAAATCTTTCAGAAAATGTTCTCGTAATTGTTCCAACCGCAAATGATGAAAATATAATTTCAGGTGAAAAAATTAGTTATTTAGTTTATAGAATTTGGAAGTTATTAAAAGATAGTAATTGGGGAAATATGGAAGAAATATACATAAAGGGTGAAGATAAAGGTATTATTGCAGTTCCCTTTCATAATAATGAATTCTTTATTGGAGTTATATTCAGCTATCCTATAAACCTTTCAGTTATTATTTCCGCCATTAAGGAAACTTTAAAAGAATTAAATATGATATTAGTAGGATGAAAGTAGGAATTATTATGGGAAGTTTATCAGATTTTGAATATATGAAAGAAGCAATTGAAGTTCTAAAAGAATTTGGAATTGAGTATGAGGTTGAAATTGTTTCAGCTCATAGAACACCTGATAGAATGTACGAATATGCTAAAACTGCAAGAGAAAGAGGAATTGAAGTAATAATAGCAGGTGCTGGTGGCTCTGCTCATCTTCCTGGTATGACCGCAAGTTTAACGGACTTGCCTGTGATTGGTGTTCCAATTCCTACAAAATACTTAAATGGTTTAGATTCATTATATTCAATTGTTCAAATGCCAAAAGGTATTCCTGTTGCTACTGTTGCAATTGGGAATAGTTATAATGCGGGAATTTTAGCAGTTAGAATTCTTTCTATAAAATATAAAGAGCTTGAAGAAAAACTGAAAAATTATTCACAAAAACTAAAAAAACAAGTTGAAGAAATGAATAAAAATGTTCCTAATTTATGAAACTTTCAGATACTTATTTTCAAGAAAAAGTCTAACATTTTTTGTTATTGCTTCTACATTTCTTTTGTTTTCAATTCTCGGTATTACAATTTTATTTACATATCAATCATTTCAATATCTCAATAAAATTAAAAAGGAAATTAGAATTCAAGCATACTTAAAACAAAACCTTAATAGTCTTGATAGTATAAAAATTTTAACAATTTTAAATTCAATTAGTGGAATTGAAGCAATATATTATAAATCAAATAGACAAGCTTATGAAGAGCTAATAAATAATTATAGGGAATATAAAGATGTTTTTTCAAGCATTGATATTAATGAGCTTCCAAATTCCTATATTATTAAGCCAAAAATCTATTGGACAAAAAGTTTATTGTTAGAAGAAATTTCAAAAAAAATTAAAATGATTGATGGAATTGAAGATGTTTATTATGGAAAAGAATGGATTGTATCACTTGAAAAAATTTCAAATGCTTTTATTTTAATTAGCATTTTTTTAGTTATTATTATATTTCTAACATTTATTTTTATTAGTTCTTATGCTGTAAAAATCGCAATAAATGACCATAAACTTGCGATTGAAATTTTAAAACTTTCAGGAATTAGTTATTTTAAAATATATTTTCCATTTAGATTGATGGGGATTCTTTATGGTTTAATTCCTTCAATTCTAACATTTATTTTTTTAAATGCTTTTATATTTATTTTAAAATTATTTAATTTCAAGCTTTTTCCATTTCCCAATACTTTTCTCTTTTTAATAGTTATATTTGGTGTTTTGGTTGGATTCTTATCATCTGAAAACGCTTTAAGAGAGAATTCTTAAAATTTTTGATATTGTTTGTTTTAATTCACTTCTATTAACCACTAAATCTAATTGACCCTTTTTTAGTAAAAATTCACTTCTTTGAAATCCTTCTGGTAATTTTTGTTTTATTGTTTGCTCAATAACCCTTGGACCAGCAAAACCAAGTAATGCTCCCGGTTCAGCTATTAGTATATCTCCAAGAGCAGCAAATGATGCCATCACTCCACCCATAGTAGGGTCAGTTAAGATATTTATATACAAAATTGAATGTTTTTTCAATTCAAGAACAGCAAGCGTTGTTTTTGCCATTTGCATTAAAGAAACTATACCCTCATGCATTCTTGCACCTCCTCCTGATGAGGTAAGAGCAATATAAGGAATTTTTTTCTCTATTGATTTTAAAGCTCCAAAGAAAAATTTTTCTCCAAGAACAGCACCCATTGAGCCTGCCAAGAATCTAAAATCAGTTATAAAAAAAATCACATCAAAACTGTCTATTTTCGCATATCCAACTCGTGAAGATTCATTCAATTTTGTTTTTTCTTTAAGCTCCTTTATTTTTTCCTTATAACCAGGAAAATTTAAAAAGTCAATTGTTTCTAAATCTGTAAGATATTCTTCAATAAAATTTCCACCATCTAATAAATAATTCATATATTGCTCAGATGTTATGCGGAAATGATAATTACAATTTGAGCAAATCCAAAAGTTTCTCTCTAAATGTTTTTTATATAAAATTTCAGAGCAGTTATCACATTTAATCCATAAATTATCAGGAGTTTCCCTTTTTTCAGTAATTTGGGGAATTTTCTTATCTTTTTTACCAAATAACATATTTTAAAAGTTTAAAGGATAACATTAAGGTTTATTTTTGAAAGTAGTAAGCAAAACAAAATTTTGTAAATTAAAAAAATTGCCTTTATAAGTTATTCATAATCAATAACTTATAAGACTTGAAATGGTACCAATTTAAACTAAAAAATTTTCGGTATGACGCTTATAACCTTTATTTTTGTAAATAGTTATGGGGATAGTTTAGATAATTATGCTCTTGGTATAACGATAACATCATCTAATGATATAATTATTGTTGGTCAAGATGTAAGTAATGGCAGTATCATAAAAATGGATTTAAATGGAAATATAAAATGGGTCAAAAAGGTAGGAGGAACCTTAACATTAGGTGATGTTATAGAATCTTCTGATGGAAAGTACATTATAGTGGGACAAGAATCACAAAATCTACTATATGTTTCAAAAATTGATACTAATGGTTCAAAAATATGGGAAAAGAACATAGCACTTTATCAGAGTCCTTTTTATGGTGTCAGAATAGAAAAATTGAAAGATGGGAATTACTTAGTTGTTGATTATTATGGGGGATTGTTGATAATAGACGAGAATGGAAATGTTATAAAAACGAGACAAGAGACGAGTATTTCTTATATGACATTTTATAATGGTTTGGCAAGACTTGAAGGTGGTTATTTAATAGTTGGAAGAAGTGCAAATTTTTATGGTATGTTTATTGTTTATGGTGATTTTTCTCTTGATTATTTAGTAAGAACAGACCAGCCTACTACTTCAATTTATCCTTATTTTTTAGTTCAGGATAATGACAGCTCTTACTTAATTGGTGGCTCAACAGGCTCAAAAGGATTTATAATAAAACTTGATAAAAGTATAAATCCATTTCAAGTAAAGTGGGCTAAAACTTACAATGAAATAAATAATATAAATTTTATTTCAAGGATAAGTGATGGTAATTATGTTGCTTTTGGAAACTACAAAGCGACAGGTGATTCAGCTCAGATTGTTATTTTTAAATTTGATAGTTTAGGTAATGTGTTGTCATCTAAAATTTTTAAAAGTTTTCATAATAAATACATTAGAAGTGCGGTTTATAGAAGTGGATATTTTTACATAATTTCAGATTTTAAAGGTGTTAATAATTGGGATCTTTTGCTTATAAGAGCAAATGAAAATTTCTCTGATATTTGTGGTCTTCAAAATCATAATTTAACCTCTATGGATTTTCAACTCAATAGACAATCAGTAAGTCATAGTTATTATACTGGTAATACAATTTTTACCCCTTCAACTTCTATAACTAATTTAAATTATAACAGTAATAATTTTTGTGCTGTTAATTTATTTGAATTTTGTGATGATGAATTAAGAATTTTGATAGATGGTTATAACCTTAAAATAATCTCAAAGCAAAAAGATAATTTTTATAAAATTTATGACATTTCTGGAAATTTTATAATGAAAGGTTATTTAAAGGAGGGTTTTACAAATATAAGACTTAATAAAAAAGGTATTTATATTTTAAAACTAAAAAAGAAAAGCTATAAATTTATAGATTTAGACACCCTTTATAAAACTGCTATTATTACAGGTACATCATCAGAAGTAATAAATGATTTAGAACTAGATAAAGAAGGAAATGTATTTGCTGTTGGGACAGTTACTTCTACATTTGCTGAATTTTCAGAGAATAAGAAAATTTATGGCTCATCATCGCTTGAAGATGTATTTGTTGTAAAATTAAGCAATAACTTGGATAAACTATATAAAACAGCTGTCCTTGGTAGTAGTTTTTATGATTATGGTAGCTCAATAGTTATTGACGAGAATAATGAAATTTTTGTAAGTGGTATAACATATAATGCTTATGATTTTGCTATAAATAGGATTTATTATGGAGAAGTAGGAAATGCTGATGTTTTTATTTCAAAATTATCAAATGATTTAGATACTTTATACAATACAGCAATTATATCAAGTAAAGGAAAAGAATCAAATGTTTTTGGTATTGAAATAATTAATAGTGATTTAGTAGTAGCTTTTTCAAGTGATAATTATAAAAATGTTGGTGGAAATGTGAAAAAGTTATTTTGTAATAATGGAGGGTTATATGATGTTTTAGTAGCATATATTAGTAAGAGTTTGGATAGTTTGAACAAAATAGTGGTTTTAACAGGTAATGGTGATGATGATGGTTGTTATTATAGAGGTAAGTGTTTATCAAAATTCCGAGGAGAAATTTTTGTAGTATTTTCAATAAGTAAAGTGATTGATATTTCTAATTATAGCGTTGGAAATATATACGGTAATGGAAATTATTATATAGGTCTTTTTAGTTCTTCTTGTTTAAAAAGGAGGGAGCGACCATGAAAAATCTCATAACTACAATGATGCTGATTGTGTTTGGTGCTATAAGCACCATATTTCTGACCGCTCAGTTTGTGAAGAAGGAAGCAAATTTCACTGTCTATATAAGAGCATACGATACGAATATACCAGAAGCTACTATTGAGGGTGTAACTATAAAGAATGTCCGTCAATTCAATGTTATAAATGAGCCTTCTGATCTCGTAGTGAAAAAAGGAACAAAGGTAAATATTACAATTATAAATGAATCACCAATAACTGAGAATCTTTCTATTGAAGGTTATAGCGAAGTCAACTGGACATTGAAGACAAAGGAGAAAAAACAATTTTCATTTACTGCTAACAAAGTAGGCTCATACACAATATGGTGTAATCTACATCCTAAGAACATTCATTTAACAGGAACTCTTTCTGTAATAGAATGAGCATATTTATTGTTTTTGGACCCCTTTTGGGGTCCTTTCAATTTTCACACTTAAAAATATATCATTATAGTTTTTTGAAATGATTTGAAAACCAAATTTTTTATTGATATAGCTTATCAATCGTTTTACTTCTCTCTTTCTAAAATGATAATAATTATTTAAATTGATGTGTCCTTTTAAATTTATAAGGCTTAAAAGAAACTTAAAAGCTTTGCTATTTTTTCTTAACTTTACTGATTTACTCGCAACTTTTAAATTAATAAATTTTCCTTTTTCAAATAATTTTAAAGTTTTTGAAAGTTTTAAATATCTTGAAATAATTCTTAAACATTTTGAATTTTTAAAATTTTTTGGAACTTTTCTAAATAGTATCATATTTATGTACAAATGAGTTAAAATTTTATGTTTTTTAGCTAATTGAAAAGCTAAATTAAACCTACCTTTTAAAAAATAGTAAAGAACCTTATCTTTAATCCTTAGAGAATTTTTAAGAGAATTCAAGTTAATTTCAATTTTCAAATTATCATATATTGCTCTTTTTAAATTTATAAGCATTTCGTAATTTCTATAAGAAATTTTATATCTGGAGCAAAGACGAGAGACTTCTCTTAAATTAAATTCAAATGCTAGCTCATTACCTACCATCAAATTAGCAACAGCCTTTTTAACCAAGTACGCTATTTTTTCTCCCTCATAATGAGAATTGGGTCCAAAAGTTAAAAACTTACGAAAATTGCCCTCATAAAAATAAATATCTGGATCACTTGGATTTAATTTTTCAAGCTTGTCAATAGAACCTATTGAAATATAAATACTTTTTAATAAATTATAAATCCATTCTTCTTTTTGTTTATTATAAAGCCTTTCAAATAGTTTTAGAAGTTCATTTAGGACTTCTTTTCTATCCCAATTTGAATTTAAAATTATTCCAAAAGTTCTATATTTTAGCCAATTAGGTAATTTTTTTATATTGTTTTTTTCATTTTTATAAATTTCAAAAATTTCATCTTTTCTTGACAAATTTCTTAAAATTTCAATTTTTACAAGTAAGAATTTATAATAAGAAAAATTATAGTTTGATTTTAGGCATAATTGAATATAATCGTTAATTTTTTTTAGTCCTAAATTAAAATCAATTTTTCCAAATGCTATTAAATGATTATATTTATGAGGTAAGTGAAATAATGGAATATATTCATCTTCAATACTTTCGTATAAATAAGTCCATTCTTTCTTTAAAAGATTGTAATTTAAAATCTCTTTTATTGCTTGAAAATTCCTTTCAGCTATCATCTTCTTTATTAAAATTTCAAATTCTTCATTTGGATATTTAATTGAATTAAATCCATACCTTGAAAGTTTATCTATTATTAACGATTTGGGCAATTTAAAAATTTTCTTTAATTTCATAATGTTAATAAATGGATTATTTTCTATATACAAGTAAACTTGATAAGCTAATTCATCCTTAAACTTTTCCAAGCTTAAAATTTTAA
>JAVVGK010000020.1:0-17073 GCA_032249175.1 Candidatus Hydrothermia bacterium | reverse complement strand
GCATTTAAAGAGTAAATTTTAGCTTTAAAATTTTAATTATGAAACTTGATATTGAACTATTAGTTGAGCTGATAAAAAGGGGTAAAAACCAATATATTATAAATAAAGAAACAGGACAAGTTTTTGAAATAAGTAATAAAATTTTAGATGCTGTTGAAGATGACTATTATGAACACTTAACAAGTGAAGAAATGGAATGTGCTAATGTTTTAAAGGAAATGTGGGAAGGCTCAAATAAGTACGAGTTTATACCAAAAATTTCAGAAGGTGATTTAATAAATATCATAACGGAAATTATTGAAAGCTTAGATAAAGAAGATAATTTAAGAGAAATTTTAATGGAAATAGTATCAACAGGAGGGATTCAAAAAAAAATAAATTATTTAATAGTTAATTACAAGGGGTTTTATGAGATTTATGATAAATTTCTTACAGATTATTTAAAGAGAAAAATTAAAAATTGGGCTTTAACGCTTGGTTTTGAAATTCTTGAACCAGAGGAATAATCCTTTTAACGAAATATAAGGGTCATAAACATAATCATTAAAATACTCTAAGAAAAATTTAGCATTTCCACCCGTTATAAATTTATTTTTTACATTAAATTCACTTTCTATTTTTGAAATTAAAAACTTATAACTATTTACTAAGCCAAGAAGAATTGCTTCTTCTGTTGAATTTCCAATCAGTTTATTGACTTTAAAATCTTCAATATATTCCAAATTAGGAAGTTTAGAGGTGCTTTGAGATAAACATTTCAAATAAGTTCTATAACCAATTAAAATTAATCCTCCTAAAAACTTTGAATCTACAATATCTATAACACTTGCTGTTCCAAAATCCAAAATAATTGAAATTTCCTTTATTTTTAAAGCAATATAATGTGCTTTTGCTATCCTATCACTTCCAAGTGTTTTGGTATAATTCAATTCTATAAGACTATTTTGATAATTAAGCTCATAGATTTCCTTATCTTTTAAAACTTCTCTTATATTTATTCCTTCAACAACACTACAATAAGCAATTTCATTCACATTTTCAAAAAAATTTTTCATTTTTTCAATACTATCAAAATGAAATTTTTCAAATGATAATATATTTTCATCTTCAATTATAGCACATTTTATTAAGCTATTGCCAACATCAATTACACCAATTTTCATTCTAAAAATTTTAATTTTACTAATAATTTACCTTGACCTACAACCTCATTTTCTTTAACATAGATTTTTTCAATAATAGCATTTTGTGGGCTTGTTATTATCATTTCCATTTTCATAGATTCAATAGTCAATATGACTTCTCCTTTATTTAAAATATCACCTTCTTTAACTTTAATACTATTTATTTTCCCTGTAATTGGAGAAAAAATTTCATCTTTATGCTCCTCACTAAATTCAGAAGTATCTTCTAACTTTTCAATAATGTAAATTCTTGAATTATAAAACAAAATCAATTTATTTGAAACTTTTTTATAAGTTAAATTTAAATTCAGATTTGGATTAGGGTTTACTTCATAAACATTACCATAATTATCTTTTAACTTAATTTTCTTTCCTCCTTTTTAGAAAGCTATCAATTATAAGCAAAAAAATCGCTATCGTTATAACACTATCTGCTATGTTAAAAACAAACCATCTCAGATTTTCATTTATTCCAACATCTATAAAATCAACAACAAATCCTCTAAAAATTCTATCAAACAAATTCCCCAAGGCACCACCTATGATTAAACAATAAGCAAAAAAACTCAAATAACTAACTTCCTTAATAGCTAAATAAATAACAAATATCGTTATTAAAATTGCTATTAAAGTATAGGGAAAATTATCGCCAAAGTTCAAGCCAAAAGCAATACCAGGATTATAAACAAATGTAATTCTTAAATAATTACCTAAAATTTCAACAGGCTTGTGAAGTGGGAAATTTCTTTCTATAAAGAATTTTACACTTTGGTCTAAAATTAAAATAATTGTAGGAATAGAAATTAAATAAGAAACTTTATTTTTCATTTTAGAAGATTTAGCCAATCACTTAAAAGAAAATAAAATCTACTAATTAGAAGTGAAAATCTTGCCATTATCGTATAACCAAAACTTGCTCCAAATGTTATCATCATTATTAATATACCAATTTTAGCAATTCCAAGAATAATACCCTTTTGCTCCGTTGAAAAATAAAAATAAACAAGAGCAGTTACAACTCCTAATAAAATTACAATTGGTCCTATTGCTAACAAAAAGCTATTTAGAAAATTTAATGGACTTGATAAATCAATAGTATAATTAGGAGAAAGAATTGGTAAAAATGTCGCAGAAACTTGTGGAAATATAAATCCTTGAATACTTGCTACAATAGTAATTCCAGAACCAATTCCTACAACAAACGCTATTGGAATTCTTGAAATCCAAACAATTGAGGGAAGAATATAAGAAAAAATTTCAAGTCTTATTAAGGTAAGAATTCCAAGGATAATAGCAATAATAGTCATAAATTTTATAAAGAAATGTTGATTTGGCATAAGACCCATCTGAATTGACGGCCATATTGCTTGATTAAGAGCTAAAATTACACCATATCCAGCAGAAACACCAACGAATATATGCTCAGCTAACTTATAAATAGGATTATCACCAAATATAAAAGATAAAATAGCAATCGTTAAAAAGGCAGCTATCCAAATACCTAAAATATCCCATATCATCTAACTATCCTCCTTATTATAAAACCTATGTTTCCAAGAAGTATAAACAATAGAATTATAGTATGGACTGGAACTTGTGAAACCATAATTAATGATGCAAGACCTTTCTTCTTAGCTAAACTTTCGTAATCAAAAGCACCTTTAAGACCACCCACAATACCAACAACTTGCTTTGCTTGATAATACGGAAAATATCCAGGAGCCATAACTGCTGTTACTGAAAAAGCCATTTTTACACCATACCTTGCCTGAACAATTTGAACCCAAGTTTCACCAGTTGCTCCCGCTTCAAATCCAAATAATAATTTTATATCTTTGTAATTTAAAACATTATCATCTCCCGCAATGTCTTTATAGATAGGATAACTATCAATAGGTTTGCCATAATAGTCATTAGGGAAAACATTTCTAAAATCTTCACTTAATCCAATCATAACACCAACAACACCAGGCTTAAATCCAAGAATTAAATAATCCACACCATATTTTTTATTTAGTTTTTTAGCAACTTTTTCAATTCCACTTACACCTACTATTAAGCCTTGGAACTGCCAGTGTGTCATTAAGAGAACCTTAACATTTTTCTTAAATGCTTGCTCAAGAACGACCTCATAAACTGGTTGAAGCTCCGGATAGGCAGATGGTCCATAATCCGTTGATATTAAGAGAACATCACCCTCTTTCAAAGATTCTACTGCATTATAGGCATCTATTACTTCTTGGGTAGGTCTTGTAGGAAGAGAAGGTTTTAGAAAAAGAGGTATTATAATTGAGAAAATAAGAATAGAATATATTATTCTTCTGTCTATAAGGGTTAAGAAATCTAAAATCGCTTTCATCTTATATAACCCCTTTCTATTCCAAATATAATTCTCAGTGAAAATGCAATACTTCCAAGTAATAGTCCAAGATTTATAGCCCTTTGCCCAGCATTATTCGGATATTGCATAATCCAGTCTGAGAATGAAGGGACAAATTGAGAAACAATTTTAGAAAATTCAGGGTAAAATAGAGAAATTCCTAAAAATATAAATAATAAGCCCAATACAAATCTTAAAATAGCATTAAAGCCAGTATATCTTGTAGTAATATATAAAAAGTATGTGCCTGTTAAAATTGAAAAGGCAAAGAAGAAAGGAATGAAAATTATTCCTCCAAATGGAACTCTACCCATCATTACAATAGCAGCAGATATTAAAAGTAATGTGGATTCCAAATTTCTTGCTCTAAATGCTCTATAAGCAGCAGAAGCTATAAAGAAAGCCAAAAGTGAAAACATCGTAGCATCAAGTGGCAAATATATATTTTGAAATAGCCATAGATAACTTGAATCTTGAACAAAAGGACCACCATATTTATACCAAGCCCATATTCCCCAAATTAAAGCGATAAAGAAGGAAACAATTAAAATTAAACTATAAACGCTATCTTTATCTCCTCTTCTAATTTTTCTTAAATGATATAAAATTAAGCTATCTATACCAAGCAAAAGTGCAAAACCCGAAATAATAATGTACCATCTTGTAGTTAATTGCTCTATTTGAGTAAAAGGCTCTCTTGGAATAAAGAATAAAGCCATAATCAAAATTCCACTTATAAATGTAATAATAACAGGAATTTGAGTTTGCATAATTAACCTCCAACCTTAAACATATTTACATATATCTCTGCTAAATTTCTTAGAATTCCAAATTCAGAAAGTGTCAGTAGTAAAGAACCCAACAAAATGATGAATATAATTATAATTTTAGCAACATCCTCTGCTTTTATTGTTCCTATTTCTGATGGATTTTTACTTAGATAAGCAGATGCTGCATATAATTCCTCACCAATTAATGTATAATCGCAAGAAACAATAAAAAATGGTAGTTGTGTAACAGCAGTAGTTCCAGCTATATTTATAGCACCTACATTATAGGAAGTTTCTGCCATTAACAAACTTTCAGCATAGAAATAACCTTGATAAAATGCTGCACCTGGCCTTTCTCTTATTACAATTCCGTTAAATCCAGCAGTAAAACCAAATTGCTCAGTTGTTAAAAACATTATATTTTCTTCTCTATACAAGTCAGGCCTTCCCGCTTCTGTAAAACCTTCTTTAACAGCTTCTCTTGAAGCAAGCATTATTAGTGGGTCATTGTTTGGAACAATTAAATCTATACCATATCCTGCAACTTTTTTAGCAACATATTTTAAAATTGCTATACCTGCTATAATTGAAGGATCACTTAATGTTCCAATTCCTGTTGTATAAATTATTGGCCTACCCATTTCTGTTGCTCTACCAACTGCATCATCAATAGCTTCAAGACCCGCAATTCTCCTAATATATGGAACTTTACCTATTCTTGCTGAATAATAATAATAGAAAAACAAGAAGGAAAATATAATTAAAAATATAAGAACAGGCAATTTTTTAGTATCAAACCAAGGTTTATCAATTTTTTCCAAATTAGAAATTTTAACTGGTTTTGACCAATCTGTATCAGTATAAATTGTGTCATTAACATATGTTCTTACTAAATAACTATAATTGATATTTGGTTTTACAAGTGTATCTACGAATTTTGTTTCCTTAATCTCAGCAAGAAGTAAAGGATTTTCTTTATCATGTTTTTCATCTATTCTATAAATCTCATACTTTTTAACTTCAACTTGAGGAGCTTTCCAAGTTAAAACAATTTTATTTCCTTCAACCTGGACATTTAAACTTTCAGCAGGAAAGGGTAATAAGAAAAATATCATCATCAGTTCCTACAAGTTTAAAGTATAAATAATTTTACCTTCAAACTCCAAGACTTTAAGCTCATTCTCATCAAGAATACCATAAGTATAATGCCCCAACCAATCACCAATACAAGCAATTTTCTTATTATTTTTAATTGAATAAAGAGGATTATGTAAATGACCAATAATTAAAATATCACCATCAATTTTTTCAAAATAATTCCATAACCAATTTGGAATTTCTTTTAAATAGTTATTGTGAGCTTTTCTACTAATTTTTGAAACAAATTTAGCAATTTTTATACCAACATCAGGATGAATTATTTTAAATGCATTTACAAGAAACCTATTCTTTAAAATATCCCTTGTCTTAATTCTAAATTTTAAATCATCTCCATGAGCAAAAATAATTTTTTTGTTATTCAAATTCATTTCATACTTTCCAATAATTGTTTTTATGTTTAAATTTTTTATAAAATTACCAATCCAAAGGTCATGATTTCCCGCTATATAAATTGTTTCAATATCTTTTGAAATGTTATAAATTTCAAAAAGAATTTTAAAATAATGAGAAAAAATCACGCTATTATATTCAAACCAAAAATCAAATAAATCACCAATTATTATAAATTTATTAGCATTTTTTTTAACCTCTTCTAATAGTTTTTTGAATTTTCTAAATTTAATTTCCTCATCATCAGAAAAACCAAAATGTGCATCAGAGAAAAGGTAAATTTTCAAAAGATTTAAATTTTAAAGTTATGCTTTAAAATTTTAAAACTATGGCAGTAGAAACAAAACTTAAACCAACTGACTTTGATAGCCATTTTCCAACATGGTGTCCAGGATGTGGAGACTTTTCAGTTCTTCTTGGTCTTAAAAAAGCACTTGCTGAGCTTGGTAAGAAACCCCATGAAGTTGTAGTTGTATCAGGAATTGGTTGCTCAGGAAAGCTTTCAGACTACATTAAAGCTTATGGATTTCATGGTATTCACGGAAGAGTTATGCCCGTAGCACAAGCAATCAAACTTGTAAATCCAAAATTAACTGTAATTGGTGTTGGAGGAGATGGTGATGGATTTGCTATTGGTGGAAATCATTTTATACATGCTTGTAGAAGAAATATAGATATTACTTATATCGTTATGGATAATCAAATATATGGACTTACAAAAGGTCAAGCGTCACCTACAAGCTTAATTGGACACATTACAGTTTCAACACCTTATGGTGTTAAAGATAGTCCTATTGATCCAATAATGATAGCATTAGCTAATGGTGCAACATTCGTCGCAAGAACATTCTCAGGTGATGGTGCAATACTACCAAGAATTTTCATAGAAGGGATAAAACATAAAGGTTTCTCGTTTATTGATGATATATCACCTTGTGTTACATTTAATAAATTTAATACTTACGAATGGTATAGGGAGCATATTGAATATATTGATGAATCAAAAGGTGGAAAAAGGGATTATAATGTCCATGATAGACTTGAAGCAATAGATAAAGTTAAAGAAGTTAAAAGTAGAGGTAAAATTCCTGTTGGCATTATATTTATAGATAAGGAAACAGAAAGTGGAGAAAGATATTATTTAAAAAATGGAGCTCCAATAGATTCAGATTTAACAATTAGGGAGGAATATCTTGAATTATTAAAAGAATTTGAATGAAACAAATTTTAATAGCAGATAAGGTTTTAATTGGAAAGGAATTAGTTGAAAATAAAGCGGTTATAATAGATGAAAATAAAATTATTGATGTAATTGATGCTTTTGAAAGTGAAATAACTCATATCCCTGTTAAAACATTCCCAAATGGCTCAATTTTAATGCCTGCTTTTATTGACACACATACACATTTGGCAAGTTATGGTTTAAGTTTGACAAAACCCAATTTAAATAATTTCAAAAGTAAAAAAGATGTTATTGATTATTCAAGAGAATATATAAAGAATTTTGAAAGAGACATTTATATATTTTTAGGATATGATGAAAGCAAATGGATTGATGAAAATGAAATAACGAAAGATGATTTGGATAAAATATCAAATGAAAAACCAATTATTTTCAGAAGAATTTGCGGTCATAAAGCAGTTTTAAATTCAAAAGCATTAGAAATAGTAAAAGATATTGAGGGGATTGATTTTAAAACTGGAATTGCTCTTGAATATTTACCTTTAAATATATATGAAATTTTCAAACCTACTATTGAAGAGATTAAAGATGGAATTTTAAAAGCACAAGAAATTGCCCTTAGCTTTGGAATTAAAAGCATTATTGATATTACAAATGTTGAAAGCTTTAAAGCATATCAAGAATTAAAAAGAGAAGGAAAGTTAAAATTAAGAGTTGGAATTGTTTTATATGAGAGATATTTTGAATATATTAAAAAATTAGGTCTTGAAAACAATTTTGGAGATGATAATTTAAAATTTTTAGGAATTAAGATATTTCTTGATGGTTCTGTTGGTGCTTCAACTGCTGATAAGCTATTAAAAACAAATGAAGAATTAGAAGTTATATTAAAGGAATGTCAAAATCATAATGTTCAATTATTAGCTCATGCAATTGGTCAAAATGCTATAAATCAATTTATTAATATCTTTGAAAAAGTCGTAAAAAATAACTATTTAAGACATAGAATTGAACACTTTGAATTTCCTTATTATGAAGATATTAAAAGAGTCTCAAAACTAAATATATATGTCTCTATGCAACCTAATTTTGTAGCACTGTGGGGAGGATTTGATAATATGTACGCTAAGAAACTACCCTTAGAGGTTTTAAAAAGATGTAATCCTTATAAGACAATGTTAAATAATGATGTTAATTTTGCTTTTGGAAGTGATTG
Organism: Candidatus Hydrothermia bacterium; assembly: GCA_032249175.1. Taxonomy (GTDB): domain Bacteria; phylum Hydrothermota; class Hydrothermia; order LBFQ01; family DSFT01; genus DSFT01. The sequence goes on along the minus strand of JAVVGK010000020.1, from coordinate 8,789 downwards.
TATGCCTCTTGATCCATTTTTAGGTATTAAAGGAGCGATAAATCATTTTCTTGAAAATGAAAGAATTGATATAAATTTGGCATTATATTTATATTCAACAGCAGGAGCAAAATTTTTATTTATGGAGGATAAAATTGGAAAAATTGAAAGAGGGTATTATTCAGATTTAATTGTTATTGATGAAAAAAATTTGAATTTAATTGAATGAGGAATAAATTTCAAAGTTTAAAAACTTATTTTCAAGGTAGGCGAATTTTAAATCCTTTAAAATTTTCATTATGCGTTCTGCTGTGATCGTAAGTGCCAAAAGAACAGCAATAGGAAAAGCACCAAGAGGAACATTAAAGGATACAAGACCAGAATACTTATTAGCAGAAGTTATAAAAGCAATTTTAAATGAAACAAATTTAGACCCTAATTTAATAGAAGATTTAACAGTAGGTTGTGCTTTTCCTGAAGCTTATCAAGGTATGAATATGGCAAGAACAGTAGTTTATAGAGCGGGACTTCCTAAATCAATTCCAGCTGTCACAGTTAATAGATACTGCGCATCTTCAATACAATCAATAGCTCAAACAGCCCATAGAATTATGGTTGGAGAAATTGATATAGCAATAGCAGGAGGGGCTGAAAGCATGAGCTTGGTTCCTATGCCTGGTTATGTTTTTAGACCTGAGCCATATATTGCTCAAAACTTTCCTGATTATTATCTAAATATGGGGCTTACAGCAGAAAATTTAGTGCCATTATATAATATAAAAAGAGAAGAAGTAGATGAATATGCTTATTTATCTCACAAAAGAGGAGCAGAAGCAGTTTTAAGCGGTAAATTTAAAGAGCAAATTGTTCCTATAAAAGTAAAAGTTAGATTAGAGGATGAAGACGGTAATAGTCAATTAGTTGAAAAAATTTTTGATCAAGATGAATGCATTAGACCTGATACAACACTTGATGGATTATTAAAACTAAAACCATATTTTAAAGTAGATGGGACAGTTACCGCTGGAAATGCTTCGCAAAGAAGTGATGGAGCAGGTGCAGTTCTTCTTATGAGCGAAGAAAAGGCAGAAGAACTTGGATTTAAACCATTAGCAAGATTTATAACATATCAAGTTTCAGCAGTGCCAGCGGAAATTATGGGAATAGCGCCAGCTTATGCAATTCCAAAATCACTTAAAAAAGCCAATTTAACATTAGAAGATATTAAACTTATTGAATTAAATGAAGCATTTGCAACACAAATAGTAGCAGTTTTAAGAGAATTGGAAATACCATTAGATAAATTAAATGTAAATGGAGGTGCCATTTCACTTGGACATCCACTTGGAGCAACTGGCTCTATTTTAACAGTTAAACTTATTTATGAATTAAGAAAAAGAGGTGGAGGTTATGGAATTATTAGTGCCTGCGTTGGTGGAGGAATGGGCGCAAGTATGATTTTAGAAGTATATGGAAGTTAATACAACTGATTATATAAAAGCTGGAATTTTCATTTTTTTTGTTATAATTTTATTTTTTATTGGTTATAATTGGATAAGTTCCCAAAAACGACAAAAACATTTATATACATATTATGTAAAAATGCCAAGATCAACATTAGTATCAGTTGGAACAAAAGTTTTAGTTAGAGGTGTTCCAAATGGAAATGTTATTGATATTAAAATATATAAAGATGGTGTCCTTTTGAAAATAGGCTTAAAGGACATAAAACTTAAAGAAAATGCTTACGCACAAGTTATAACGCCATCAGCACTTGGAACAAGAATGATAGATTTAGAAATTGGAACTGGAAATTTTTTAAATATTAACGATACAATAATTGGTTATGATAGTCCGACATTTGACCAAATTTTAACAATTGTAGTTAAACTTTCAGATAAAGTTGACAGCATACTTACAAATACTAATAATGTAATTAAAACAACTAATTATAAAATTTATGAAATTTCAGATGAAATTAAAAAATCTTTAAATGAAGTTCAAATTCTAACATTAAGTTTAAGAAACATATTAGCACATCAGAATACCAACTTAGATAGCATTTCAAATAATATAAATTTCACCTTAAAATCAACTCAAAAAACAATAAGTTATATTGATTCCTTATTAAGCACATTAAAAATGGAAATTGATAGCTTAAAGCATAGAGGAACAATTGGTAAATTAACAAAAGATGATTCATTATATATTGAATTAAAGAAAACAATTCTTATGTTTCAAGAAATTTTAACTGATATTAAGAAAAATCCAAGCAAATATATAAATGTTAAGGTTTTTTAATGCTTTGGGGAAGTGCAATTAGCTCATATCAAACAGAAGGTGATAATTTTAATAGTGATTGGTGGGAATTTGATAAAGGAAAAAGCTCAAAAGCAAGTTATTTTTGGTACAAATGGAAGGAAGATATTAAACTATTAAAAGAGCTTGGACAAAATGCTTTTAGATTCTCAATAGAGTGGAGTAGAATTTTTAAAAGTGAAAATGAAATAGATTTTAAATCACTTGATGTTTATAAGGAAATTGTAGATGAATTATTTAAAAATCATATAGAGCCAATTTTAACAATTTGGCATTTTACAAATCCAATTTGGTTTTCAAAAAAAGGAGGATGGGCAAATAAAGAGAACATAAATTATTTTTTAGATTATGTCAATTTAATTAGCCAGAACTTTCAAAATGTTAAATACTTTATTATTTTAAATGAGCCTAATGTTTATAGTTTTAAAAGTTATCTTGAAGGAACATGGCCACCACAAGAAAAAAACTTAATTAAAGCATTTAATGTTTTAAGAAATTTAAAGAAAGCATACATTGAAGCATATAAAATTTTAAAAAATAAGAATAACTTAATAAGCTTTTCCCAAAACCTTATCATTTTCAAACCATATAGAATTTATAATCCTTTAAGCTTAATTTCAACAATTTTAAATGATAAATTTTTTAATTTTTGGTTTATTGATGGTGTTAAAAATTATTTAGATTTTATAGGAATAAATTATTATACGAGGGTTTTCGTAAAGTTTTTTTCAAAATTCACTTATAAAGAAAATAGTCAAAAGAATTGCCTTGGATGGGAAGTTTATCCAAAAGGTATTTATGAAATTTCAAAGAGAATTTATAGAAAATATAAAAAGCCAATTATGATTACAGAAAATGGCATTTGTACAGCTAATGACTTTGAAAGAATTGAATTTATAAAAGAGCATATTTTTTATCTTAAAAAAGCCATAAGTGAGGGCATTAAAATTTTAGGATATATGTATTGGTCCTTCCTTGATAATTATGAATGGGCGGAAGGGTTTGAGCCAAGGTTTGGTCTTGTTGAGGTTGATTATAAAACAGGAGAAAGAAAAGTAAGAAAAAGTGCTTATTTTTACAAGGAGGTAATATCATGGCAAGAAAAAGAAAAGATGGAGTATCAATAAGAAAGGCAGCAAATATAGCAAAGAAAATTCTAAAAATATATAAAAGAAACGATGATATTCTTGATGAAGTGGCAAAATGGAGAAATGAAATTTTTACAAAATTTGGTCATATTCCTGAATCAAAAAAGGCTCTTGCTGAACTTGAAAAAATTGAAAATGAGGTTATGAAAATGAGAAGAATGATTGAAGCAGATAAGGAAAATTTATCTGTTCTTTTTGATGTTGTATATTTCATATTCACTAAAAGAAGAATAAGAGAATATAGAGGAAAGGATGTTTATATATGGATTGAAAATAATGAAAATGTTCATTTTGAGTTCAAAGATGGATCAGTAGTTGTTAGCAAAAATGGAGACCTTATAATTCTTTGAAAATACCCATAATTACAGGGCAAACAGCAAGCGGAAAAACTGAAATAGCACAAAAACTAATTGAAAATAATCAAAATTTAATTGTAATTTCAATTGATTCAAGAAAAATTTATAAATATATGGATATTGGAACAGCAAAACCTAAATATCCTTATAAAAACCATTATAAAATGATAGATTTAATAGAGCCAAATGAGCAATATAATGTTGGCTTATTTTTTAAAAATGCACAAAATGAAATTAAAAAGGCAATTGAAAGTGGAAAGAATGTTATTTTAGAAGGAGGAACTATTCTATATTTAAAGTCATTAGTTGAAGGTTTAAGTATATTTCCAGAACCAAATAAGGAGCTAATAAATTACATAAAATCAAAAAAAACAGAAGAATTATATAATGAGCTTTTAAAACTTGATAAAAAAAGAGCATTACAAATTCACCCAAATGATAGATTTAGAATTGAAAGAAGCTTAATTGTAATTTTAAGCACCAATATGAGCTATGAAGAAGCTTGTAAAGAATTTTATAAAAAACCGGAATTTGATTATGAAGTTTATATTCTTGAAATTGAAAAAGAAAAACTTTATAGAAACATTGAAAATAGAATTTACAATATGATAGAAGAAGGACTTTTAAATGAGATTGAATTCTTAATAAAAAAATATGGTAAAGATGCTATTGGAATAAGAAAAACAATTGATTATTTTGAATTTATTGGATACTTTGAAGGCTCAAAAACACTTCAAGAAGCAATTAATGAAACAATTTCAGATACAAAAGAATTCGCAAGGAGACAAAAACGATTTTTAAAACAAATAAATGGAAAAAGAATGAATTATGAAGAGCTTATTTCCCATCTAAATAAAACCACCAATTATCTTCACTAATTTTTAACTTTTTCGCAATTTCTGAAACCTTATAAGACTTAAAATAATTTTTATGCTCTTCTAAAAAATTTAAAAGTGGTTTTACAATTTCAAATAAATCCATATTTATAGCTTTTTTAACAATTTTATCAACTCGCATTAAATGCTCAAAACACTCATAATCATCAACAAATTTATGATTTTCATAAATTACACTTTGCCAAAATTTAAGCTCATCATCTACCTCATTAACTAATTGCTCAATTTTTAAATTAACATCTTTATTTTTAAGTATATAAATTATAAGTTCTGCTACAAAAACAATATTATAAAATATCATAGCTACAAAACCAAGACCTATATTCCTTGTAATTAAAAAAATACCTAAAATTATGAAAAAATGGACAAAAACAATTAAAGATACAGGAAGAATAATTTTATTTTTAACTCTCATTTCATAAATTGAATAAATACCCATAATTGAGCCGATAAAAATAAATATAATTCCAAAAATGAAATTTGGCACCTTAAAATTTTAAAGTGATTAAATTTTTAACTGCGGGTGTTCCAATAAGCTCAAAAAAATCTGATACTATTAGTGGTCTTGAAAGAATTAAAGAATTAAATCTTGATGGAATGGAATTAGAATTTGTAAGAGGTGTAAAAATGAGTGAAGAAAAAGCAAAAGATGTTAAAAATTATTCAAATAATTATAATTTAACACTTTCCGTCCATGCTCCATATTATATAAATTTAGCAACAAATGACAAGAAAAAGCTTGAAAATTCGTATAAATTTATAATAGATAGTGCCAAAATAGGATTTTTAGCAGGAGCAAGGGATATTGTATTTCATCCTGGATTTTATCAAAATCAAGATAAAAAAGATGTTCATAAAAAGATAAAGTTAAGAATTAAAGAAATTTCAAAAATTTTAAAAGATGAAAATATAAATGTTATTTTAAGACCTGAAACTATGGGGAAACCTTCTCAATATGGGAGTATAGATGAACTTTTGGATTTAATAGAAATAGAAAATGTTAAACCTTGTATTGATTTAGCACATTTACATGCAAGAGAAAATGGTAAATATAATAATTACGAAGAGATTTATGAATTATTTAAGAAATTTCCAAATGAGCTAATAAAAGATATTCACATTCATTATTCAGGCATTGTTTATGATAAGAAGGGAGAAAGGAAACATGTTAATCTTTGGGAAAAAGAAAGCGATATGAATTATTATGATTTTATTAGAGTTTTAATAGATTTAGATATTAGAGGGAATGTTGTAAGTGAAAGTCCATATATGGAAATTGATGCTCTTCTTTTAAAGGAAATATATAATGAAATAAAATTTAAAAATTATCAAGAAATTTTTGGCTTCTCTGATGATGATAAAATCCATAAAGAAAAACACAAAAAAATCATAAGAAGAATTCCAAGAAGTGCTATAAATTTATTTGAAAAAAGTTTGCTTTGTAATAAATGCTTTCCTAAAATTAGCTAATTTCTAATTTTCTTTTTAATTCCTCTATTCTTGGAATGGCATAAGGATCTTCATTATAAAATCTTGAAAGGTAATAACTAACATAATCTCCAAGTAAAATTAAATAAAGCATTCTATGTAAAAATGTCTCTCCTTTCCCTTGTAGAATTGTTATTCCAAGAACACTATCTTTAATTATTTCAGAAACAATTTCAATTCTCCTTTTTATTCTTTCATCATCCTCAATATCAAACATAAAGAGAACCCAACACTTACTAATTATATCGTTTGGATTTTTCAAACCATTTATCTCATTATGATTCATCTCTGGGATAACATTTATATGACAAAAGCTTTTAGCATTCTCATTAATTTGGGTTTGCCATCTATAAGCTACTGAAAATAGTCTTTGTGATGAATAAATTATAGGAATTCTTAAATAAAATTTATTGGCAATTTCAAATGCTATTGATGATGTGCTGTCAAATTCTTTTATAGATTTTTCTAATAATTCTAAACTTTCTTTTAATTCTCTTGAAACTTGAATAATGCCATTTCTTTCAAGATTTAACAATATACTTGAAAAAATATATCCAATAGCACCTCTTGGAGGTAAGCCTCTTGGAATTAAAACAATCGGAACTTCATATTTTTCAGCTAATTCTTTTAATTTACCACCACTTGTAATAACAATAATTTTTGAGCCATTTTTAAAAGCATTTTCAAAAGCAGATATTGTTTCTTCTGTATTTCCCGAATAACTAACGACAAAAACCAAACTTGTAGAATTAACATATTGAGGAACTTTATAATCTCTTATTATTTCAACAGGTAATGAGCTATAATATAAATAACTTTTCAAAAAGTCTCCTGCAATAGCTGAACCTCCCATACCACAAATTACAATCCTATCAATAATAGCAACATCCAATTTATAAGTTGGAAATTCAAAACTTTCCTTTATTTGTTTTGGTAAATTTCTGATAATTTCAATCATAGTTAAAATTTTAAAGTTAAAATTATTTTCCCCACCCACCCTGAAATCAAGCCTTCGGCTTATGAACTTCGCCCCCCTTAAATTACCCCCATAAAACCAATAAATTCAAAAATTTTTTTATAACTTACTGATTATCAATAACTTAACACTATTTATTGGACAAAGCATTCACTTAATATAACTTTCAACAATTTTAATAATTTTTTCAACCTTTTCAAAGCCACTATCTATGGACTTTTTGTCCTTTAACTCCCTATAATATCCGCCAAGATGTAATATATCATAAACATCATCTAATAAACCTTTCAATAAATCCTTATCTTTACCAATTTGATTAACCTTATTTAAATAATAATAATACATTTCTACTTTATTTAACTTCTTTTTCACTTCCTTTTCATCTAAAATTCCATAGTTTATAAATAATGCCTTTAAGGCTTCAAGTGCTGATAAATATGCTATTCCACTTGCCCTTGAAACATACTTTAAATCTATATATGCTTTCCTCTCTTTATCTATTTTAGCTTTCTTTAAATCTTCCTTAGCATTTTCTAAATATCTTTTAGATAGTTCTAATTTTTCAATTGCTTTTCCATTTTTCATATTTTAAATTTTATAGCTTATTTAAAATCTAATTTGTAAAAACCTATGAATTTCTTTGTAATTCCAATAGCATAATAATTTTCTTTAATTTTAAAAATTTTTATGAAATCCTCAACCTCATTATCAAAGTAGTCATAAATTAAATTTCCATCAGTGTAATTAAAAACCTTAATAACACCCCTTTTTTCACCTTCCCTTATTGAATATCCACAAGAAAAAATTTTTCCATTATCAATAAAAGCATCTCTAATAGTTTCATCAAGATAATAAACACCTAAAACTCTTGGATTATAAACCCAAATATCTTCACCCATTAAATCCTTTAAATTAACATAAAATGTCCTTTGAGACTGACCATAAATTAAAATTGTTCTATCTTTTAAGTTTAAAATTACATCTGAAATAATAACTTTTGTAGAAATTTTGCTATACCATCTTAAATTTTTATTTTCAAAGAAATAAATGTAGAAATTTCTTTTTGAAAAACCTGCTATTACATAATAGGAGCTATCAGATTTTCCAAAATATGGAACAAATCCCTCAAAGTTTCTTATTATTACACTATCTATATTTTTAAGTGAAATAACTAAAACCTTTTTTGAAAGTGTGTCATTATCAGTTAAAAAATCATTTATAACATTAAATTTTCCATCAATTTCAAAAACCTTATTTAGATTTGTATCTAAAATAATTGAATTCCCTGAACTTGAAACAAGTATTTTGTCATCCTTACAAGCTATATTATCAAAATTTCCCCTACTTGATAAAATAACTTTACTTTTCAAATAATCAAACTTCACAATTCCTTCATTTGTAAGAATATATAAATTTTTTGAAATTTTACAAACACCATTAATTTGGGACTTTAATCTATAACTATAAATTTTTTTGTTTGAATTATATGCTTCTACTCTATTTCCTATAAAATAAATTTTATCATCTTCTACAAAAGAAAAAAACGGATAAAATTCAAGTTTAAATAAAAGAGATAACTCAATCAAAGTAATTGAAATTTTAAAGTATCAAAGCAAAACCTTGTTGC
>JAVVGK010000019.1:0-17692 GCA_032249175.1 Candidatus Hydrothermia bacterium | reverse complement strand
AAACAATAACCCAATAAAATCCACTTAATAAAACTTTAAAATTTCAGATATGGAGAAAATTCTTGATAATGGTTTTATTAGACTTGTTGATTTTATGGGAGGTGATTTTTCAGTAGTTCAATCAGCAAGAGTTTCTTTTGGACAAGAAACAAAAGGACCAATTAAAGACATAAAACTTATAGAGTATTTATTGAAAAACAAGCATGAAACACCATTTGAGCATTCAGTTTTTAAGTTTCATATTAAATGTCCAATTTTTGTGGCAAGGCAATGGTTTAGACATAGAATTGGCTCATTTAATGAAATATCTTTAAGATATGTTGAATATCAAGATGAATTTTATATTCCAACATTTTTTAGGAAACAATCATTAAACAACAAGCAAGCAAGTTTAGAAGAAGAAGTTGAAAATTCAGAAGAATTAATTCAAGAACTAAAAGAAATTTATTCAATTATTAAAAAATTTTATAATAAGCTTTTAGAGAATAATGTGGCAAGAGAAATGGCAAGGATTATTTTACCGCTATCAACATATACTCAATTTTATTGGACAATAAACGCAAGAAGCTTAATGAACTTTATAAGTTTAAGAGCGGATATAAATGCCCAATATGAAATTAGATTATACGCAAGAGCAGTTGCTAAAATTTTTAGAGATAAAATGCCCATTACTTTTAAGTTTTTTGTTCAATATGCTTATTTTGGCAAAGATGAAGAAATTTTTAAACTTAAAGATGAAATGGAAAATTGGGATTTAGAAAAAATATATAAGGAGCATTTAGAAAATGTGTGGAATAGTAGGCATTTATAAAAGGAAAGAAAATTCAAGTAATATATTTGATATTACTAAAAAAGTTTTATTTTCATTGCAACATAGAGGTCAGGAATCAGCGGGAATTTGTATCCTTAAAGAAGATAATGACCTTTTCGTATATAAAGGATTAGGACTTGTAAATCAAGTTTTTTCAAATATATCAAATGTTGATGGTAAAATAGCAATTGGACATACAAGATATTCAACATCAGGAAGCAAGGCAAATATAAGAAATGCACAACCAATAACATATTATTATAAAAATTCTTGGCTTGCTATTGCACATAATGGAAATATACCAAATGCAAATGAAATTAGAAAAATTATAGAGGAAGAAGGCTCTATTTTCTCAACAAATTCAGACACAGAAGTATTTTTACATCTTTATGTTAAATTAAAAGGCTCTTTTAAAGAAATTTCAAAAATTATTCCATATGCTTATTCTATTATTATGCTTGACAATAATAGGTTATTAGGATTTAGAGATGCTTATGGTTATAGACCTTTATTTCTTGGCATTAGTGAGGAATTTTATATTTTTGCTTCTGAAAATTCAGCAATTAGTCAATTTGATTTTATAGATGAAATTATTGAGATAAATCCAGGTGAAGTTTATATTATTGAAAATAATGAAATTTATAAGGAAAAATTTAGCACTTCTGAAAAACATAGATTTTGTATATTTGAGCTAATTTACTTTTCAAGACCTGATAGCAAACTATTCAATTACCAAGTTTATCAATTTAGAAAGGAATGTGGAAAAAGATTAGCACTTTTAGAAGATAAAGAAATTGATATTGTAATTCCTGTTCCTGATTCGGGTTTAGCAAGTGCTATTGGCTATTCACAAACATTAAATAAACCATTAGAACTTGGACTTATAAGAAATCATTATTCAGGAAGAAGTTTTATACAACCTGATAACATTTCAAGAAAAGAAACAATAAGAAATAAATTATTTCCAATAAGAGAAGTTATAGAAAACAAAAGAATTGCCTTAATAGATGATTCTATTGTTAGGGGAAACACCTCAAAAGAAATTATTAAACTAATTAGAGAAAACAATGCTAAGGAAATTCATTTTAGAATTGCTTCACCTCCAATTGTAAATCCATGTTTATATGGCATAGATATGCCTACAAAGGAAGAATTGATAGCAAATAGAATGGATTTAGAAGAATTAAGAAAATTTTTAAATGTTGATAGTTTAAGATACTTACCTATGGAGCATTTAAAAGATGTTGTTTTTGAAAATAAAGATAATTTTTGTTATGAGTGTTTTCTAAATTGACAAAATTCCAAAAAGCTTAAAAATTAAGCTAATATGAATTATTATTTGAAAACTGAAATAAAAAAAATTGTTGATTTTCAAAAACTTAAAATTATTTACTTTTCGCTTTATTTTATCAAATTATTCCTAAACCTTAACATTTTAGCACTATGGAATATGTTGTTTCAATTATTTGAAGATGATAAGATGATTGAGAAGATAAGACGCAAATTGCCTTATATGTTTTTCATTGCAGAAATTGAAATGTCAAAGTCTGGTAAAGTTGGAATGGAAGTTGGTACTCTGCGAGAACAAATTTTAATAGCACTTTTGATTTACAAATTTGGCTATGAAAATGTGAAACTTAATCCAATTGCTAATGAAAATTTTGATCTTGAGTTATATGGAAAACCTGTTTCCATAAAAACAATAAAGAAAATTTTGCCAAAAAGAATTAAAAAGTTTTCTGGAAGTGGTATAAAACTTGTATGGACAGTTGATTGGGAAAAAGTTGAGAATTTTTATAGAAATTATGAGCCAAGAAGTGAGATAATACTTGTGGAAGTATCTTGGTATAAAAATGGAGGACTTTACTATATTCCACTTGAAGTTCAAAGAGAAATTTTTGAAGAAATAGGAAGAGATAGATATTTGTATCGCCATAAAAAAGGAACGAATCCAAGAGGTGTTGAGATAAGCAATGAGGGAATAAAAATGTTAATTGAACACCCACAAGCGAAGAAAATAGATATTTTTTGGGAAAAACCAGAAATCGGAGCTGATATAATTTATAAGCCATATCAGAGGTGGGTTGAATTATGGGCAGAAGAATAGGGACAAAAACAAGCTCTTTTGGCTCACCAGGTAGAATAAATCATGATTCATCAGTTTTTTATTCTCGCAAGTTATTTCAAAACCTTCCAAAAGAAAAATCAGTTGAATATATTGAAAACAAGATACCTGATGAATTTCTAAACAAAATTTTCTGTAAATCAAGTGAAGATATGAGCGAACTTCCTTCAAATAGTGTTCATTTAGTTGTGACATCTCCTCCTTACAATGTAGGCAAAGAATATGATAAAGACCTTAATCTAAATGAATATAGGGAATTTTTAAAAAAGGTTTTTTGTGAGGTAAAGAGAGTTCTTGTGCCAGGTGGAAGATTATGTATTAATATTGCAAATATTGGGAGAAAACCTTATTTGCCCTTGCATGTTTATATAATACAAGATATGCTTGAACTTGGTTTTTTGATGAGAGGAGAAATTATATGGAACAAAGCAGGAGGAGGAAGTTCATCAACTGCTTGGGGTTCTTGGCTTTCTGCAAAAAATCCAACTTTGAGAGATCAACATGAATATATTCTTGTTTTCTCAAAAGATACATTCACAAGACAAAATCCATTTAATAGGAAAAGTACTATTTCCCGTGATGAATTTCTTGAATTTACAAAAAGTGTATGGACGTTTCCAGCAGTATCTGCAAAAGGAATAGGTCATCCAGCTCCTTTTCCTGTTGAACTACCTTATAGGTTAATTCAGCTCTACACTTTTGAAGGTGAAGTAGTATTGGATCCATTTATGGGAAGTGGTCAAACAGCAATTGCAGCCTTAAAATCAAAGAGATTTTATATAGGTTACGAAATAGTCCAAGAATATGTAGAGCTTGCTCAAAAAAGAATAGAAACTTTTCTAAATTGACAAAATTCCAAAAAGCTTAAAAATTAAGCTAATATGAATTATTATTTGAAAACTGAAATAAAAAAAATTGTTGATTTTCAAAAACTTAAAATTATTTACTTTTCGCTTTATTTTATCAAATTATTCCTAAACCTTAACATTTTAGCACTATGGAAAGAGAACTTCTTAATTACTTTGACAATGACCCTTTAAGAGTTGATGTTTTCATCAAAAAATATGCACTCAAAGATGAAAAAGGTAATATAATGGAAAAAACTCCTACGGAATTTTTCAGAAGGATAGCAAAAGCAATAGCAAGTGTAGAAAAGGATAAAGAGTATTGGGAAGAAAAGTTCTATTACATTCTTAAAGATTTCAAATTTGTGCCTGCTGGAAGAATTCTATTTGGAGCAGGTAATAATTATATTCCAAAGAATACATTATTAAATTGCTATGTTATTCCAATAAAAGAAGATTCCATAGAAGGCATATATGATTGCGCAAAAGAAATGGCAAGAACATATAGTTGGGGTGGAGGAGTAGGGTGTGTCGCAAAAGGTTCATTTGTTATTACAAAGAAAGGCGTCAAAAAGATAGAAGAGGTTGAGGAAGGAGAAGAAATTCTGTCCTTTAATCCAGTTTTACAGCAATTAGAATTCAAGAAAGTAATTAAAACTCATCGTCCTATTGTGCATCGCAAAGATAATGTAGCTATTTATCTTAAGGATGGCACATGTTTAATTACTTCCCGTTGGCATCCCACTCTTGTTTTTAGAAATAATAAATTCCAATATGTTCCCGCTTCGCAGGTTTTACCAACAGATGCTATGTTAGGTACCCCTGACTTACATACTTTATCTTTGGAATGTAATAAACTTCATGATACAGATTTAGGTTGGTGGGTAGGAGCACATATAGGTAATGGTAGTGCTAGTAAGCTAAAAGCAAAAGAATTTGAAAGGAATTATAAGGATTATGGAAAAATTCGTGAAAGAGCTCGCATTCGCTTTTGGAGCCCTAGTAAAGAAATTGCTGAAAAATATTGCAGTATTTTTAATAAAATGGCTAATTCTGATGTAAAAGTATTGTATAATGAGCCATTGTATGAAGTTAATACAAATAATTATGCAGTAATAGATATAATTGAAAAATTTGTAGATGGATTTTTCGGTAAGAAGGCAACAAAAATTCGTATTCCTCGTTGGATTTGGAATGCTACAAGAGAAACTCAGATCGCTTTTCTTGCTGGGTTAATAGATACTGACGGTTATGTTAATACCAATAAAAACAGAATTGAATTCAATACTTCTTCTAAAGAATTAGCTTATGATTTAAAAACCCTTTTATCTTTACTTGGTTCTGGTTCGAAAATTAGAGTGAAACCCAAAAATAAAGTAGGTGCTAATTCGGTTGTAAAACAATGTTCTGAATCATACACAGTATATACTTACAATATTAAACTGCTTTCCGAAATTGTTGATTACATAACTTATCCTGAAAAAAGAGAAAAAATTTTAAGTATAATTTCAAGCAATAAAAATAAATATTTTGTATATGTTCCCGATTTTGTAAAATTATTTATAGAGCAATATGGAACTTGGGCTGTTTTAAAGGAAAAAAGATATAATGTTATAAATGCTCTTGAAAAAAATTATATTAAATATTCATTATTTGAAGAAGTAATGAATAACATAATAAACTATTACTTTCAAAATGAACAATGGGAAATTTATTACCAAGCTATTTCATTTTATAAATTATGTAAAAATCTTATACCTGTTGATAAAGTTGTATTTGAAGTTGATGTTGATGAAGAATTTTGCGATTTAACAGTGGAAGGAAATAATAATTACTTTGCTGGTATAGGTGGTCTTTCAGTAATTCATAATACTGACATTTCAATACTAAGACCGACAAATTCACCTGTTCTAAATAGTGCAAGATTTTCAACGGGAGCAGTTTCATTTATGCATTTATTCTCATTAACAACAGGTTTAATTGGACAAGAGGGAAGAAGAGGTGCATTAATGATAACCATAGATGTTAGTCATCCAGATGTAGAGTTATTTATTTATGCTAAATCAAAACCAGATTTCTTTACACTTGAAGTAATAAAACAAAATTCATATAAATATAATGAACAGCAGCTTAAAATTATTGAAGATATTTTAACAAGGCAACAAGTAAAATTCGCTAATATATCAGTGAAAATTAGAGATGAATTTATGAAAGCGGTTTTAAATAATGACGATTGGGAATTATGGTATCCTGATATTGTAAGAAATCCAAAAATATCTGAAAGTGAAATTGAAGAAATGCTTAATAATAATTGTGCTATTACATTTGATAGAATTTTAAGTCCTTATGATGTTAATCTTTATAAAAATGAATATATGCTTTTTGAAGCGAAAAATGGTGAGATTGAGTATAAAGGTAGAAGATTTGAATTAAGAAGGAAGAAAGTTTATAAAGTTGTAAAGGCAAGAGAACTATGGGACAAAATTGTTAAAAGTGCTTGGGAAAGTGCTGAGCCTGGTCTTATATTTTGGGATACAATTATTAAAAATCATAATGCCCAATACTTTCAACCTGTCTTATCAACAAATCCTTGCTCAGAAAAACCACTTCCCGCTTATGGTAATTGTGATTTAGGCTCATTAAATCTTACAAAATTTGTAAAAAACAACGATTGGAATTATGAGTTATTAAAGGAAGTTATTCCTATTGCTGTAAGATTTTTAGATAATGTTATTGATGTTTCAAAATATCCATTAAAGGAGCAAGAAATTTCAAGTAAATCAGCAAGGAGACTTGGACTTGGAATTTTAGGATTGGCAGATGCTCTTGCTATGATGAAAATTAGATATGATTCTGATGAAGCACTTGAAAAAGTTGAAAGTTTAATGAGATTTATTAGGGATGAAAGTTATAGAGCTTCTGTTAATTTGGCAAAGGAAAAAGGAGCATTTGAGAAATTTGATTTTGAAAAGTGGTCCAATAGTGAATTTGTAAAAAGATTACCAAAAGATATTTTAGAAGATGTTAAAAAGTATGGTATTAGAAATGTAGAAATTCTTTCAATTGCTCCAACAGGCTCTATTTCTATACTTGCAGGTAATGTATCCTCTGGTATAGAGCCTATATTTTCATTAAAATATATTCGCTATTCTCTTGGAAACTTTTATTATGTTTATCATCCACTTGTAAAGAAATATCTTAATAAAAATGATGATGAAATAACTGATGAGGATTTAAAGAAGCTTCCTGATTATTTCAGAACTGCTCATGAAATAAATTGGGAATATAGGGTAAAATTACAAGGATTAATACAAAGATATGTTGATAGTGCTATTAGCTCCACAATAAATCTTCCAAATGATATAGATGTTGAAACTGTTAAAAAGCTTTATTTTATGGCTTGGAAAGAAGGATGTAAAGGCATAACAATATATAGAGAAGGAAGTAGAGAGGGTGTTTTAATAAGTGAAAAGAAAGAGGAAAAGAAAAAGGAAAGTTCATTAAAACCTATAAAGAAAGAAAGACCATTTGCTGTGAGTGGCGTTACTTATAAAATTAAATATAAAGGAAGAAAATGGTATGTTACTGTAAATGGTGATGAGAAAGGAATGCCAATTGAAATTTTTGCTCATAGCTCAGATATGGTTGGACTTGAATGGAGTACTGCTCTTTCTATGATGATTTCAGCAGTTTTAAGAAAACTTTCGGAAAATGACGACCCAAAATTCATCGTGGAAAATTTATTTAAGGTTAAAGAAATACAAGGTCAAGGGTATGTATATAAGGGCTTTTATATGCCATCTGAGCCATCAGTTTTGGGATTAGCATTAAAGCTATTTATTGAAGGTGTGAGAAATGGTAATTTGGAAGCGAAAGGTGAAATAGCAACACCAACTCTAACATTTATAGATGAAAAAGGAAATATAAAACCAAAATTAGAAATGGAAGTTCTAAAAGATGCTGAAATATGTCCAAATTGCTCAAATAGAACCTTACTAAAAGGAGAGAGAGCAAAGGAACTTGTGGATTGCTCAACATTTTGTTTAAGTTGTGGATTTTCAAAGTGTGATTAGTGATAGCATTTATAAATAATTTTCCAACGCCTCAAAAAATATATTTATTTAATTTGCTTTATGAAAAACTTAAAAACAAAATGATATTTTTCTTTACGGATTTTTCAAGTCCAAGAAGAGAAAGTTGGAAAAAATATATAAACGAAATAAATTTTCCTTATGAAATAATAGAAACTCATAGAATTTTAAATAAATTTTCAAAAGATGTAGGAAGTATATTGATTTTGAAAAAATCTCCTGACTTTAAAAAATTTAAAAAGGTTGTAATAAGTGGAGGATTAAATATTCTTGAATTTCAAGTTGCTAAAAATCTATTGAATTTAAAAATTCCGTATTTTTTGTGGATAGAAAGTTTTAATTTGAAAGAAGGTAATAGTCTGTTTTTACCATTTCGTTATTTAATAAGAAAGTTTTTATTTACTAATTCAGTTTCCGTTATTTGTGGAAATAAGATGTCAGTAGAGCATGCGAGAAAAATGGGAGCTAAAAGTGTTATTTTAAATTGGACATCATTCAATATTTATAAATTTAATTTTGAAAAATTTCACCAAGGCAATTTTTTAAAAATTTTATTTGTTGGAAGACTGATTAAGAGAAAGAGAATTTTTGATATTTTAAAAGCTTTAAATGGTCTTAATGATTACACACTTGATATTATTGGAAATGGTCCTCTTTATAAAAGTTTAAGAGATTTTTCAAAAAAGAATGGCTTAGTTGTTCGTTTTATGGGAGAAGTTGATTATGAAAAAATGTCTGAAATTTATAAAAATTACGACATTTTAATTTTGCCTTCTGAAAGTGAGGTTTTTGGTTATGTCGTAATAGAAGCAATAATGTCCTCATTAGCAGTTATTGTTTCAGATCAAGTTGGAGCAAAGGACTTTGTAAGAGAAGATTTTCACTTTAAGGTTGGAGACATTAGAAAATTAAGAGAGAACATTTTAAAATTAAGAGATAGTAATTTGAGAAATGAGCTTGTTAAGTATTCAAAAGAATTAGTTTTAAATTATGCTAAACCAGAAGATTGGGTAAATAGATTTTTAGAGGTTTTAAAGGATTGATGATTTTAGAGCAAAATGCTTTGTGCTTTGTCTAATAAATTAAGTTATAAAAAATTTTCTAAAACTATTGATTTAATGGGGGATTTAAGGGGGCGAAGCCCCCCAAGTCAAAAAATGGGGTTTTTTAAAGCCGAAGGCTTAATTTGAGGGTGGGTGGGGAAAATGAAGAAAAATAAATACTTTCAGAATTATTGGACAATCCAGGGGTAAGGCGAAAATCTCCCTTAAAATTTTAATAATGTTTTTCTTAAAATTTCTTTATAAAATTTATATTATGACATTAAGAATTGAAGTTTTAGGTTATAGACCAGATCATAGTGTTTATTTGTTTTGGCATAATAAAATTTTTCCACTTTTGAGAGTTCTTAAAGGGAAAAAAGGAAAGGTTTTAATATCTCCAAGCAGGGATGGAAAAATAGCAAGTTATATTGTAAGAAGTTATGGATTTGAGGTTATTGAAAGCTCATATAGAAAGGATAGATTTAAAGGAGCTTTTGAAATTATAAAAACTTATAACCTTAAATTATCCTTAGGGATAATTCCAGATGGACCTCTTGGTCCAAGGTATAAAGTAAAACCTGAATTATTTAAATTACTAAAAAAACTAAACGCGAATATAACACTAATTGGCGTAGGGTATAAAAAATTTATAACTTTTAAAAGTTGGGATAAATTTGAATTACCATTACCATTTAGCAAAGTTTTCATTATATTTTCAAACTATAATATAAATGAGTTTGAAAGTGAAATTTCAATTTCAGAAGAACTAATTAAGCTAAATAAATGGGCAGAAAAAATAGCAAAAATTTAATGCTTTGTTCAATAAAATTTTTAATGAACTTATAGATTTTAATTTTATAGGAGAGAATTTAAGGGAGTCAAAGCCCCCAAGGCAAAAGAATGGGTGTTTATAAGCCGAAGGCTTGTTTGGGCAGATAAAAATCTTATTATTTAAAAAATTCAGATTTTTAAATATGGAAACCTCTATAAGGAGGCAAAATTTGAAAAAATTTTAAATTAAATTATATCTTTTAAGGGCATATCTTATTATTTTTTCAAGCATTTCTTCATATTCCATTCCTTTCCATTCACTCATGATTTTTAATTTTCCATCCCAAGACCAACCAGGATTAGGATTAACTTCAAGTAATTTAGGAATACCATCAGAAGAAAATCTAATATCAAATCTTCCATAATCTCTTAAATCAAGTCTATTATATAATTTCAGAATCATATCATATAATCTTTCTTCCATGTCCTTATCAAGTTCTGCTGGAATATATTTAATTTTTCTATAATACTCAGAATTAAAATCCCATTTTGCCTCATAACCACAAATTGGTGGCAAATCCTCCGGAAGTTCAGAATAATCAATTTTCAAAATTGGTAATATCTCATAATCGTAAGGTAAATTTCCCAAAATACCTATACTAATTTCATCACCTGTTAAAAATTCTTCAACAAGAATTGGAATGTTAGGGAATTGTTTTCTCAATCTATTTAATGCTTCTGTAAATTCAATAGGATTATAAACAACGGAATCTTTATATATTCCTTCACTTCCATCACCAAAGTTTGGTTTTAAAATAACAGGAAAATTTGCGGGAATGTTATATGTCGTATCGTCAGGCATAATAAGATATTCATCAGGTGTAGGAATATCAAGAGAATTAGCTATTGATTTAACAAGCGATTTATCAAAACATATGGCAAGTGTATGAGGAGGAGAACCTGTATAAGGTATTCCAAGAACTTCCAATAATGCTGGAATATGTAATTCCATTTTTGGATTATTATTATATCCATCATCACATAAATTAAAGACTAAATCTGTTTTTAAATTCCCAAGTTCATAAAATAGACCCTTATGACTTTCAATATAATTAAATTTATAACCTTCAAGTTTTGAAAGAGCAATTTTTAATTGTCTTATTGATTCCATTTCATAATTATTATCAGATTTTAAATTTGTATCACCTAATAAAACCGTTATATTAAATATCTTTATTTTAGGACTAATTTTAATGTTATGTTTTGGAGCAACAGCAGTTAAAACAATTCTATTTTCCATCAAACCCAAATCCATATTTCTTTTTGATTGAGCTAATAAATTTGTATGAAATGTAATATCTATAAAACCAACACTTCTAAGCATTTCTTCAATTTCGGATTGTGAATATAATCTTTCAGAATAAATTTGATCGACAACTACGCCTTTTTGAGCATGAATTACAATTTCTCTTGAAATTAAAAGTCTTTTATCATGAGAAAGTTGTCTTTCTCTTAAAACAACATATTTATCATCTATCCACTCCCAAGTATATGGCTTATAATGGTTTCTGACATAATTTCCATCTGCGATATCTAAAAGTAAAGTGCCATAAGGTTTTAAAACTTTAAAAACTTCTCTTAAAACTTTGTAATCATCAGAGGCATTTGAAAAATATCCAAAACTATTACCAAGTATAAGAACATAGTCAAATGTATTATCTTTAAAAGGCAAATTTCTTGCATCACCTTTTCTAAATTTAATTTTTAAACCTTCCTTTTTCGCTCTTTGTTTTGCTTTCCTTATTAGATATTCAGATAAGTCAATACCTTCAATTTCTCTATATCCTCTTTTATAAAATTCAATCGTATGCCTTCCTTGACCACAAGCCAAATCAAGTATTCTATCATCCTTCTTGGGTTTTATAATTTCAAGAAATATATCAACTTCTTTTTCAGTAAGTTCATCATCCATAACGACATCAGCATCGGTTTTGAGGTATATTGAATCAAATATATACTTCCACCATTCAGGATTAACAAAATCTTCAAGAGAGTCCAATCTACCCTTGAACTTGCGAAGCTTCTTATCTTTATCTTTTAAAATCTCTCTCATTTCAAGTTTGAAATTTTAGAGCATGAATTTTAACTTTCAAAATCCTTAGGTTTATCAATCTCTTTGCTTTTAGATTTATTAGATTCAATTTGCTTTCTTTCTGAACTAAGAATTTCTAAAACTCTTTCCCTAAATGAAAATCCTAAAAAGAAGGAAATGGTAAGTAAAAATAAGTGTATGAATTCTTGCGAGAAACCAGCTCTTCTTAAAAATTCAAAAAGACCTACTTTCTTAATAGAAGAGAAGATCCACCATCCTTCTTTGTATTCAAAAATCGGAAAATTGAAGATGATTAAAAGAAGTATGTATATAACAAACCCTGTTATTATACCTGCTATGGTTTTGTTATTCATGGCAAAATCACCTCCTTTTGATACATAATAAACAAGAAATCCTATAATTAAGGCTACAATAACAATACTTGCTATTTTAAATAAGAATTCCAAAAGCCATAAAATAGCACCTGCTCCAAAGATAATCCCTAATATATATAAAATAGGCATTTTTAAATTTTAAAGCCTATTTATTATGTTTTTCTGCCTTGTCCAATAATTCTGGAATTGTTTATTTTATTATATTTTCCCCACCCACCCTGAAATTAAGCCTTCGGCTTTAAAAAACCCCATTTTTTGACTTGGGGGCTTCGCCCCCTTAAATCCCCCATTAAATCAATAGTTTTAGAAAATTTTTTATAACTTATTGATTGTCAAGAACTTAACAATAATTATTAGACAAAGCAATGCCTTGTTCAATAATTCTAGAACTATTTATTATATTTTCCCCACCCAACCTAAAAATAAGGCTTCTCCTTAAAACTTCGCTTCCTTAAATTCCCCCAAAAATCTATAGTTTTTTATACCACCAAAAGAATTTATTATAATTTAACCTCCTTTATAATTTTTATTGTTTTCTTAGTAATCTTCAATAGAAAAAACTGCTCCCAGGGATATTTCAAAGCTTTGACGAGGAAACTTCTTTTCAAAATCCATTTTAACTTTTTAAAAGGTCTTGCTCTTTTTTGAGAATAAAAATAATTGAATTTTCCTTCTAATTCAAAAGCCTTCTTAAAGAGCTATAAAAACTTATTATTGTCTGTAAAATATAAAACTTTAAGTCTCATATTAGTTTAAATTTTAAGGCAAATTATTTTTGCTCAATTGCCTTTAATTTTTCTTCTATTCTAAAATTCATATAGTTGATAAATTCTTGGTCATTTACTTTTAAAATTTCTGATTTTAAGCTATTTAATAGTTTTTTAGCATCATCAAATTTCTTTAAATTTATTAAATTGTCTGCAATTTCCAAATCAACTTGATAAATTTGAATATAAACGAAATTATCTTTTAATGTTAAGGCTTGAAGAAACCTTTTACCGAATTCAAAAAATTTAATGGATTTTTCATAATCTCCCCTTATTTTTAAAGCATTTGCTAATGAAAATGCTACTGTTGCGTAGTTTCTATAAATTCTTTGGTGATTTTCATCCTTATAAACACTTTCATCAAATATACTTCTATATCTGAAAATTGTATCTTTTAAGACTTTATATTTTTTTGCGTAATTTTCAATATAATCAATTGGGTCAAAATTTCCACTTAATAAATAGGCAGTTCTTTGAATGTTAATAGAAGAAAATTCTTCATTTGTATCTGATACATAATCATTATTTATACGCCAAGTTAATCCTTCAAGAATAAATAATTTCTTATAATCTTTATAAGCATCAGGGTCACAAGTAATTGAAAAATAAATTGGAACTTTAAATTCCCTACCAATTATAACTTCCTTTACAAATTTTTCACCATCTTCAAGGTAAATTTTTGGAATTTTGACAATTCCTTTTTCTGTTAAAACATTAACATAATTTTTTGTTTTATAACCAACACTTGTTGCAATCATATCTCTAATAGCCAAATCTCTCAATAGCAAAAATCTATTATTAGAAATAGGTATAAAAACAGGTAGCTTATCAATATCTTCATAACTAAAACTTATAGGAGCACCCCATCCTTTAAGTTGCTTTATATACCAATTTGTATTTAATAGTGATAGGTTAGCATTAAATATGTCTCTTCTATAACCTAAAACTTCTTGAGCAAACCAAACAGGAAATGTATCATTATCTCCATTCGTAAATAGAACAACACCATCTTTTGATACAATTGGACTTGAAAGAATATTATATGGAAAATCTTCTGCTATATAATTTTTATGCCTATCGTTGTATTTCCAATTATGATTTATCATAGCAAAAACAACACCAAATGAAAATAAAAATCCTATTAAAGTAGTAATTATGATACTTGGACTAAATTTTTCCCTTTTCATTAACATTTGATTATATTTTTCTCTTTCAATAGGATTAGAAAGAACCTTATAAGCTTCTTCTATCTTTTCTGACTTTTCATTTATCTTCCTATATGCTTCTTCTATTTGCTCAAAACTTGCATCTCTATTTAAATTTAGTATTTTGTAGTAATCTTCCTTATAAAATAGGCTGTCAATTCCTTTTTTTATAATCCTTAAAACTTCTAATAATCCAAAGCCACTATAAAATATAATTGAAGCATAAAGCAAAACATAGAAGTACTCCCTATCCCTTACTTCCATTCTAACTTGTCCTGTAATCATATCCGGTTGAGCGTTTGCTGGATTTACAGGAAGGCTTGGAGCATCTGCTGGATTTTGATAAATAAATAATCCAATTACTGCTACTACAAGTCCAAAGAAGTATAACCAGAATAATTTTTTATTTTCACTATAATTTACAAAAATTCCAACAATCATTAATCCTAATAAAATATATAAAATTGGAAGAAATTGCTCTCTTGTTATATATGGAATTGATATAAATTGCCAAGAGGTATAAGTCCATAAAACTTGTAATTGCTCAATTAGTGGGATTCTTCTTTCAAGGGGATTTGGAGGTCCATATTGCTTTCTTGTTAGCATATCCATAAATGCTAACCAATTTGATGGATCACCTTCATTTATCCTAACAATTGGATTATTCGTTAAATAATAAGCTCTTGCTAATAACCAAAATTCACAAATAATAGCCAGTAAAACTAATAATAATGCCACACCCTTCCAATTTTTATAAAGTTTTGTATAAGCGAAAAATAATATAAGAGCTAAAAAACCGCTTATACTTGCTAAAATAACATTATAAGCAAAATGAAAGAAAATACTAATTAAAATTGAAATAATTATTAAATTTGAGAAGATATTGTTAAAATTCAGTTTTTTCATATTATAAAGTGTCCAAATAATTCCAAAATAGCATAAAATTAAAATAAAGTTAAACACAAAGATATTTCTACTTAATTTTGACATTTCATCAGCAATAGCATAAGGATTTACCGATATAACATTAGCAGAATTTGAAAATTTTTGAAAGTTAGTTAATGCAGTTTCATAATAATGATATTGAAGGATATTGTAAGAATTAAACCAGATTGCTAAAATTGCTATTCCAACTGATAAAACACCTATAAAGTAATTATCCCAAATTTGCTTTCTATAAAATATAGCAAGAAATAAAAACAATCCAATAAAACCAAATAATGATATTGCCTGAATACCTGTTGCTACTGCCATTATGTACCCTGCTAACAATAACCACTTTGCCTTATTTGTTTTAATATATAAAATTACAAAATATATAGCTATGATATTTGACACGAGAGCAGGTGTATAAGTTTCTGCCTCAATTGAATTAAACCATTGAGAATATGTAAATGCTTGTGTTAAACCTACAAATGCTCCTGCTATATGAACCCAATAATTGTTATATTGATTTTTAAACAAGCTAACACCTTCTACAAAAATTAAATAAAAGAAACCTGCCATTAGACCACCACTTAAAATTGGAATTAAAGTCACTCTTAAAACAAATTGATTTGCGGGATAACCTTGTAATAATTCTTTTAATTCTTTTAAAGGTAGTGGTAATAGTGAGAAAAACTTAGCAAGAAGAACATATAAAGGTGTTCCTGGGGGATGAGGAACACCCAAATTATAGCTTGAAGCAAGGAATTCTCCTACATCCCAAAATACAACTGTTGGAGCTGTAGTTAGAAAATATATAAACGAAACAAATAGTGTTATGAAAGTAAAAATTAACCACTTTATAGAAATTTTCATTTTCTTTTCTTTATTACTTCATCTATCATTCCATATTCTTTTGCTTCAAAAGCAGACATATAATAATTTCTTTCGGTATCTTTTTGAATTTTTTCATATGATTGTCCCGTATGCTCAGAAAGAATTTTTATAAGCAAATCTTTTAATCTTAAAATTTCTTTTGCTTCAATTTCAATATCAGTTGCTTGTCCTTGAACACCACCCCAAGGTTGATGAATCATTATTCTTGCATTTGGTAATGAAAATCGCTTGCCTTTTGCTCCTGAAGCTAACAAAACTGCTGCCATAGAAGCTGCCATTCCAATACATATTGTTACAACATCAGGTTTAATATATTGTATTGTATCGTAAATCGCAAGTCCAGCTGTTACATAACCACCAGGTGAGTGAATATATAAGTTTATATCTTTATCTGGGTCTTCTGCTTCTAAAAATAAAAGCTGTGCTACAATTAAATTTCCTACATATTCATCAATAGCTGTTCCAAGAAAAACAATTCTATCTTTAAGTAATCTTGAATATATATCATATGCTCTTTCTCCTCTCGCTGTTTGCTCAATTACATATGGAATATAGTATTGGTCATAAATTTTCTTGTATTTTTCAATTTTGTATTTTTTCATCTTTAACCTCCTACAATTTAACAGGCATTATAAGATATTTTAAATTTTCTTCTTCTGATTTTATTAAGACAGGTTGGCTTTCAGAATAAATGTGAATGTAAATATCATCTTCCATTTCTCTTATAATCTCATAAAATCTTTTGTAGTGAAAATAAATCTCAATATTGTCGCCATTATATTTTCCAAGTAAATTTGATTTAAATTCTTCTCCATCATCAGATATAGCAAAAATTGTTATAGATTTATCAAATTTTATTCCAAATGTTTCTGGATTTAAAGGCGACATCGCTTTAAGCTTTGTTTCAATCTCATTTTTATGGACATATAGTTCGTTAGCAATTCCTTCAGGAAATATAGCATTATAATCAGGATATGGTCCTGAAATTAGTCTTATATTCATAAATCCATTAATAAATCCAATTACCATATAATCTTCACTAAATCCAACTTCAATATTTTCATATTCAATTTCATCAAGAATTTTATAAACATCTTTTGGGATAATTGCTTGGAATTCTCCATAATTTTCATCAAAATTTTCAGTATATAAACCTAATCTATAACTATCAGATGCGACGAAATTCGCCAACTCTCCTTTATTATCCCACAAAATTCCTGAAAGGAATAATCTGTTTTCATCTTCACCAGTACAAAATTCAACTTTTGATAAGCACTTTATAATTTTTTTCCTTGAAACTTTAAACATTTTTAAATTTTCTCTTAAATCATTAACTTCAATGTAATCATCAGGATTTAAAGTAGGAATTTTATAATAGGTTTCATCAGACGATATTTTTAAAGCATTATTAATTTCTTCAAAGCTAATAATAGAGGATGAAGGAATACTTTTTAAAATTGAAATAAGCGTTGAGCCATTTACAAGAACTTTACCATCTTCACTATCATAAACATCTATTGAAACATTATATTGAATATCAGTATTACAGCAGGTAATATAAACACTATTTCCAGAAACTTCTAAAAGCACTGATTTAAGAATATCTAAGGATTTCCCTTTTGGTAAAATTCTATTTATAATAGGGATAACTTTTTCAATTTCTCTTTTTTCTATGGAAAATTTCATAGTTTTGAAATTTTAAAGGTAATAAAATTAAAGTAGTTGC
>JAVVGK010000018.1:0-18299 GCA_032249175.1 Candidatus Hydrothermia bacterium | reverse complement strand
TTTTCCACAAAGGGTCCCGGTTGGGAAAGGGAGGAGGTCTATTCGGAAAAGAAAAATCTCTTTCTATTTTCGGTGCTCTCTTTGTCCCTCTACGAAAGCGAATCCTTTATAACACCTTACAGCAAGTTGGACCTGTGGCAGAAGAAAAAAACGGTATATTTAAATATAAGAAGAAATCACAAAGACTACCGAATGCCACTAAACGCAATCCTTTATGAGATGCTATACTTATTGGGAAAAGTACCAGATTGGAATACTTAAACTTATAAAAAATTTTTTGAATTTATTGGTTTTATGGGGGATTTAAGGGAGGCTTTGCCCCCCAAGGCATAAAAATGGGTATTTTTAAGCCGAAGGCTTATTTATAGGGTAGGTGGGAAAATAAAGTAATAGTCGTAATTTTAGAATTATTGGACAAGGCATGTTAAACAAGGCTTTAAAATTTAAACTTAACTCTCAGCACTTCAGTTTAATCAATTGAAGTCCCCTGAGAGCAAACCAAAAGGAGGTAGAATTATGAAGATGTTATTCAAATATCTCGTCTATGTTGTAAGCTTTGCCATATTTGGGAAGTTGTATGCTAATGAAAACTTCTCATTCTCAAATGTCAAAAGTCTCTTTATAGAAAATGTTGGTCAATATCCCTCTGAAATTCTCTATTCATCATTTCCTACAAAAGCCTTTGCTTTAAAAGACAGAATTATCATAAATGATATTGAAGTTGTCTTTAAGAACATAAATGAAAATGTAAAAGTAAAAGGAAGAGATATGGAAATAGCAACATTTAACTATTTCAAGGGCAAAAATCCAGATAATTGGAAAACAAATGTTGTCTCTTATTCAAAAGTTATATATGAAAATCTTTATAAAAACATAGATTTGATATTTACAGGGCTAAAAGGCAATAAAATAGAATTTCAATTTATAGTAAAGCCAAAGGCGAATGTTAATGATATTGCTTATGAAATAAATTGTAAGGAATGTGAGATAATAAATAAAGGAAATGAGATTTTAATAAAGAAAGAAGGAAAGGAGATTTTATCAATTGAAAATCTAAAAGCATATCAAGGTGCTGATGAAATTGAAATATCTTTTAAGAATAAGGGAAATATAATAACTTATGAAGTTGGGAAGTATAATAAAAATGAAATTTTGATAATAGACCCTGATTTAAGCTCACTATTGGCTTCTACATATCTTGGAGGGAGTTATTTTGATGAAGCTCTTTCACTTTCCATAGATCCAAGTGGAAATGTTTATGTTGCTGGTTGGACCACTTCATCAGATTTTCCAACAACAACATCTGCTTATGATAATAGCTATAATGGTGCTGCTGATGCTTTTATATCAAAGTTTGATAATTCATTAAGCACTTTAATTGCTTCAACATTTCTTGCAGGAAGCAATACTGCTTACGGCGATTATATTAATTCACTTTATATAGATCAAAGTGGTAATGTTTATGTAGCTGGTATGACCTACTCATTTGATTTTCCAACAACTCCTTCTGCTTATGATAACACTTGCGGAGGATGTCCCACCAACGCTGATGCCTTTATTTCAAAGCTTAATAGTTCATTAAGCACTTTAATTGCATCAACATTTCTTGGTGGAAATAGTGGAGAAGCAGTTTATTCACTTTCCTTAGATCCAAGTGGAAGTGTTTATGTAACTGGTTGGACTATTTCACCAGATTTCCCAACAACACCATCTGCTTATGATAATAGCTATAATAGTGGTGCTGATGCCTTTATTTCAAAGCTTGATAACTCATTAAGCACTTTAATTGCTTCAACATTTCTCGGTGGAAGTAATGACGACTATGCCCTTTCAATTTCAATAGATCAAGTTGGAGATATTTACATAGCAGGCGAAACTAGCTCTTCAAACTTTCCAACAACTCCTTCTGCTTATGATAATACTTGCGGAGGATGTCCCACCAGTGCCGATGCCTTTGTTTCAAAGCTTAATAGCTCATTAAGCACACTAATTGCTTCAACATTTCTTGGTGGAGATTCTATTGATTATGCTTATTCAATTTACATAGACCAAGGTGGAAATGTCTTTATAGCTGGTAGAACTGCTTCAATAAATTTTCCAACAACACCATCTGCTTATGATAATACATTTAATGGGAATTTTGATGCCTTTGTCTCAAAATTAAACAATTCATTAAGTTCTTTAATAGCTTCAACATTCATCGGTGGAAGTGATTTTGAATATGCCCGTTCTCTTTTAGTAGATCAAACTGGAAATGTTTATGTAATAGGAGGCACTGGTTCATCAAACTTTCCAACAACACCATCAGCTTATGATAATAGTTTTAATGGAATTGCCGATGTTTTCGTTTTAAAACTAAATAACTCACTAAGTTCCTTAATAGCTTCAACACTCCTTGGTGGTAGTGATGCTGAAGAAGTTTCTTCTATTGCCTTAGATCAAAATGGTAATTTATTTGTAGCTGGTATGACTAATTCGTCAGACTTTCCAATTACAAACAATGCTTATGATAATTCTTGTGGGGGGTGCTCTAACTTTTATGATGATGCCTTCATATCAAAATTTAATAATACTGTCTCTATTTCTGAAAACAATTTAACAAACACATTCAAAATCTTTAAAAACTCCATTATTTTCAATATAAAAACACCATCTTATGTTGGAATAAATATATATAATCCAAGTGGAATGTTAATTAAGAGAATTTCTTATGGATTTGTAGGAATTGGAAATTATGAAATTAAGTTAAATGATTTAAAGAAGGGCATTTATATTCTTAAAGTGAGAATTGGAGAGGAAGTTAAAGAAGTAAAACTTATTAAGCAATAAAATAGGCATTTTTAAGTTGATTTTGAAATAATTAAAACAAATTCTCCTTTCTTTTTTATTTTTTCCTTTACATCTAATAAATTCCCATAAATGTATTCCTCAAAAGCTTTTGTCATTTCTCTTGCTATAAAAACTTTTCTATTTCCAAAAATTTCATAAATTTCATTTAATATCTCTTCTATTCTATGAACTGAAATATATATAACAATTGAGCCGTTGAAATTCTTATAAATTTCAAGTTCCTTAATTCTTTTATTTTTTTTCTTTGGAAGAAAACCCAAAAATAGGAATTTATCTGTTTCAAGACCACTAACACTCAAAGCACTTATCAAAGCAGATGGACCTGGAATAGGAATAACACTTACATTATTTTCTCTACAAAGTCTAACTAATTTATAACCTGGGTCTGAAATTAAGGGTGTTCCTGCATCTGAAATTAACGCTATGTTCTTGCCATCTTTTAAATAATTTATAACTTCTTTTGCCCTTTTCTCTTCATTTCCTTCAAAATAGGATAATAATTTTTTATTTTTTATATTGTAGTGTTCTAATAAAATTTTTGCTCTTCTTGTATCTTCACAAAGAATAATATCAACATTATTTAATGTCTCAATTGCTCTAATTGTAATATCTTTTAAATTACCAATAGGTGTTGCCACAACAAATAGCTTTCCTGTCATCTGTAAATAATAAATGTCTTATATAGATTTCCCTTTTTTAAGAGATAAACTCCTTTTTTTAATTGTGAAACTTTTCTTTTTCCTATAAATTTCCCACTAATATCATAAACATCATAAATTTCTTCATTTGAAATTAGAAATTCATTTTTAGATGAGCTTGGGCAAATATATGTAATTGAAACACTTATATCTTTTACATTTAAAATAGCATCTGAAAAAGGAATAGAAAATGCTTGAAAAGAAATTGGAAAGTTTTCAATTGTAATATCTAAATAACTATCATTTAAATAAAATATCTGATTTTGAAAAATGGAGCAGTTTAAATGCTTATAAAAGATATAGTCATTAGTGCTATTAAAAATAACATAATTTTTTGCGAATTTTAAGTTGTTTGTCCATATATTAGCAGTTTTCAAAACGGGGAAAAATCTATCTAAAACATAGTAAAAAACATTATTGTTGTAAATACCAAAAATTTCAATTGAATTATCATAATTTAAAAATTTTGGATTGAAATTTGAAACATTTTTCACTGATAAAATTTTCCAATCATTTCTTAAAACAATAAGGAATTTGTCAGATAGAATTATTAAGCTATCATTTCTTTTGAAAAATCCATAAATTGGAAATTGATTATTTGTAAAAATTCTCTTGCCTTCAATGAGATTAAAAAGTGTATCAAATTTAAAAATAAATGAAATCCTCTTTGCGTCATAATAATCTCCAAAAACATAAATATAATCACCTTCTAAATAAAAATTTTTCAAGTTTGTAGAATAAATAAATAAATATGCTAATTTCATAAATTTTGGCATTCCATTAGTATCAACAATAAAAAAGAATGGTCTTATTGAGCCTGTTGGATTTGCTGTTCCAATAATGTAAATTTTGTCATTCTCAATCGTTATAGCACTTGGATTTTCATAATTCGCTATTGAATAAAATTTTGAGTTTATTATGTTTCCATTTGTATCAACACTTATAAAAAGAATATTATTTCCTTCATTTTGAATAGTAATTGTTCCAACTATATAAACTCTTCCATCTTTATAAACAGCATCAGCAGATTGGATATAACTATTAGAATAAATTGATTTTGAAAAGACAACATTACCATTTCTTGTAAGTTTAATTAAGACAATTTCCCCCATTAAGCTTTCATTTAGTCTATTTCCAATAGCAATTATTGAATTTTCACTAATCTCTAAAATTTTTATTAAACTGATATTACTTTCGTTTATCTTTATAAAGAATCCAAATAAAATTTCAAGCATTTTATAATTTCCTCCTCTTTATAAGCAGTTATAATTTTTCTTGAAATTTCTGAAAGTTTTTTCTTATTTAGTTTTTCAATAATTTCTTTTGCTCTATTTAAATATGAAATTGGAATTGAAAAAATTCTTATACCAAACGAAATTAAAGCAATTAATCCAATATCATTACTTGCCATATCTCCACAAACACTAAAAGGTTTTGGCTTTGATTTGGAAAATGAATAATAGATTAACCTAAATACACTTGGATGAAATTGTTGAAAACTTATATCATCTCTATTTATAGCAAGTGTATATTGACTTAAATCATTTGTTCCAAGACTAAAAAAATTGACTATTTTTTTGAATCTATCAGTAATTAATGCTGATGCTGGTGTTTCAATCATTATTCCAATTTCAATATCTTCCAAAAGCTTTTTTACTTCAATAACTTCTTCAACTGATGAAACCATAGGTATTAAAACTTTTATGTTTTTTAATTTATTCGCTAACTTTATAGCACTAATTTGTTTATTCAAAAGCTCTCTATTATAATAAAGTAAATATCTTATTCCTCTAATGTTTGGATTTCCTATTGAAATTGGAACTTTATCACCACCTAAATCAAATAATCTAATTGTTAAAATTTTTGGATAAACTTTATAACTCATTTCCTCATAAATATCTTTCTGCTCATTTTTGCTTATTATCCCATTTAAATAAAGATATTCTGTTCTAAATAGCCCTATGTCAAAATTTTTAACTTTTTCAACTTCTTCTGGAAAATCTATGTTAATTTGAATTTTTATTGGAATTCCATCTTTCGTTTTAAATTGGTCCTCTTGAAATGAAATATAAAATGGTTTTTCAATAATTTCAATTTTCTCATTTGTAAATTCAACTTCATCATTATCAATAAGGGCATATTTATAATTTTTCGCAATCTCAACAGCATTTTCAATACCAATAATTGTTGGAATACCTTTATCTTTTAAAACAAGAATAGGATGAGAAGTTAATGCGTTTGTTTCAAGAATAACACCTTTTATATTACTCTTAACTGCTTTTAAACTTTGTCTGATTGTCAAATTTTTAGCAACTAATATCGCTTCTTCCTTAAAGCTTTCCTTTTCTAACTTTCCCGCTATAAAATCCAAAAGCTCATTTTTAAAAAATTTTAATTCTGTTGAAATATCTTTGTAATGTTCATTTTCCAAATTAAATTTGTTGGAGATTTCATCAATTGCCAAACTAATTGATTCTAATAAATTTTCATCTTTATTTTTTATCATTTGAAGAAAGCTTTTGCTTCTTAATATACCTACATAAAAATTAACATATTCCTTATATTTTTCATCCATTCCATTAGTTTCTTCAAGTAAATAATTTACATAACTTTCAAGAATACTTTCAATATCTTTAATTTCAATATCATTTTTAAAATCCTCTGTCTTATTTAATATAAAAATTTCTCCAAAGACTTTTGAGCTTACGATAGCAATACCTTTTATTCTCATAAAAAGAAAATTTTAAAGGATAAACACTAAAAAAGTTGCCTTGTCCAATAATTCTGGAATTATTTATTTTTCTATATTTTTCCTACCCACCCTATAAATAAGCCTTCGGCTTTAAAGTTCCCCATTTTTCGGCAGGGGGCGAAGCCCCCTTCAATAAACCCCCGATAAAATCTATAATTTCCTAAAATTTCCATAAGTTATTGATAGTCAAACACTATTTATTAGACAAAGCAAAAAAAGTTGCTTTAAATTAAGCCTTACCCCCTTAAATGAAAATCCAACAAAACCTAAAAAAGCAAAATTTTCAAAATATATTTTTTATCGTTTATTTTAAGGTTAAGAATATAAATGCCCTTTTTAGCTTTAAGTTTTATTTTATGATAACCTTTATTTAAAAAGTTCTGATAATTACTTACTATTCTTCCACTAACATCGTAAATTTCATATTTAACATTAGCACTTTTTTCAAGATTTAAAATCAAATAAGAATTTTTAATATCAATTTTGAAAGCATTTTTCTCATTTAAGTAAGTTGATTTACATTTTATTGTATCCTTTGAAGCAAAAATAATAAATTTTAAAATAACACTATCATTTACATTCAAATAATATGGACCTGCTGATAAGACAATTGAATAATCATTTGGATTTAAGTTAATGCTATCTCCAAGTGTTCCATTTAATAAATTGAATTTATTGGTTTTATTAAAAGTTATGCTATTAGGGAAAATTTTACCTGTTTTGAAAATCCCATCTACTAAAAAAACACCAATAAAATAATCATAATCATCTGATTTTAAAATAACTCCACCATAATTATTTGAGCATCTTAAAGACCAACCAAAATCATTATTAGCATTTTTAATATCAAAATCCATGAACAAACCAAATAAAAAATTATTTATCAAACTACTTGAAACATTTTTAATAGTGTAAATTAAATAAATTGTGCTGTCATTCTGTTTTCCATAAAAATTACCTATAACATTAATTTTTCCATCACTTGCGATGAATTTATAATTTTCATCTAAATAATCACTTGA
The DNA here is from genome assembly GCA_032249175.1 of Candidatus Hydrothermia bacterium. Lineage (GTDB taxonomy): Bacteria > Hydrothermota > Hydrothermia > LBFQ01 > DSFT01 > DSFT01. The sequence continues at coordinate 10,977 of JAVVGK010000018.1, read as the reverse complement.
TTTATATATTCCCCAAATGTTATAAATATCTTTTGAATTATAAAAATTATCACTTAAATAACTTTCAGAATTACCAAAGGCTATTGAGCCAAAATATAATAAATTTGAGCTATCTTTTGGAAATTTAAATTTTTTAAATTCTCCATTATTTGAAAATGATAAACTTGAAATTGTTGTATCAATCGTAGCAGTTCCAATTGGCACTTCTCCAAGAATTACTTTAAACTTATAATTTTTATTTGAAATTAAAACATTAAAAACTACACTATCACCATCATTAAAATTATTAGCAACAAACTTAAAACTATCTCCAATAGCAAAAGCGTTTATTTCAAATTGTGGTGGTAAGTTTCCAAAATAAATTGAATCTTTTATTATATTAACTAAGTTTGAACTTGTTGAAATTTTCGCATAAACATTTTTTAGTGTATCATAACCAACATTTCTAATTCTTATATCTACATAAATTGTTTCATTTGGCTCAATTTTTCCATTATTATTTTTATCATAAATGGTTTTATCTATGAAAACTAAATAAGCAAAACTTCCATAAGTTATACTTTCAATTGCTTTTAGAGCATTTATTCTTCCCCATCCACAATTATTATTTGGCCAAGTAATTTCATTACAATTTCTATCTCTTGCTATATCTGTTATAATTTGATAAATTTGATAATAGTTTAAATTTGGATTTTTTTCAAGCATTAAAGCAATAACACCTGAAACATGTGGAGCAGACATGGAAGTTCCATTTCCATAAGCATAATTTCCATTTCTAATTGTTGAATAAACATTTCTACCTGGTGCCATAATGTCTGGCTTAATATAATTCCAATCAATTCTTGACCAAAAAGAAATATCATTATATGGAGAATTATTTGGAGCAGGACCTCTACTTGAAAAATTAACAACAGTATCACCAATATCAACCGCTCCAACACCAATTACAAATGGATAATCACCAGGACTATAAATTGTCCCTGAACTTGGACCCTTATTTCCAACAGCAAAAACAGGAACTATATTATTTACCCGCCATCCATTCCAGATAGCATTCCAAAGCCAAGTGCTATTCCCAGGATATATACCCCAAGAATTATTTATAATCCTAATATCTAATCCATAATTTGCTTTAAGTTCAGCAAAAAATTCAATACAAGACAAAATTGAAAAACTGCTTCCACTACCATATTCATTAAATGCCTTACAAGCAATAACTTTTGAGCCAGGAGCAACACCTATATTTGAATCAGCAACTATTGTTCCAATTGTATGTGTTCCATGATTATGGTCATCATAAGGATAATTTTGATAATTCACTGCATCAAGCCAATAATTTAAAATTTTCCCTCTTAGGGCGGGATGACTTGTATCAACACCTGTATCAATACTACCTATTATTACTCCTCTTCCCTTTATATTATATTTAATCCAAACACTATCCGCTTGAATGAGTTTAATTCCATAAGTTGGAGTATCAAGCATTATTTTTGGACTTTCTTTTATGTCTGAAAAAATATAAAAATTATCTTTGTCATAATAAATTTTTTCTATTTCTTTTCTACTTTCTAATTTCCATAAATTTTTAACCTTTATCCTAACCCATATAGCATTAATTACCCAAAATTGTTTAAATTGTAAAATATCAAGCGTTTTTAAATAATCCAAAAGAGAAATTTGGCTATTAAAATGATAGGATTTTAAAAAATTAACATTATTTAAATAGTTAGAGCTTTCATTTAAAAGTTTTTGGTCTTTTAAGACAATAAGGACATCAATATAATCTTCATTTTTATATGATTTCAGTTTTTCCAGGAGTTTCGTATCAAAAATAGAGATTATAAAAAGCATTATTAAATTTTAAAGGATAAAATATAAGGCTTTGCCTTATAAATACCCATTTTTGTTTTCGGGAGCTTTGTGCCTTCTCATAATCCCTCGAATAAATGCTAAATTTTTTAAAAATTTTTGAAAATACTCCGTTTTTGTCTTTGAATAAAAGCTAATTATCTAATTTCTTATTCTAAATTTAGCATAAATTGGCAAATGGTCTGAAAATCCTTTTCCAAGATGAATAGTAAAATTACCTTCAAATTCAACTTGCCACCTGTAAGGAATTCCATCAATTAGTAAATAATCAGCTCTAAAAACATTAAAACTATTTTTTATGTAAAAAATTGTTGAATTAGTATCAAGAAGAGATTTACTAATTAAAATATGATCTAATGTTCCCCATTTATTTTTAAAATAATGGCTTCCTATTTCCCTATTGCCTATTTCATTCCAAAGGTCATATAAGTAGTTTTCCTTAGTTAAGAAATCCCTTAAACCAACAATTGGTTTATAATTAAAAGCATTACCTTCTATAACATCACTCTCATTATCATCAAAATTAGTATTAAAATCTCCAAGTGATATAACTTTCATTTTTGGATTTATACTAAAAAGACTATCTAATATCCTTCTGTGAATTTTAGCAATTTTTATCCTTTCAGATTCAGGACCTCTTTTACTCTTCCAATGATTTACGAAAATTCTTAAAGTATCCTTATTTACTAAAATTTCAGCAAACAATATATTTCTAACATCAGGAATGGTTTTATAACCTATTGCCTTAATAATTTTGTATCTTGAAATTAAGGCAGTTTTAACAGTAGAAAATTGAGGTTTGTCCGCTATTACAAAACACTTATAATTTAAATCTTTTACATAATTAAACAATTCTTCAATTGCCCTTTTAGATTCTATTTCTTGAAATCCAATAATGTCAGGATTTAAATCACTTAAAACTTTTCTTATGTTTTCAATTTTCTTTAAAAAAAACTCCCTTGAATAATTACTTGTCTTTTGTGAATAATCTTTATATTCATAACCATTTTCAATATCATCAAAAAGATTTTCAACATTATAACTTGCTACTATTAAGATACTATCATTTTTGTTTGAATTTTCAATACAATTAACTTCAAGTTCTTCAAAATTTTTTTCTTCAATTTTTGTAAGCTTTATTGTTGAGCAAGAAATAAGAGTTAAAAATAATAATAATTTTTTCATTTTGCCTTAATTGTAATGTAATATATAAATTGAGGCTCTAAGAATAGCTCTTTTTCTAAACTTTTTGCTAAAATTTTTATTTGTTTTTTGGCAGGATACATAAATTCAGAAGGAACTTTATAACTTATACTTTGACTATCAATTTGAAAAATAACTTCATCCACTTCTCCTTCAAGGACAATATAACAACTATCCCTATTTATATCTTTATTAAATTCCTTTTTAATTTGATACTCATAACTTTTCTTTTTTAATTTTTCTTTCTGATAGCTTGGGAACTTGAAAATCCAAACATAACCACCTTTTAAGAAAAAACTATCCTTTTTGTCTTCATATTCAATATAATAAAGACCTTCTGGAAGTTTCATTTCATATGGAATATAACCCATATAGAAATAGTAATACTTATTTGAAATTCTGACATAAAGACTTTCCGGCTCTAAAAGCTTTATAATAACATCACTTTTTAATTTTTCATCCTTTACACTATCAATAATTATCTGACTAATAATTATAAGCATTTTTTAAAAAGAGGGCGGATAAACCACCCTAATTTTCCTCTTCTTCTTCCTCCTCCTCCCAGTCCTCATCTTCCCAATCTTCTTCATCTTCCCATTCCTCTTCATCATCCCAATCCTCATCCCAATCTTCTTCATCTTCCCATTCCTCTTCATCATCCCAATCTTCTTCTTCCTCTTCTTCCTTTGCTAAGAGCCACCTCTTTTTAATCTCTTCCATGATTCACCTCCTTTCTTCCATTTTAACATAAGGCTTATTTAATTCACCCTTAAATTTCTCTCTTGGTCTTAAAAGTCTTCCACCTAACTTCCAATACTCTAAAACATGAGCGCACCATCCAACAACTCTTGCCATAGCAAAAATTGGTGTATATAAATCAAAGGGTATTCCAAGCATGTAATAAATACTTGCTGCATAATAATCAACATTAGGATATATATTCTTTTCTCCAAGAATTGGTCCTGCTTTTTCTTCAAGCTCAATTTGCATATCTACCCATTTACGGTTGTTTGTAAAGTCTGCTAATTTTAAAGCTAAATTTTTAAGAATTCTTGCTCTTGGGTCATAAGCTTTATAAACTCTATGCCCAAATCCCATTATTCTTTCTTTCTTTGATAATTTATCTTTTAAGTACTTTTCAACATCTCCATTATATTTTTCCTCAATCTCAAATAACATTTTCATAGCTTCTTCATTAGCACCTCCATGAAGAGGTCCTTTTAATGTTCCTATTGCACTTACAATAGATGAATATAAATCAGATTGTGTAGAGCATGTAACGATTGCTGAAAAGGTTGAAGCATTCATCCCATGCTCTAAATATAAAATCAATGTCTTATCAAAAACTTCAACTTCAATATCAGATGGCTCTTTTCCTTTTAGCATATATAAGAAGTTTCCCGCATGATTTAATTTTTTATTTGGTCTAATGATTTCAAGATCATTTCTAATTCTATGAAAATAAGCTATAATCGTTGGTAATATAGCGGTTAATTTAATTGATTTCTCAATAACATCTTCCTCATTTTTTGACATAGCATTTTCATCTAACATTCCTACAAAAGAAACAATTGTTCTTAAAACATCCATAGGATGGGCATTTTTTGGAATTAATTCTTCCTCTTTTAATAAAATTTCAGGAATATCTCTGTTCTCCTTTAATTTATTCACAAATGCATCTAGCTCGTCCTTTCTTGGAAATTTTTGGTACAATAATAAATAAGCAGATTCCTCAAATGTTGAATTATTTGCAATTTCCTCAATTGGAATACCAAGATAATATAATTTACCATTTTCACCATCTATATAACACAAACTTGTTTCTGTAAAATATATATTTTCAAGCCCAGAACTAAACACAGCATCACCTATTTCCTTAATATCCTTCATTTTCATCTCCTCCTTTTAAAGCTCTTTTTAGTGTTTCAAGACTTAATAATGCACATTTTTGTCTTGTTTGTATAACGCCCCCAAGCATTTCTAAAAATTCATTATCCTTTAAATTTAAAATTTCTTCAATTGTTTTATTTAATGCCCATTCTGACAGAATATCTGCTGATGCTTGACTTATTGAGCATCCATAACCTTCATAACCAATCTCTTTAATTTTATTATTCTCAACTTTCACATAAAAAATTATTTCATCACCACAACTTGGATTGCCAAGATGATAAAATTTATTAAAATTCTTCAATTTCCCTCTATAACGAGGGTATTTATAATAAATAAATAATGGATGCTCAAAAGGATTTTTATCCATAAAAACGGAGGGAGTGGGATTTGAACCCACGATCCCCGATTAAGGGGATAACGGCTCTCCAGGCCGCCGCCTTCGTCCGCTCGGCCATCCCTCCAAATAAAATTAAGCTTTAAAATTTTAAAGCTTATGGAAATTTTAAATCGCTTTAAAAACCTTTTAGACTATCTTTGAATTGGATAAAATAAAGAGTAGAATTGAAGAAATTGAGCTAATGTCTTCAAATAATTCGTTTTGGGAAGATAGGAAAAATGCTCAAAAATTAATTCAAGAGCTTTCTAATTTGAAGGACAAAATTGAAGAAATTGAAAATATGAAAAAATTATATGATGAATTATTGATATTATATGAGTTATCAAGTGAAGATGTGGATTTTCAAAAAGAGTTTGAGGAAAAGCTAAAATTTTTTGAAAAGAAATTAAATGAAATTGAATTAAAGTTCTTACTTGATGAGAAGGATGATATTTCAGATGCAATTATTGAAATTCATCCAGGAGCAGGTGGAACGGAAAGTCATGATTGGGCTGAAATGCTAATGAGAATGTACATAAGATGGATAGAAAGAAAGGGATTTAAATATGAAATTCTTGATATATTACCTGGTGAGACAGCAGGAATAAAGAATGTTTCAATACTTGTGAAAGGAAAATATGCTTATGGATTATTAAAAAGTGAAATTGGTGTTCATAGACTTGTAAGAATTTCGCCATTTGATGCTAATAATAGAAGACATACATCATTTGCCTCTGTTTTTGTTTATCCTCAAATGGAAGATATTAAAATTGAGATAAATGAAAACGATTTGAAAATTGAAACATTTAGATCAAGTGGTGCAGGTGGTCAGCATGTCAATAAAACTGAAAGTGCAGTTAGAATTACACATATTCCAACAGGAATTGTAGTAACTATAAGAAGTGAAAGGTCTCAACATAAAAATAAAGAAATTGCGATGAAAATTTTAAAAGCAAAATTATATGAATTTTATAAGCAAAAAGAGGAAGAAAAAATCAAAGAACTTGAAAAACAAAAAACAGATATTGGTTGGGGTTATCAAATTCGCTCATATATTTTACATCCTTATAAACTTGTAAAAGACCATAGAACAGAATTAGAAATAACAAATCCCGAAGCAGTCTTGGATGGTGAAATTGATGAATTTATAAAAGCTTACCTTTTTTGGAAAAAGAAATCAATAACGATGCTTTAAAATTTAGTTTATCGCCTTTAACCTTTTATAAGGGGGTGAAATTATGAAAAATAAAGAGAAAAAACAAGAAGAAATTATAGTTGGGAAGAGGAAAATAGTTCTTCCTCAATGGGAAGAGGAAAAAGGCTCTAAAAGGAGAATGAGCTTGCTATTAATAATAGCTTTAATTCTTCATATCGCATTAGGCTCATTTATGGGAGCAGGTTTTGTTAGGAAAGCAATTGAAGAAGCAAGACTTAAAGAAATAAAACTAATTGAAGAAAAAAGTGATTTTTTAAATAAGAAACCTATGGAAATTCAACCAATTCAACAAGAGCAAAGAAAAGAAATAAAACAAGAATTACTTAAAGAATTGATGAAACAAAAAAACATTCTTCCTGAGCAGCAAAATGTCAAAGTAGATGAAAAGTCAATTCAAGAAAATTTAGAAAGTCAAGCCAAGTTTGATGAAACAAATGATGAAAATGCAGATGTTGTAGTTGGAATTACTAATCAAAAAGATTTGAGTGATTTATTATCAACTGAAGCTTTGCCTGGCATTAAGGGTGGTGGTGGCATAGGTGAATACTATGAGTTTTTCAAGGTTGAAGTAAAACCTGAACCTATAAAAACAGTCCTTCCAGAATATCCAGAAGTGGCAAGAAAAGCAGGTCTTGAAGGAAGAGTTACAATAGCAGCAATTGTAGATGAGAATGGAAATGTTGTATATGCAGAAGTTGTAAATAGCACGAATAAAGTTTTTGAAGAAGCAGCACTAAAAGCAGCTTATCAATATAAATTCAAACCTGGAATGATGAAAGATAGAAAGGTTAAAGTAAGAGTAATTATTCCATTTGCTTTTAAACTTCAAAACTGATGAAAAGAAACCACATTATTTTTATTGGAATTGTTGTAGGAATAATAATTAGTTTTTTAGCTTTTATTTATAGTAGAAATTTAAACCAAAAGGTAAAAATTGAATATAAAGTTCAAATTAAAGATGTAGAAAATCCAACCTTAGGTTATGAAAACGCTCAAAACACAATAATAGAATACTTTGATTTTACTTGTCCTCATTGTGGGAATTTTCATTTACAAAAACTACCAAAACTATATAATCAATATATCCAAAGTGGGAAAGTAAAATTTATCTCAAAAAACTTTTTACTTAGACCTCAATCCTTAGAGCCTGCATTAGCAAGTAGATGTGCTTATGAGCAAGGAAAATATTGGGAATATAGCCATGAGTTATTTAATGAATTTTTAAAATCTGGTCCATTTGCTTATAATAGGAGAAACTTTATAAGAATTGCTTATGAATTAAAACTTGACACTTTGAAATTTATAGATTGTTTTGATAGCAAGAAATATAAAGATATTATTTTGAAAAATACAGAAGAAGGTTTGAAAGATAGCATAAGAGCAACACCAACATTTATTATAAATGGACAAAAAGTTGAAGGTGATTTACCATATGAAGAATTTGTAAAATTTATAAAGTGAAAATAGCATTATTACATGATTGGATAATAGAAATTGCAGGCTCTGAAAAAGTTTTTAAGGAAATATGTGAAATAATTAAAGATGGAGAAATTTGGACAATTGTTTATGATAAAAATAGTTTAAAACTTCTTGGAATTGAAAATAGAAAAGTTAATTCAACAATTGTTCAAAAATTTCCATTCTCAAAAAAACTTTATAGATATTATTTTTTTCTTTATCCAATTATCGTTGAGCAGATTGACCTTTCAAAATATGATATTATAATAAGCTCATCACATGCATTTATAAAAGGCGTTCTAAAAAACTCTAATCAAATTCACATTTGTTATTGTCATACACCAATAAGATATGCTTGGGATTTATATTTTGATTACATAAATTCATTAAATCCATTTTTTAAAATTTTGGCAAGTTATTTTTTACATAAAATTAGAATTTGGGATTATATTTCTTCACAAAGAATAGACTATTTTATTGCTAACTCTTATAATGTTGCCAAAAGAATAAAAATGACTTATAATAAAGATGCTATTGTAATTTATCCACCTGTTGATGTTGAAAGTTTTGAAGTAGAAACGAAAAAAGAAAATTTTTATATAACTGCGGGAAGAATGGTTGAATATAAAAAAATTGATATTATTGTTAAGGCATTCTCAAAATTAAAAGATAAAAAACTTATAGTAATTGGAGATGGACCTAATTTTAAGAAAATTAAAAAATTAGCAAGCTCTAATGTTGAACTTCTTGGACATGTTAATTTTGAAACATTAAAGAATTATTTAAAGAAAGCAAAAGCATTTATATATATGGCGGATGAAGATTTTGGAATACTTCCTGTTGAAGCGCAAGCTTGTGGAACACCAATAATTGCTTATAGGAAAGGAGGGGTTTTGGAAAGTGTTATTGAAAATAAAACAGGTTTATTTTTTGATTATCAAAGTGAAGAAAGTTTAATAGATGCGATATTGAAATTTGAAAAAATTGAAGATAAATTTGAGCCTTATGAGATAAGAAAAAATTCTGAAAAATTCTCAAAAGAAGAATTTAGAAAGAAATTTTTGGAATTTTTTAAAAAATTCTTTTAAGAGCAATTATTTCTTCCTCAGTCATTTTCCTATATCTTCCTGGTTTTAAATCCATCGGTAAGACAATAGGCTCAGTTTCAATTCGCTTTAATTTTTTAATTGTTGGAATGATTTTTTTTAATTGATTAACTTTTATTTTAATAGTTGTTATAATTGCTTTATTTCTTGAAATTTGAGAAATTTTTACATTTTGATTATTAAAATTTTCACTAATTGGAGCAGAAAGCTCAACCAAATACTTATTCTTTACAAATTTTTTATGATATGCTCTATGAACTTCACCATCATTTGTCAAAATAATTAATCCTTCATCACTTTTTGGAAGATTTTCAAGTGGAATTAAATGCTTTATTTCTTTTGGAAAATAAGTGCTATTTGGAGGTTTATAGTAAATGATATAATCTATGGGCATATTCATTTTTATTTCAAATCCCTTAAGTGTTATTCTATCTTTCTCACTAACATCAAACCAAGGTTCTCTTATTATTTTTCCATTAACTTTAATTAATCCATATTTTATTGCTCTAATAGCACTTCTTCTTGAAAAATATCCTGTTTTTTGTAAAAATTTAAAAAGCATCATTTTATTGTTGCAATTATATTACCTTCACAACAAATTCCATTTTCAGTCCAAGCTCTTGCTAACATTTTAATAAATTTACTACCTCCTCTTAAAATTTTAATTTCTAAATATAATCTATCACCAGGGAAAACTGGTCTTCTAAATTTTACATCTTCAATCCCAACGAATAGTGGAATTTTTCCATTTATAGGATTGAATTTAGAATATAAAATTGCTCCTGTTTGTGCTAATGCTTCAATAATTAAAACGCCAGGCATAATTGGATAGTTTGGAAAATGTCCATTAAAAAAACTTTCATTTATTGATACATTCTTATATGCTACAATTCTATCTTTTTCAAGATGAATAACCCTATCAACTAATAAAAATGGATACCTATGAGGTATTAAATTTTTAATATCATCAATTTCTAAAATTGGACCACCTATTCCTTCCTTAATGAGTTTTTTAACAAATTCAATATGAAGCTTATGGCTACCTTTTATACAAAAAATTTCTCCTATAAAAGGTCTATTAAGAAACATTAAATCTCCAATTAAATCTAATATCTTGTGCTTAACAGGCTCATCTAAAAATCTCACTTGATTTAAATAACCACTTTTTGAGATAATTAATGTATTTTCAAGATTGCCACCCCTTCCAAAATTATTTTCTATTAAATGATTTATTTCTTCTTCAAAAGCATAAGTCCTTGCCTTTGATATTTCTTCATAATAAGTAGTTTCATTAACCTCAACTCTAAAAAATTGTGATTTTAAAAATTCATGCTCGTAAATAATTGCATAGTTTATAATAAATTTTTCGGATGGTTTAGCATATATATAACTATCTCTAATTCTAATTTCAATAGGTTCTAATAGTTTAAAAGGCTCTATATTTTTATTAAGCTCTAAAAATCCTACTTTTTTAATTTCTTCAAAAAATATCCTACTTGAGCCATCCAATATAGGAATTTCTTCACCTTCCAAGACAATTTTAATATCATATATTCCAAGAACGTTTAAAGCTGAAAGAAGATGCTCAATTGTTTGAATTTCAACATTATCTTTTTTTAATACTATCCTTCTTTTCGTTTCTGAAATATATTCATAATTTAAAGGAATTTCAACACCATCCTTTAAAAATAAAATTCCATTATCATAAGGCTCTAAAATTACTTTTGAAAATTTTCCTGTATGAATTCCTATACCTTCAAATGATAATTTTTGTTTTATTGTTTTTGCCTTCAAATTCATAAGTCGTAAATTTTAAAGCTTGAAAGCAAATCTGAAATGCGTTGTCTAATAATTCT
>JAVVGK010000017.1:0-18356 GCA_032249175.1 Candidatus Hydrothermia bacterium | reverse complement strand
TTCTTCTTCGCTTTTGCCCCAATTTATATCCCAAACCCAAAAAACGGAAAAGTTTCTGTTTCTTATCTTTTCCCTAATTTCATAATCACCTATGCACTGTGGAAAATTAGCAATATGTGTAAGAAGTGAATAGCCTGTATATCCATACACTTTAAATTTCTTAGCATTTATATAGTTTATGAATAAGTTAATAGTAAGAGGCATAAGTGATATTAGTGTGGTAGTTAAAATAAGAGATTTTGAGAATTTTCTTTTATAAACAATAGAAATTATAAGAGAGATGATTGTGGGAATAAAATTTAATTTAACTATAATTAAATATCCACAAACAAAAGAAGCTAAAATAATATATAATGTTTTATCTGTTTTAAAAAACTTGTAAATTAAAAGAATATAAAGTGTCAATAAAAAATAACAGAGTGTTTCTGTAAGCATTCCAAATTCCAAATGAGTAGATTGAATATATGTTCCCAATAAAATAGAAGCAAATAATGATATATATCTTGATTTTGTTATATCATATATTAGATAAAAAACTATTAAAGCAATTGCTATTCCTAAAAGCATTTGATATATTACTATAATTTTTGAATTTAAACCACCAAGAGCTATGAATAATGGAAAACCAAGTGTTCTTTTTAACATATATTCATCAAAATCCAAATATAATATATGTTTTGCTATTCTAAAATATTCATAAGTGTCACCATGGGACCACCCGTAAAAAATTGAAAAAAACACCATCTTATAACCTAAAAGAATAAGAAATATAAATAAATATATCATAATTAAAATTTTAAGGCTTTTCAAAAATACCCAAAAGATATTTACCACTTTTATAATTAAGTTTAAACATTAAGTAATCTAAGTTTAAATAAAGGCTTTTTAAAAAATGAAATTTACCTATACCCTTTGGTTTTATATTTAAAATTGTTCCAATTTTTATAATTTTTAAATTTAACTGGTTAGCCCAGGTTATATAGTCATCCTCTTTAAATGAGAATCTATGTAAAACAATTTCATTTTCTTTAATTACAGGCTTATATCTTTCTTTTATAATGCCACCAAGTTTATATTCACTAATAATAATATATTTTTTTGAAACCCTTACAATTTCTCTAAAAGCATTATAACAATTCTCAAAGCTGTTCATTAAAGAGATAGTTTGGATTGAAAATACGAGATCAAAGAAATTATCTTTAAATGGAAGTTTTAAGATACTTCCTCTTACAAGTTTTTCATGTCTTATCTTAGCTATTTTTAGAGCATAAAATGAATAGTCTATTCCTATGAAATTGATATTATTTTTCTTTAAGACATCAAACTTAAAGCCCCTACCACAACCAGCATCTAACACACATTTTAAATTAAGTGTTTTTATAATGTTATTTAAATAGTGTTTTTCCAATTCATTTATCCAGACATAATTTTCATTTAAATTTAGACCATCCTTTAATGCTTCATAATCATAAACATTCATATAGTTTAAAATTTTAAGGTTTGAGAACATAATTTATTTTACCATTATTTTAGCACTTATTTTTAGAACTTTTTATTATTTTAAATTTTCATATTGATAGTGCTACTTATTTGGAAATAGCATATAAAATTATTTATTTTGAATTTAAAATTAATCGTGAATTAGACCTCCAGGTTATTCTCTAATTAAGGTACAATTTCACTTTTCAACCATTTATATTTATGTTTGTATTTTATAAATCCCTAAAAATTTTTAGTATTTTTAAAAAGTGATTTGAGGAATTTAATAATAAGAGATTTTAGAGAGTAAGTTGAGCTAAAATTTTTAATAATTTTTCCGTCAGTGTCATAAATTGACATATCGTAGTATATTATATAACTATTTTTTTCACAATAATTAAGAATGATTTTTAATCTATCTTTTATTTCCACATTTTCGTATCCATAAAAACTTAACCAAATAGCCTTTGAATCATCTACATTTTTGCCTATAAATTTGAGACTACTTAAATATGGGTTATTTACAAAACATAATTTTTTATTTTCCTTTGCTAAACTTATTATTTCATTATAGAATTCTTTCTCTTTTTTTGAAAAAACAAAGTATTCTAAACCTATAGCATAAGTTTGATAAGCCAATAAGATAATTATCAAAGGTATGATATATTTAAATGATTTTTTTAATAGCTTATGTAAAAACGTAAGGCCAAAAGGTAATAAAAAAACTACTTGAAACGAGCGATGAGGAAAAGTATCAGAAAACACAGCTGTCGAAAGATATAAAATTCCAGTTGGTGATAAAAGCCCTATGGAGTACGTTATATTGAATATATTTTTGAAAATTTTATTTAAGTTTGAAATAGGATTAAGCACATTATATGATTTAAGATAAACAATAAGACCATGAAAATTAAAATAAGCATAAAGGTAAAATATAAGTGAAAAAGGCATAAAAGTAATAAAACCCATAAAAAATTTTAATATATTCTTGAAATTTCTACTATAATACCAAATAATAAAACAAAGTGGTAAGAACCAAGTAATCATTTGAACTTTAAAAAGGAAAACTGAAATGGAAAGAAAAATTCCAGCGATTATATATCTGTTTTTCATTATGAAAAACCAGCTTAAAAGAGCAAAAAAGAAGGAAAATATATCAGGTCTTATTTTTAAAGCAAAGATGAAAATATATGTGTTTAAAGAGCTTATTAGAAGAATTACTGAATTTACAAAATTATCATTATAAGATAGTTTTAGAATTAAGTACATAAGATAAACACAAAGTAATAAAATTATGAAATTTAAATAAAACATGAAATATAAACTTTTAAAAATTTTAAAGAAAATATAAGCAATAAATGTATAACCTAATGAAAAGAAACAACCTTGTAAATATGGACGCATTGGCTCTTTAATAGTTGTGGAAAATTCTATATAGTTTTTAATATCAATTGAAACATAACCTTTATTTGCTAGCTCATAAGCGCAATATGACCATAAAAATGTATCTATGTTTGAAGCATGTATTGAATTACTTGCCAAAAAATAAGGCAAAGTTATAATTCTTATTAAAAAATTAAGTGAAATTAAGAGAATAGCAAGAATAAATGAAGTTTTAAAAAGATCTATTTTCATAATTCAAAATTATAGCCATTTCAAAAGGCAAAATATATAATTTAAATCTTGAAGCATCTAAACCTCCAAAAACAGCATAAAGAGAATATAAAATAATTAACAAAAATAATGAAATTATAAGGACTTTTTGTTTTTCAAAGGATTTAATAATAGAAGATATAACTAGAACAAACCAAATAATATTCACAATTATATATACAAAATTCCATTTGTATTTATCTAATGGGAATATCAGAAGTTTTATAGGATTTAGTAATATATTTTTAATTGCTTCTTTAATAGCAATATTTCTCTCTTCGTAAAATAAAGATTTTAGGATGTTCTTATAGCATTTATCGTCTAAAATTTCACATTTTTCCTTCCATAATTCTTTTGCTTTCTCATATTCAATGTGCTTTACATTCTCATAGTAGTTTTTAATTGCCCACCAATAAAAATTGCTTTGATCCTCACAACCACTAAGAACAGCGTTACTTATTAACAAAATAATTAGGAGTGGTATAGAAACAAAAAGAATTTTTTTTGATTTTAAGAATATAAAAAATAAGAAAACAATAAAAACTAATATAAATTCATTCCTAATTAAAGAGGTAAAAAATAATAGAATTAAAGAAAGAAAAAATTTATTATTCCTATAAAATAGTATAGCTAATAAAGTTAGTATCATAGTATAAGGTTCAAGCATAATACGAGGAATAAAGTAAAAGGTCATCAGAAATACAAATGTTATTACAAATAATTTTAATTTAAAGCTTGTATTAAAGGCATTTAAAAATAAATAAAGAACTATTGAAAAAGCGGTAGCATTAAAAAACAAAATTGCCAAAATTGAATACTTTTTGAATACAAATAAGAATGGAGCGAATAGGTATCCTGTAATCGGTCTAAAACAATCATATGGCTTAAAAGTTTTATATACACTATATGCTTGCTTTAAATAATGATAACTATCAGCAATAGTTCCTACATATGATTTACTTAAAAAACTTTCCATAGAGCTTAAATTGGCAATATATTCCTTATTAAATTTTTTTGACTCATAAAAAACCTTAAATGTAGTGCTTGAAATGTATAAAATAAGTAAAGTAATTAAAATAATATAGTTTTTCATATTAAGTTTAAAATTTTAGAGTTTAGAAATGTTTAAATTAGTTCTTTGTAAAATTTTCTTAGAAATTTACTAATTTTTCTACTCAACGTTTTTTCGGAATTTATAAAAGAACCTTTTATATTTAGATTTAAAAATACATAACTTTTATTTTAATCCAAAAGCTTCAAGAAGTTATAATCTTATTATTCCGGATATTCTAAATGAAAAACCAACACATATATTTCTTGAAAAATTTTTAAAAAACATAAATTCTGGCATTCAATTCGTGAATGTAGGGGCAAGTATCGGAGAGTTTTTAATTGTCTATTCAAAGTATAAGAATGTTGAATATGCTATTGGCTTTGAGCCTATTGATGAATGTTATAAAAGCCTTATTATTTCAAAACTTATAAATAATTTAGAGAATTTGGAAATATATACAAGTTCTTCTATAAAATTAAGAGAAAATGCTATATCTTTAAAAAAACAAATGCATAAAATAGATACATTATTTGAAAGAGGTATTATAAAAGAAGAGAAGACGGTTGTGCTAATAGATGTTGAAGGAGCAGAATATGAGGTGATTTTGGGAGATAAAAATTTTATAAATAAGATAAAACCAAATTAGTAAAAAATTCTATAAAATTACAGATATTTTATCTATTTTGGGTGAAAATTACAAGGTTTTTAGATTGAATAAATTTGGAAAATTTGATAAAGAATTAGATAATACTTGGAATGTCGTATTTGTTAATAAAGCTTTAAACTTTCCAACTTGAAAATTTTAATGATAAGTGATTTTTTCCCAAATAGATATAAACCTTATGAAGGAATTTTTTTCTTAAATCACGCAAAAGTATTAAGAAGAATAGGAGATGTAAGAGTTCAAACACTTATAAGAGTAAATCATTTAAAATTTTCATATGAAAAGTGGGAAATTGAAGATATTGAAGCAGAAGCATTTGTATTTTTTTATAAATATGGTCTTGGATTTATATTTTTACCTATTGCTATAATTCTTCAATTTATTTTAACTCTTAAAAATTTTATATTTTATAGACCTCATATTGTTATTTTACAAATGGCTTTACCACAAGGTTTAGCAGTAATTCCATTTAGAATATTTAAAAGATATGTTGTTTTGGAGCATTCAAAAAGAGTGTTATCTGGTATAAATAAATTTTTAGCAAAATTAGTCTATAAGCTTTCAAGTGGTGTTTATGTAGTTAGCTCATTTCAAAAAGAGGAAATAGAGAAGAAACTAAAAATAAAGGTAAATGGAATAATTCCTAATCCCATATTTAAAAACAACTTTCAAATAAAAAATGAAATTAAAAATAGGGTTATTTTTGTAGGCACCATTACTGAGGGAAAAGACCCCATTTTAATTCTTGAAACAGCTAAAATTTTAAAAGATATAAAATTTGTTTTTATAGGAAGAAATTTTAACGATCAATACTTTAAAAATTTTATTCAAATTGCTAAAAGTTTAAATAATGTTAAGTATCTTGGAGCTTTAAATAATGATAAAGTATTAGAAGAAATTTCAAAAAGTGATTTTTTAATATCTACAAGCAAATATGAAACATTTGGAGTTGTTATTGTAGAGGCTTTAAGCCTTGGAAAACCAGTAATTTGGACAGATAGTGGAGGTCCAAGAGATTTTTTAAATGAAAGAAATTCTGTACTTGTTAAGGAAAGAACACCTCATGCATTAGCAAAAGCAATTTTAGAAGCATATGAAAAATTGAGAAATGGTTATTTTAATCCTTATAAAATAAGAGAAGAAATTTATAATTTCTGCTCAGATGAAAACGTTTTAGAGAGATATATAAACTATATTTTCAATAAGTAGTGCTTTGTATTGATTTAAATCACTCATTTCTTTATCCTTTAAAATTTAAATATGCTTTATATAACCTTAAATTTAGCAATATCTGAAAAATGTTTAACACCTCAAATAATAGAAAATTTCCAAAAAGGAAACTTTCATATCTTGGCAAGACCAACATTAAGTGGTCCTGAGCAAACTATTCAAACTACACATTTTATTATCCACTATACAACAAGTGGCTCAGATGCTGTAAGTCCTGCTTATGCTGAGAGTGTTGCTGTTTTTGCTGAATTTTCATACCAAAAGGAAGTTAATGATTTTGGATGGTTTGCTCCTCCACCAGATTATAATCAAGGTGGTGATAATAGATATGATATTTATATTAAAAATCTTGGAAGTGGTGTTCTTGGATATACTGCCCCTGAAAATAATTATGGTGGTTATGGAACAGAAGGAGCTACAAGCTATATTGTAATTGGAACTAATATAGATAGTTATTATGGGATTGGTGTTCTTAAAGTTACAGTTGCTCATGAATTTCATCATGCTATTCAGTTTGCTTATACTGCTTATGATGATGCTTTCTTTTATGAAAATACATCTACTTGGATGGAGGATATGGTTTATGATGATGTTAATGATTATATAGGATATCTTTCAATAGGGGGACAAAGTCCATTAACTGTTCCACATTATAAAATAAATACATTTCAAAATAGTGGTTTATATCAATATGCAGGAGCAATTTTCCCTTATTTCATTTATGAATACTTAGGAAATAATCAACAACCTATGAAAGATATATGGTATCAAATGGGAATAAATTTTGGAAATAATACATTATTTGATATTTTTGATGTTCTTTTAAATAATTATTCAAAACCACAAGATACAATTTTATCTTATTATGCTATTTGGAGATTCTTTACAGGAACAAGATGGAATGATGGAGTTAATTATCGTTATAGTGAAGGTAATTTATATCCAACCTCTTCATTATTAAGAAATGTAATTTCTTATCCTGTTTCTGATAGTAATCAAAACCAACAAATTCAAAATCCTGGTGGAGCTAATTTTATAAGACTTTCAAGTTATAATGGAGTTTTAAGAATTGTTATTAAGTTTAAGCAATGTTCAAATTGTGCAAAAGTTTATCTTTTAAGAATTCCAGGACCTGTTATAGATGATATTACAGGAAATGGAGACTCTATTGATGTTAGTTTTAACTTTTCAGGTTATAATTATTCAGCTATTATTGTCGTTTCAAAACAACTTGGAGGTCCAAATATCATTTATAGATACAAAATAATGCCTGTAAGTGAAATTGTTGAAAATGTAAATAGTGATTATAAAATTATTGTTCAAAAAAGAAATGTTAAAGTTTTAACAAATGATAAAAATTATGAATTTAAATTGTTTGATTTAAGTGGAAAACTTGTTGAAAATAAAAATTTAAAAAATGGTGTTTATTTTTATGTTTTAAAGATAAAAGGTAAAACTTATAAGGGTAAAATTTTAATAAAATGACAGAAAAAGAAATTTTAGAAATTATAAAGAAGCATCCAAAGGTCTGAAATGGAATTTAAATTACAAGCTATGAAGAATTCTTTATTAAAATGGATTATTGGTTTGATTTATTGCGATAGTTTTGAAATAGGTTAAAATGGCACCTGTTATAAAGTCATTTTCTGTGTTATTTATTTTGGAGGGCGGATTTAATCCAATTTATGAAGAATATTTACTTTTAGAAAATGATAAGGCAATTATTAGAAATAATTATAATTTTTACGAAGTGAAAGTTTTGGATAAAAGAATTTACAAAGCAGTTGAAAATTTATGTAAAAAGGAAAAATTTGATTTTCAAGAAGTTCCCCTTCCTACTGATTTGCCAACATTTGGAATTTTAATAAAAAAACCTTGTAAGAAAGAAATTAAAATGTATGGGGTTGGTTTTGGGAGTAAGGAAGACAGAAAGCTTTTAAATGAGATATATAATTTAACAAGGAATTTGAATTTCAAAATAATTAAAGAAACAATTCCTAAGAAGCTTATTATTAACTATTATAAAATTGACAATTTTGAAAAACAAAACTACATTATTTTAGATGAAATTAACATTACAAATGAAAGTGGAACTATTGAAATTGATGACAGCTTAAAAATTTCAAGCATTTTAAACAAGCTCAAAAACTATAATAGTAGATTTATTTATATTAAAAATAAAGAAAATTTTTATCAAGCAGTTTTTTTATTCAAACTCTCGTTTTAAAGGTCTTTTAATTAGCATTCTTATGCCTTCATTAACATCAATTTCTGAATTAAGGATTTTCTTTATAACTTTTACAATAGGCATTTCAATTTGTTTTTGTTTTGATATTTCATAAACGAAAAATGTTGTTCTTATTCCTTCTGCTACCATATTTTTCTCACTTAATTCTTTTAATATATCATTTATCTTATAACCAAGTCCAAGTTTATATCCCACAAAATGATTTCTTGAATGTTCAGAAAAAGCTGTTGCTATTAAATCTCCAATACCACTTAATCCTGAAAATGTTATTCTTTTAGCACCGAAACTAACTCCAAATTTTACCATTTCATTTAAAGCTCTCGTTAATAAACTTGATTTTGCATTTAATCCGAGATTTAAAGCGTCAATAATTCCTCCCGCAATAGCATATATATTTTTTAATGAGCCTCCAATTTCTACTCCAATAACATCATCCCATATATAAGGTCTAAAATAATCATTAAATAAGCTTTCTTGAAAAATTTTAGCAATTTTTAAATCATAGCTTGCGATAATTGTAGCAGATGGTTTTTTTTGTGCTATTTCTATTGCTATATTTGGACCTGAAATTAACGCAAAATTTCTATTTTGAAAAACTTCTTCAAATATCTCACTTTTAAATTTTAATTCTTCTGTAAATCCTTTTGTAGCAATTAAAAATAATTTATTTTTAAATTTTTTTAGTTTGTTTAATGTTTCTAAAAAGGCAAATGAAGGAACAGCTATAATAATAAAATCGCAATTTTCAGCATCATCTAAATTTAATGTGAATTTAATATCCTTTGGAATTTCAATACCTTTTTCCAATCTCTCAATTTCAAGTTTTTTTAATTTTTCTTCATTTCTAATAAAAATTATAACTTCATGTTTATTTTCCGATAGAATTTTAGCAATTGTTAATCCCCAAGAACCAGAGCCAATAACAAAAAATTTATGCACTTCTTGCTAAATTTATCATAACCCTTATATATCTGAAAGCTCTTATAAAGTCATTTTCTCTAAACAAAATTTTATTTCCATCAATTCTTTCCACAATTGGTAAAATTTCAACAATATCTGCCATTTCAGTTCTTCTAAATGTTATTTCAATTTCAAATTCTTTTGGCATATCAAGAGGTTTAATATCTTTTTTTAGCATATTTTCAATAGCTGTTGAATATTTTTTATAAATTTCATTAAAATTTATTAATCTAACAGCATTTCTTGAAAGTGAATATTTCGTTATTACAAATTCAACTTCTTTAAATAAATCTTTACATTCTTCAACTACTCTATCATCACCACTTATCAATCCCACAGGAACATTATAATAACTTGCAATTAAACCATTTATATAAGCTTCATTTACTTTTTTCCCATTTATTTTTATTTCTGAGATTGAATATGAGCTATATGTATGGTCAATAAATCCTCTAATTGCATTAGCACTTGAATGATAACCTATAAATAAAGCATAATCAAAGCTTGAATCTATTCCTTCCATCATTGAAAGCATCTTTGGAGAGCCACTAACCAGTTCAATTTCGTAATTTTCAAAATCTTTAATGTTTAAATTATCCATATTCCAATGAGCATCATTCACAACAATTCTTTTTATATTATAGTTTTTCAAAATTTTTAAAATTGCTTCAAGTTCTCTTTTCATATAAAACAAACCTTCTTCATATCTTTTATGGTTTGGGTCAGTTTGAGAAATTGAGCTTATGCCACTTATACCCTCCATATCTATTGATATATATATATTCATAGCTTGAAAATTTTAAAGTTAAAGTTTTATACTTTAAAATTTCAATATGAGGTTCTTTATATTTTGTTCATTTTTGATTTTTCTATTTGCCTGTGAAAAGGTAAAGCAAGAAAAAGCAAAGGAAGTTGCTGAGGATAGCGTAATATATGTCAAGTCCAAAACACCAGAAGAGGCAGGGAAATATCTCATTCTTGTAGGTGGATGTAATGATTGTCATACCCCTGGATGGGATATATCAGGAGGAAATATTCCAGAAAGTGAATGGTTAGTTGGAAATAAAATTGGATATAGGGGACCTTGGGGAACAACATATCCATCAAATCTGAGAATTTTCGTTCATACAATAAGTGAAGATGAATGGGTGAATATGTTTAAAACAAGAAAGGAAAGGCCACCTATGCCTTGGCATAATTATCATCAAGTCTCAGAGCAAGATTTAAGAGCTATGTATAGATTTATAAAATCTCTTGGTCCAAAAGGGGATTCCATTTTATCAAAAACTTGGTTTGTTCCTCCTAATCAAGAGCCAAAAACTCCTTACATACTTCTTGCTCCTATTGAAAAGAAGTAATTAACGTAAGGTTAAATAGGGGGCAATAGCCCCCCAAAGCCAAAAAGTAGGAATTTATAAGTAGTAGGCTTGTTTTGAGGGTTGGTGAGAAATTAAGAAATAATCTATATTTTAGATTGATTGGACAACACAAAAATAAAATGCTTTGTCTAATAAATAGTGTTAAATAATTGACAATCAGGAACTTATGAAATTTTTAATGAAATTATAGATTTTACGAGGGGAATTTAAGGGGGCAAAAGCCCCTTGCCGAAAAATGGGCATTTTTAAGCCGAAGGCTTATTTATAGGTTAGACAAGGCAAATTTTTTATGCTTTGTCCAATAAATAGTGTTAAATGATTGACTATCAATAACTTATGAAGATTTTAGGAAATTATAGATTTTTGGGGGTTTTAATGGGGGGCGAAGCCCCCCGATGCCGAAAAATGGGTATTTTAAAGCCGAAGGCTTAATTTAAGGGTGGGTGGGGAAAATAAATAGTTTTAGAATTATTGGACAACACAAAAATAAAATTTTTTATCCTTTAAAATTTTCAAATATGGTGAGAATTCGTCTTCAAAGGTTTGGGAAAAAAGGTGAGCCAATATATAGGATAGTTGTTGCTGATTCAAGATGGAAAAGAGATGGTAAAGTTATTGAAATTTTAGGCTACTATAACCCAAAACGAGATTGGGATTTTAAACTTGACTTACAAAAGTATAACGATTGGATAAAAAAAGGGGCACAACCTACACCAAGAGTTAAGAGCATATTCAAACTTCAAATGAAAAAGGAGGTTCAAAAATGAATAACACAAAGGAGCTTCTTGAATATATAGTAAAAATGATTGTTGATAGACCAGATGAGGTTGATATAAGAGAAATACCTGGTGAAAGAGTTGTGATATATGAAGTTAGAGTAAGTAAGGAAGATGTTGGCAAGGTCATAGGAAAGCAAGGAAGAACTGCTAAGGCTATAAGGACAATTCTTGCTGCTGTATCTCTTAAAAGAGGTAAAAAAGTTGTCGTAGAAATCCTTGAATAGATATCCTGTAGCTAAAATTCTAAAAGCTTTTGGATTAAGGGGGGAATTAAAGATAAAAATATATTTCTCCCCTCCCTCTTACTTTAAAAATTATAATAGTGTTTTTATAAATGATAAAGAATTAGGATTTATAGAGTTTAAAGTTGAAAAATTCAAAATCCTTTTTGATAACTTTGCTTTAATAAAATTTGAAAAACTTGATAGTAGAAATGATGTTGAAAAATTAAGAGGATATGAAATTTTCGTTTATGAAAATATGTTGCCTCCTAAAAATAATGGAGAATATTATGTTTTTGAGCTTGAAGGGCTAAATGTGTATTATGAAAAAAAGAAAATCGGTTTTATAAAGGATATAATAACGAAAAACGAATATACAATTTTTAAAATAAAAACTGAGAATGATGAAATTTTTATTCCATTCAATAAGCATTTTATAGAAAAAATAGATTTGGAAAACAGAGCTTGTATATTAAGAAGAATTGATGAGACAATTATCAATAGTTGATTTTATAATTTATGCTGTTTTAATTTGGTTTGTTATATCACTTTTAGCTTCAATTTATTCACTTTATAAAACTGAAAAACAAATTCAAATTTTAGAAAGTGAAATTGAAAAATACAAAATTGGATATATTATTTATACCTCAAAAAGTGCGCAATTAAACCAACAGAAACGATAGCAGCTGTTTCACTTCTTAGTATGAAATTGCCAAGAGAAAAATCAAAAAATCCATTTGATTTTAAATAGTTTTCTTCTTCACTTGAAAAACCACCCTCTGGACCTATTAAAATTATAACATTATTTGCTTTTTCAAAACTAAACAAATTTCTACTTGATTTTGGATTAGCAAATAATTTTAAAGAATAATTTTTTGAAATTTGAGCAATTTCATTTAATGTTAAAATATTATGTAATTTTGGGATTATTTGTCTATGGCTTTGCTTACAAGCATTTAAAATTATTTTTTCCCATCTTTCCTTCTTTTCTCTAATTTTTACAACACTATGTTTCGTTATAATTGGATATATTTCTTTAACACCAATTTCAACAACTTTTTCAAGCATTAATTCAAAATTTTCTTTTTTAATTAAAGCAGGTGCAATAGCTATGTTAAAATCATATTCTATATTTTCAATTTTTTCAATTTTCTTTATTCTTGCTCTATTTTTTTGAATTTCAACAATTTCACAAAGATATTCATTTAATTTACCATCAAAAGCCAAAATTTTATCTCCAACATTATGCCTTAAAACATTATAAAGATGATGAAATTCTTCACCTTCTATAAATTCAAAATTTTCTGAGAAAAATCTATCAATTCTCATTTAGTGTCCATAAGGCAAAAGCAATAATAAAAGCATTCTCTCTTAAAATTTTATACCTATCTTCACCTATATAATGTCCTGCTTCCTCTTCAAATTTAATAGCAATTACATTATTTGATTTATTTTTTTCTCTTAATTTTGCTATCCACTTTAATGGCTCCCAGTATCTAACTCTTGGGTCATTAAATCCACAAATTGCCAAAACATTAGGATAATTTTGCTCTTTTACATTATCATAAGGAGAATAACTTTTTATATAATAATAAAACTCTTCAATTTCAGGATTTCCCCATTCATCATATTCTAAAATTGTTAAAGGCAAAGAGGGGTCAAGCATAGTATTTAAAACATCTACAAATGGAACATGAGCAATAGCTGTTTTAAATAATTCAGGTCTTTCATTTATACAACCACCAACAAGTATTCCACCAGCACTTGCTCCCTCAATAATAATTTTTCCTTTTGATGTCCATTTATTTTCTATTAAAAATTCACAAGCCTTTATAAAATCATAAATTGTTCTTTTTTTATTTAATAATTTACCTTGCTCGTACCATTCCTCACCCCTTTCTCCACCTCCTCTAATATGAATAATTGCATAAACAATTCCTCTATCTAATATGCTTAATTTTTCTGCTTTAAAATATGGAGGAATTGATTGACCATAAGCTCCATATCCATAAGCCCAAAGAACATTATTTCCATCTTTCCTTAATAAGTCTTTTCTATAAGCAATTGTTATAGGAATGTCATCAGCAAAAATTCTTTTCATTTCATAAAGCTCTTTATTAAAATTATTAATTTTAACTTGCTTTCTTAAAATTAAATTTTTGCTCTTAATATCATAATCGTATATTGTTTTAGGTTGGATTAATGTTTGGTATTCAATTCTTAAAAAATTAGTTTCATATTCATAATTATCTGAAATTTCAACATAATATACATCATCTGGAAATTCAATATAATGGGCATTATTATTATCAAAATCAATAATTTCAATTGTATTTATTGCTTTTTCTTTATCAAGCTCATAAATTGCCATAAAATTCTTAAAAATTTCAAAACTTTCAATTTTTATATAATCTCTTGCTTTAACAAAAATTTCAAATTTTTCAAAATTATCAACTGGACATTTATAAATTTCAAAATTTTTATTAAACTCATTTGTCAAAATATAAAATTCTCCTTCCTTATGCTCAATAAAATATCTAATACCTTTTTTTCTTTTCTTAAAAAGCTTTAAATTGAAGTTTTTATCAATTACCCAAACTTCCGTTGTATCAATTGAATGAAGAATAATAAATACAAATTTCTCATCTTTTGATTTCATTAGATGGATATTAAAAGCCTTGTCATTTTCTTGGAAAATTTCCTCTATTTTTAAGTTAATCGGATTTAATTTTAAAACTTTATATGGTCTTAAAATTTCATCAGTAATTGTGAAAAATAAATAACCTTCAAACCACTCAAAAGAATAGAATGTTTTTTCAAAAATAAATTTAATTTCATTCTTTCTTATATCCTTCAAGAATAATTTAAAATTTTCAGAGCCATTAGTGTCATAATTAAATGCCAAAAAATTACCTTCATAATCAAATTTTATATTTCCAACATCAAAATAATTGTAATTTTTAGCTATTTCATTAAAGTCAATTAACATTTCTTCTTTTAAATTATTAGTTCTATAATATGCTTTATATGGTTTTCCTTTGAAAGTTTTATAAAAATAGTAGTAATTTCCATATTTAAATGGATAAGAAGTGTCTTCCTCTTCAATTCTGCTTAAAAACTCATTATAAAGTTCCTCTTCAATATGCTTAAAGTTTTTTGATATTTCATTTAGGAATTTCTTTTCCTCTTTAATATAATTTAGTAGTCTTGGGTCTTCTCTATTTCTCATCCAATAATAGTAATCTATGATTCTATCATTATGCTTCTCTATTATATATGGTATCTTGGGAGGTTTGGGTATCATAGCTCTATAATGATTTTACTATTGTCAATAATCATATTTCTAACTTCAATATCTTGAATATATTGTGAAATATCTATTTCAAGAATTTTATTTTCAAATTTTATTCCTTTTTGGTTTATATTTGGCAGAAAATTACTAAATGCACCTTCAACCAAAAATTGAATTTTTGAGCCTGTTGTTTTTAATGGCTCTAATTTGAAATTAAAAGGAATGAATAAATAATTTCCTTTAACATTTATAAAATTTTTTTCAATTTCAACTTTCAAATTACTAACATTTTGAATTTTTATAAACTTTGGCAAAACTTTATTTATAAATTCTTCATTCAATTCAATTTTCATTTTTGCTAAACTTTAAAATTTTAAAGCTGTGGAAGAGAATAAAAACAATGAAGAGGAATTAAGAGCAATTGTTATGATTCTTAAAGAAATAGAAGAAATTTGGTCTGATATAAAGAACATAATGAAAGATTATTCTGATAAAGCGGAAAGAGTTTTTAAAATTTATGATACAGTAAACAAAGTTAGTAAATTTATTGCAATTTTGACAGCTATAAATATAACGTTTTTTATTATATTGTTTTTTGTTATTATTTTCTTCGTTGGTAAAAAATGATAAAAAAAGTTTTAATAGCGAATAGAGGAGAAATCGCAGTTAGAATTCTAAGAACATTAAGAAAGATGAATATATCTTCTGTTGTTATTTATTCGGATGCTGATAGAAATGCTCTTCATGTTTTACTAAGTGATAGTGCTTACTATATAGGACCTCCTGAAAGCTCAGAAAGTTATTTAAATATGGAAAAAATTATAGATATTGCCTTAAAATCTGGAGCTGATGCGATTCATCCTGGATATGGTTTTTTATCTGAAAATCCTGAATTTGCTAAAAAAGTAAATCAAGCAGGTTTAATTTTTATAGGACCAACACCTGAAAGCATGCAATTAGCAGGTGATAAAATTACATCAAAAGAAATAGCTAAAAATTCAAATGTTCCAATTTTACCAAGTTCTCCAAAAATAAATTCTTATGAAGATGCTAAAAGATATGCTAAGGAAATTGGCTATCCTATTATAATAAAAGCCTCAAAAGGTGGTGGTGGTAAAGGAATGAGAATTGTTTTTAGTGAAGATGAATTATTGGAAAAATATGAAATTGCTGTAAAAGAAGCAGAAAGTTCATTTGGTGATGGAAGTGTATATTTTGAAAAGTATATTTCAAAACCAAAACATATTGAAGTTCAAATAGTAGCTGATAAATTTGGAAATGTTATTGCTCTTGGTGAAAGAGAATGCTCAATTCAAAGAAGACATCAAAAAATTATAGAAGAATCTCCAAGTCCTTCAATTGATGATGAAACTCGTGAGAAAATTATTGAAAGTGCCATAAATTTTGCCAAAGCAATAAACTATTTAAATGTTGGAACAATTGAATTTATATTAGATGAAAATAAAAATTTTTACTTTTTAGAAATGAATACAAGACTACAAGTAGAGCATCCTATTACTGAATGGAGATATAATATAGATTTAGTTGAAATTCAAATAAGGATAGCAAATGGTGAAAATATAAGCTATCTTTCAAACTTAAAGCCTAATGGGCATTGTATAGAAGCAAGAATATACGCAGAAGATCCATTAAATAATTTTGCTCCGAGTTTTGGAAAAATTGAATTTTTAATAGAGCCATCAGGACCTTATGTTAGATTAGATAGTGGAATTTATAGTGGTTATGAAGTTCCTATGTATTATGACCCTATGATTAGTAAGTTAATTGTTTATGGAATAACAAGAGAAGAAGCAATAAATAGAATTATAAATGCTCTTAACGAATATAAAATTTTTGGGATTAAAACGAATATAGATTATCTAATAGAAATTTTAAAAAGTGAAGAATTTAGAAGTGGAACTTATACTACGAAATTTACAGATGAATTTAACTACAATCAAAAACTACCTTCAAAGGAAATTTTAAGCATTATTCCTTCAATTAAAACAAAAAAGAATTTTCAAATTAAAAGTAAAGCTACATATTGGAAATTAAAGGCTAATAGCTGGGAAATTTAAAATTATAGGATTGTTGGAGTGAAGCTTTGTCCAAATGCTTTTGACATCAATATAGTTTTAAGTAATTGATTATCAAGAATTTATAAAAATTTCAGGAAATTATTGATTTTATCAGAAGCCCCCGAGGCATAAAAATGGGCATTTTTAAGCCGAAGGCTTAATTTAAGGGTGGGTGGGAAAATAAAGAAATAATCTACATTTTAGAATTATTAGACAACACAATTTATATATACTTTAAAATTTTAGCCTTTGATTATTTTCAAAAATGTAAGTGTCATATACCCAAATGGTTTTAAAGCTCTAAGAAATATAAATCTTCAAATAAATGATGGTGAATTTGTAATAATAATTGGTCCATCAGGAGCAGGAAAATCAACATTAATAAGAACAATAAATGGATTTGTTAAAATAAGTGAAGGCGAGCTTATTGTAAATGGAAAAAATATAAAGAATTTAAATGAAAAAGAATTGAGAATTTTAAGAAGAGAAATAGGTATGATATTTCAAAACTTTAATTTGGTTAAAAGGATAAGCGTTTTAAGAAATGTCTTAATAGGAAGGCTTGGATATATTTCAACTATCAAAAGTATTTTTAATTTATTTGGTAAAGAAGATATTGAGTTGGCATTTGAAAATTTAAGAAGAGTTGGTATTGAAGATAAAGCTTATGTTCGTGCTGATCAATTAAGTGGAGGACAACAGCAAAGAGTCGCTATCGCAAGAGCACTTACTCAAAAACCAAAAATTATCTTGGCGGATGAGCCTGTTGCCAGTTTAGACCCTCCAACTGCCAAAGTAGTGATGGATTATTTAAAACAATTTAATAGGGAATTGGGAATTACTACAATTATTAACTTACATGATATTGACCTAGTTATGGAGTATGGCAAAAGGGTAATAGGTTTAAGAAATGGCGAAATTATTTATGATGGCAAGGTAGAAAATATAAATGATAAAGTTTTAAAGGAAATATATGGAAAGTGGGAAAAATAAGTTATGAAAATTTTAAAAAATTATAGTTTTTATTGGGGGTTCATTTAGGGGGCGAAAGTAAGCGGAAGGCTTATTTATAAGGTGGGTGGGTAAATAAGAAAAATAAATAGTTTTAGAATTACCTGGACAAAACAATTTTTTTATGGTTTATCCAATAAATGGTGTTAAGTAATTGATTATCAATAACTTTTAAAAATTTCAGGAAATTATTGTTTTTTGGGGGGATTTAAGGGGGGCGAAGTTAATAAGCCGAAGGCTTGATTTCAGGGTGGGTGGGAAAAATAAGAAATAATCTATATTTTAGACATTATTGGACAATGTGTTGG
>JAVVGK010000016.1:0-20599 GCA_032249175.1 Candidatus Hydrothermia bacterium | reverse complement strand
AAAGGATTCTCATTAATTTTTGAAATTTTAAAGGTTTAGATATTTTTTAAATTGCCTTGTCCAATAATTCTGAAATTACCATTATTACTTTATTTTCCCACCCGCCCTAAAAATAAGCCTACGGCTTTAAAATACCCATTTTTCGGCAAGGGGGCTTCGCCCCCCATTAAACCCTCGATAAAATCTATAATTTCCTAAAATTTTCATAAATTATTGATTATCAACCACTTAACACCATTTATTGGACAAAGCATTTTTAAATTGCTTTGTCTAGTAATTCTAAAATGTAGATTATTTCTTTGTTTTCCCACCCACCCTATATTTAAGCCTACGGCTTATGAACTTCGCCCCCCTTAAATTCCCCCCATTAAATCAATAGTTTTAGAGAATTTTTTATAACTTATTGATTATCAATCACTTAACATTATTTATTGGACAAAACAAAATTCTGCCACTACCGAGAAAAAACCTGATACCATTTATTAAGCAAACTACTTTTTAAACTTTAAACTTTTCAATAATGCTTTATTTCTTTAATAATGAATTTACAAATTCTGCCTACTTACCATTAGAAGAGAGAAGTGTAAATTTTGGTGATGGAGTTTATGAGGTAATTATTACTTATAACTTTAAGCCATTTAAATTAGATGAGCATATAAATAGATTATTTTATAGTGCTAATGAAATTTTTTTAAGAATTCCTTACAATAAAGATGAAATTAAGGAAATTGTAAATGAAGGAATAAAAAAAATTAAAAAACCAAATTTAAAAATATATATTCAACTTTCAAGAGGCTCTTATGAAAGAATTCATGAATTTCCTCCAAGTTATATAAAACCGAATTTTTTTATAATTTTTAGAGAATTTAAAAGAATTGAAGATGATTTTAGATTTAAGGGTGCTAAATTATTTACTTATCCTGATATTAGATGGGAAAGATGTTATATTAAGAGTTTAAATTTACTTCCTAATGTTCTTGCCAAACAATTCTCAAAAAGTAAAGGCGGATTTGAAGCATTATTTATAAAAAATGGCAAAATTACAGAATGTGCTTCAAGTTCATTTTTTGCATTTATAAATGATAAATTAATAACTCATCCATTAACTAATGAAATTTTGGCAGGTATTACAAGAAGTGAAATTATAAAAATAGCCAAAAGCCTAAATTTTGAAGTTATTGAAAGACCGATATACATAAATGAAATTGAAAAAATTCAAGAATGCTTTATAACAAGTACAACCGCAGAAGTTTTACCTATAAATAGTATTGACAATTATTATTTTGCTATTGGAGAAAGAACAATCAAAATATATAATGAATTTATTAAGAGGGCATTATGAATGTTCTAATAACAGGAGGTGCTGGATACATAGGTAGTTTTATAATCAAGGCATTAAAAAATAAATTTAATTTACTTGTTATTGATTCTCTTGAAGAAGGTCATAGATGGGCTGTTAATGATTGTCCATTAGTTATAGGTGATATTTCAGATGAAAAAATTTTAGGTGATATTTATGAGAATTTTAAAGTTGATGTTATTATTCACTGTGCTGCTTATGTTGTTGTTCCTGAGTCTGTTAAAAATCCCTTTAAGTATTATGAAAATAATTTCTATAAATCTTTAAAGATGTTAAAATTCTTTTTAGAAAGAAAACTAAAATTTTTTATCTTTTCATCAACATGTGCTGTTTATGGTAATCCTAAATATATTCCTGTTGATGAAAATCATCCAATTGAGCCAATTAATCCATATGGATGGTCTAAATTTTTCTTTGAAAAAGCAATAATGGACTTAAAGAATGTTTATGATTTTGAATATATTATTTTAAGATATTTTAATGCTGCAGGAGCAAGTCTTGATGGAAAACTTGGACAACACAAAAAAGATCCTCAACATTTAATTTCAAGAATTATTAAAACAATTTTTGGATTTTACGAGGAATTAAAAATATATGGCAGTGATTATCCTACAAAAGATGGAACAGCAATAAGAGATTTCATCCATGTTGTTGATTTAGCAGAACTACACAAATTAGCACTTGAATATGTTATAGAAACAAAGAAAAGTGATATATTTAACTTGGGTTATGGTAAGGGATATAGTGTTCTTGAAGTTGTTGAATTGGCAAATAACATTTTAAAACCTTTTAAATATAGTTTTGCTCCAAGAAGAGAAGGAGATCCTGCTATTTTAATAAGTGATAATAGAAAAATAAAATCAGTTCTTGGGTTTAGTCCAAAATATGATGATATGGAAATTATTTTAAGAACTGCCTATAATTGGGAAAAGTATAGGATTGAAAATAATTTAGATTGATTTTAAGTAATCAATTAAGGTATCAACAATAATTTTGCTTGGATAATATCGTTTAAATTCATTTTTTCTTCTAAAATTATAATAATTTTCAAAGAAATAGTTTATTTTCTCATCTTTAAGCTCTGAAAGAAATGCTGTTTCACCTAAACCTACTTCTCTTTCTGTTCTTTCTCTTAATAGCAAACAAGGGACATTTAGATAATATGTCTCTTCTTGAAGTCCTCCACCATCTGTTATCACAAAAGCACTATCTCTTACAAGATTCATAAAAGTTATATAATCCAAATAGCCCATAATTTCAATGTTTTTGTTATTTTTTATAATATCATATAATTTAAATTTTCTTAATTGAGCTTCACTTGGTTTGTGGATGATATATTTTACTTTTTTTAGTTTTGAAGCATTAATTATAACTTCAATACATTTTTTAAATCGCTCTTTATTATAAATTGTTTCTTGCCTATGGATTGCAGATACAATATAATTAGAATTTCTTGGG
Source organism: Candidatus Hydrothermia bacterium (assembly GCA_032249175.1). GTDB lineage: Bacteria > Hydrothermota > Hydrothermia > LBFQ01 > DSFT01 > DSFT01. Next base: position 17,781 of record JAVVGK010000016.1, on the reverse strand, counting down.
TCATCTTCTTTTGGACTTACAAATTCACAAAGTGCGTCATAAACTGTATTTTGAAAAGTATTAACAATTATTTTTTTCCCTTCGTACTTTTTTAGATTACCTTTAGCCCAATCAGATGGAGGAAATAGAATATCAGAAAAATGAACAGAAATAATTCTAACCAATTCTTCTGGGAATGGATGAAATATATTAAATGACCTTAAACCTGATTCAATATGTGCCACTTTCATATTAAATAATTTACCTATTATTACCGCTAAAAGTGTTGATATTGTATCACCCTGCGTTATCAGAATTTTATATTTTTTAATTTTGTTTCTATTCTTAAAAGCATTAATTAAAACTTTTAAAATAAAAATTGGAATTTCATATATATTTTTTAAATCCTTTTGCTCATTTCTTAAATTTAAGTCTGGATTTTTTAACCCAAATTTTTCTTCAAGTACTCTGTTAAAGGATGGTTGTTGATCAGTTTGAACATATAAGTAATCTATACTTCTTCTTTTTAGTTCCAACATCACTCCTGCCATTTTAATTAATTGTCCTTTTGTTCCAATTAGAATAACCATAAAATAAATTGAAAATTTTAAAGATATGCCTTAAAATTATCAAAATGATAAAATTTAGAATTTGGAATAAAAGAGATAAAATCATAATTTATCCTCAAAATAACGAATTCGTTATTGATAGTAATAAGAAATTATATTATGTTAAAGATGGTAAAATACAACCTGTTGATTTTGAATATGAAATTAACTTTCACATAGGATTAAAGGATAAAAATGGCAGAGAAATATACGAAAATGACATTGTGGAATGGGAAGGTTATGTTACATCTGTTGTAATAAATGGATATTATGAGGACTGGGCTTATCTTAAAATTTGGCACAAGAAAATAAAGGATGATGAATACACTAATGGCGAATATTGGATATTTAGAGATTTAGTAAAATATAGGTTTGAAGAAGGAGATAGATATTGGTTAGAACATGAAAGCTTTGGATATGAAGGAGAAGATTTAATTTCCCCAGAAGATACTATTGTCATTGGTAATATATACGAAAATCCTGAACTACTATGTTCGTCTGCTCAAATTGTGGATATAAATCATTAAAGTGGCTTGGAAAATGCCCAAATTGTCAAGAATGGGAAACTTTTGTTAATGAAAACGAATTTAAAATTGAGAATAATCAAAATGTTGAAATTAAAAAATTAAAGGATTTAGAATATATTAAAGAAGAAAGACTTATCTCAAATATAAATGAGTTTGATAGGGTTGTTGGTGGTGGTATTTTAAAAGGTTCTTTAATTTTGATGGGTGGTGATCCGGGTGTTGGAAAATCAACTATTGCTTTACAATTGGCAAGTAAATTTAAATCATTATATATTAGTTCAGAAGAATCATTAAATCAGGTTCTATCAAGAGCTAAAAGAATTGGCGTAAATAATGATAATGTTTATATTGTTTGTGAAAGTAATTTAGATAAAATTTTAAATAATTTAAATGAAAATTTTGATTTAATTATTGTTGATTCAATACAAACATTATATTCAGAAGATGTTCCTTCAAGTCCTGGCAGTGTTTCACAAATAAAAACATGTGCTTATAAATTACTTAAATTTTCAAAATCAAGAAATACAGCAATTCTAATAATTGCTCATATTACAAAGGAAGGAGAAATATCAGGACCAAAATTACTTGAGCATATTGTAGATGTGGTATTATATATGGAAACTAATGAGGCAAATTTAAGAATTTTAAGAAGTTATAAAAATCGTTTTGGACCTACAAACGAAATTGGGATTTTTGAAATGACTTATAAAGGATTAAAAGAAGTTAATAAGCCTGAAAATTATTTCATCTCTGATATAAATTATGCTAAACCTTCAATATCAAGAAGTATCATTTTAGAAGGTTTAAGACCACTAATTGTAGAAGTTCAAAGTTTAATAGTAAAAACTTATTATCCTACACCAATAAGAAATTCAACAGGATATGATATTAGGAGATTAAATATGATTTTGGCAGTAATTGAAAAATTTTTAAATATAAAATTAAGAAATTATGATATTCATATAAATATCGTTGGAGGAATTAAAGTTTCAGACCAAGCTATTGATTTAGCTGTTGCTCTTTCTATAATTTCTGGATATAAGAATTTTCCGTTAAATCCAAAATTAGTTTATATTGGTGAGATAGGTTTAACAGGTGATATTCATAAAGTTTTTCTAATGGATTTAAGGAAATCTGAAGCAAAAAGAATTGGCTTTGAAGTTTATGAAAATAAAAAAACATTAATTGATATTTATAAGGATATTTTTGAGAATCTCTAAAAACTCTTTTGGTTTCTCAATATGTGGCATATGACCACATTCCTCAATAAAGTAATTTTTACAATTTAAAATTTCACTTGTTTTTATTAAATTTTCAATATCAATAAGTTTATCATTTTTTCCAATTATGTGAAAACATAATAATTTTTTCCTTTTAAATGTTTCCAAATACTTAAATGGATTAAACTTATTTAAAATTTCAATATGATTTTTTAAAACATCCAAATTTTTAAACATTAAGTAATCTCTTTTTTTACAATCAGTAATAAGCCTTTGGGAATAATATAATTTTTCACAAATTTCTTCTTTATCAAAATTTAAATTGAATTTTTCAAAAATAGCACTATTTACTAAAATAAGTGCTTGAACATTATCAAAAATTGTTGTAAAATAATAACCTACCAAACCACCCATAGAATGCCCAATTATTATTACATTTGAATTAAAATAACTTTTAAAATAATTCGCATAACTCTCAATACTATTTGCTTTTGGTAAATCAACATTTATTATTTCAAAATTTTTTAATTCTCTTGTAATTAAAAGCCAATTTAAATGTGAGCCACCAGCCCCGTGAATAAAAAATAATTTCATTTAATCAGGCAAAGAGAAAATTCCACTCATTAAAATTCCAGACAAACCCCAAAGTAAAGAAGCAGAATATATGTAGAAAAAGTTTTCATTTGATAGATAAACAACAAAAAATATATCTGCTAATAGAAAAATAATTCCTGCTATTGAGCCAATTATCCACCTTTTTCCAAGGTCACTACCCCAAAATATCCTCAAATCAATTATAGCAAATATCGCAAGAATATAACCAAGAATTATTAAAACTAAATTGTAATAAAACTTCTCATCAAATTTATAATTATTCAAAAGCAAAGAATAACCTATTACAATAAGTATTATAAAAATTCCAAGAACTTGTAAAGCTTCACCAAGTGTAAGACCATATCCACTTTTTATAAGTTGAAAAAACATATAAACAACAGCACTTGCTAATGATAAGTGTCCAATATATAATAATGGATAAACAATAAAATTTTTAGCATTAAATTGAATTAGGAAGAATCCAAGAGCTAATAATACACCGCCAAGACCAAGTAAAAATGTTAGCTTTCCTCTTGCAGTATTTATACCAATAATAATAAATGCCCTTCTCATTGAAACGATAAAGAAAATTACAAATAGAATTGATGGAATTGAAAGTGAGTAAATTGGACTATAAGGATTAAAGAATAAATAATAAATTCCAAGAACGATCCATATACTTATATTTAGCAGTGTTATAAAGAATGTAAAGTTCATACTAAAATTTTAAAGTTTAGAGGAATTTACACACCCTAAAAATTAAACCTAAGACTTAATTATATGCTTTAAAATTTTCACAAATGAAAAATAATATAGGAACAACAGATAGGATGTTAAGAATTGCTTTAAGTATAATTTTAATAGCATTTTCCATTTCCGCAAGTTTGTCTTTCATTATAAAAACTATCTTGATAATACTATCAATTTTTCTAATTTTTACTTCAATTATAGGATTTTGTCCAATTTACAAAGTTTTCAATTTTAATAGTAAAAGAATTGACCCTCTTGAAAGGAGAAAATAATGTCAATTACTGAAATTTTAGCGAATTTCTTTTCTAATATCATTTATGAAATTGGATATGTTGGGGTTATGGTTTTAATGGCTATGGAAAGTATGATTTTCCCCGTTCCAAGTGAAGCTGTAATGCCATTTACTGGATTTCTTGTTTATGAAGAAAAATTTAGTTGGATAGGCGTATTTATATTTTCAACACTCGGAAGTATAATTGGCTCCTCAATTTCATACTTAATGGGGCTTTATGGAGGAAGAGCATTTATTTTAAAATATGGAAAGTACTTCTTGCTTGAAAAAGAGCATCTTGAAATTACTGAAAAATTTTTTAGTAAATATGGCGAAATAACAATTTTAATTAGTAGATTTATACCTGTTGTAAGACATTTAATTTCTATACCTGCTGGAATGGCAAGAATGAACTTTATGAAGTTTATTATATTTACAACAATAGGAGCAAGTGCTTGGAATATGTTTTTAGCTTATGTTGGATATATTTTAAAAAGCAATTGGAAAGAAATTATGAAATATAGTAAAGTTTTTGACTTAATTGTAATTTCAGCAATTTTTTTGCTATCAGTTTATTTCTTATATAAACAATTTAAAAAATCAAAACAGAAAGGCAAAGTTATGCTTTAAAATTTCAAAGTTATGGTTATTTTCATTATAAGAAAAGGTGAAAAAGAAGAGCTTTTAAAGATAAAGCAAGTTCCTTATACCTTCTCAAAAGAGAAAGGTGATTTTTTAGATAGTAATTTAAACGAAAATCATTTTACAATTATGGGTTATAATAATAAGGAAGTTTTTATAAGAGCAAATTCAAAAGTTATTTATAAAGATAAGGAGATAATTGGTGATTTTAAAATAAGAGAAAATGAAACATTTGTGGCAAATGGAATTGAAATTACACTTGCTAAAATTGATATTGGAGTTCAAGTGGATGATATGTCAAAAAGCCAACCAACACAATTTATAGATATTGAAGAAGCAGAAGTTCCTTATCTTAAAATTTTATCAGGTCCTGATGCGGGAAAGATAATTGAGATTGACAAAACAGGAATTATTGGAAGAGGAGATGAAGCAGATTATAGAATAGATGATCAATATGTTTCAAGGAAGCAAGCAAAAATATATGTTTTTGACGATAGATATGAGATTGAGGATATTGGTGGTAAAAATCCAACACTATTAAATGGTAAAGTTTTAACGAAAATAATGCCTTTACATAGTGGCGATGAGATTCAAATTGGAAAAACAAGAATTTTATTTGTAAATCCAAAGGAAAAGCCTGAAAGTGAAATTTATAGGTCCAAAGGTATTCCAGTTTATGTTTATGGAATTTTAGGAGTTATCATAATAGCTTTAATTGGTTTTGGCATTTGGTTTTATAATGCACAGCAAGAGAATAAATTTAATAATTTAATAAGCTCAGCAAGTTCAACAATTCCCATAATCTCACAACTTGAAACAACTGAAAAGAAAATTAATGCTCTTGAAAGGGCAAGAAATGAAATAATTCAAGCTGAAAAAATTAAGAAAAATGACCAAAGAATTTTGGATTTAAAACCACTTATTGAAAAATTATTAAATGCTTGGAAAGATGTGAAAACAGCAGAAGATAAAATAAATAATGGTGATTATTTTAGTGCTTTAAATTCAATTGAAAACGCTATTAAAGTTTTAGAAAATGAGAGATATGTAAATAGTTTATATGATCAAATTTTAATAGCAACTGTTGTTCAACAAAATTATGCGGAAGCAAAAGCATTATTTGAAAGTGGAAAAGTAAATGAAGCATTAGAAGTTTTAAATTTAGCACTAAATAGAGCACCAGATCATCCACAACTATTAGAACTGAAAAAAATCATTTTGGATGCTCAAAAGAAAAGAACAACAAAATCTGAAATCCAACAAAAACTTGCCTCATTAAAGGAAGTTAAACCAAAAGAAGAGAAAAAGGAAGAAATAGCAGAAAAACCAAAAGAACAAAAAACACTTGAGCCAACTATAAAAATTGATGTTCCAAAAATAAATTTAGAAACAACACAACCAGAAATAAATTTAGATATTACACTTGATGAAACAAAAAATTTAGTTAATGCTTATGAAAAGGAGCACAATTTAGACAAAACGATAAGAATAGCAACATCCATATTACAAAATGATCCAAATAATGTTAAAGCAAAGTACTATTTAAGATTAGCTCAAAAAGAAAAGCAAGCACTTGCTTATGAAAAACAAGGAAAAAAAGCGGAGGCAATATCAATTTGGGAGGAAATTTTAAAATTAGATCCATCAAATAATTGGGCAAAGCAAGCGCTTTCAAGACTTGGAAAATGAAAAGATTTTTGATAACTTTATTAATAATCCAAACAATTATTATAATTGGGGGTAGTTTCTACATCTATAAAAATTATATATCTAAACCAAAACAAGAAACAATTATTGACATCAGAAAGGAGCTTGAGCTTCCAAAAGAAACGTCAATTATAAGCAAAAATATAAAAGAAGAAAAGCAGGTAATAAAATCGGAAAAATCAATAATTAAAAATCAAACTATTGATACTACACATAAAATTCAAAAACCTGAAACAACTATAACAAATGTTATTCAAACGCAAGTTCCAATTCCAGAGCAACCTACTGAAAAAGTTGAAGAAAAACCAAAAAATCCAACAAATCCAACTGACATAAAAGTAGATGTTGATATTTCAAAAATTGATATTCCAAAAGTAGGTACAGAATTATCAGGAGGATTTTCTGCAAGTGGCTCATTAGCTCTACAGCAAGCTTATGAAGAGGAGCATAATTTAAATAAAACGATACAAATAGCAAATGATATATTAAAATCAAATCCAAATGACCAATTAGCTCAAAAATATAAAAAATTAGCAGAACTTGAAGCTATGGCAATAGATGCTTTAAATAAAGGTGATAGACAATCAGCTTTAAATTATTATTATCAAATGCAATCAATTGACCCAAATAATAAGTGGGCTAAAAAAGGTATTATGAAAATTATGAGCGGAGGTTAATGCTAAAAAAATTAGACTTTTATATAATTAAATTGCATATCCTTCCATTTTTAGGCTCAATTTTAGTAATTACACTTGTTCTATTACTTGACAAAATTTTTGAGCTTATGGACTTGTTAATCAGGAAGGGAGTTCCAATTGATATAGTAATAAAATTATTTATATATGCACTTCCATTCATATTAGCTCTTTCCATTCCTATGTCCGTTTTAATAGCAAGTTTAATAGCTTTTGGAAATTTATCTCAAAACTTTGAAATTATTGCTGCCAAATCCTGCGGAATAAGCTTAAAGAGACTTCTATTAGGTCCAATTATATTTTCAACAATTGTCTTTATCTTTATGGTTTGGTTTAATGATAAAATTTTACCTGAGTCAAATCATAAATTTAAAAACTTATTAATTGATATTTACATTAAAAAACCAATAGCTCAAATAAAATCTGGACTATTCAATGAAATTGGAAATTATAAACTATATATTGGAAATAAAGATGATAGGACATCTTATTTAGAAGATATAAGAATTTACGATATATCAGATTATGGCAAGACATTCATAACTGCTAAAAATGGTTATATTTATAGTTTTGAAGATAGCATTTTGATTTTAGATTTGAAAGATGGTCAAATTCATCAACTCTTAGATGGATTTACTAAAAAGTATAGAACAATAGAATTTGAAAATTATCAAGTTTTAATAAAGCTTGATATTAGTATGCAAATTAGAGAAAGAGAATTTAGAGGCGATAGAGAAATGGGCATAAAGCGACTAATTGAAGAAATGGAAAGAAAGAAGAAGGAATATGAAATGATAAAAGATGAAGATTTAAAAAGATATTATAAAATGAGAATAAATCAAATTTTACTTGAAATTCACAAGAAATTTTCCATGCCATTTTCAGCAATTGTATTTGTTTTATTATCTGCTCCAATATCTTCAATAATAAGAAGGGGTGGCTTTGGTCCTGCACTTGGTATATCTTTTATAGTATTTACAATCTATTATATTTTTTTAATTGGTGGAGAAGAGCTTGCTAAAAAGAATATAGTAAATGGAGCATTAGCTATGTGGTTCCCTAATGTTTTATTCTTCATTATATCAATATATTTAATTAGAAGGGAAGAATACTAAATAATGAAAATTAGACTTGACCAATTGCTTGTTATAAAAAATTTAGCTGAAAGTAGAGAAAAAGCAAAAGCACTAATAATGTCAGGAAATGTTATTGTAAATGGTGTTATTATTGATAAACCTGGAAAACTTGTTGATGTAAATTCTGATATTAAAATAAAAGAAAAATTGAAATATGTTTCAAGGGGTGGTTTAAAACTTGAAACTGCTTTAAATTATTTTAAATTAAATGTTAAGGATTTCATTTGTCTTGATGTTGGTTCTTCAACAGGTGGATTTGTAGATTGTTTATTACAGAGAGGAGCAAAAATTGTTTATGCAGTTGATGTTGGTAAAAATCAACTCCATGAAAAATTAAAAAATGATAAAAGAGTTATTTCTTATGAAGAAAAAGATGCTCGTGAATTAACTGAAAATGACATAAAAGAAAAATTAGATTTAATAACAATTGATGTTTCATTTATAAGTTTAACAAAAGTTATTCCAAATGTTATAAAGTTTTTAAAGGATAATGGATATTTGTTAGTTCTTGTAAAACCACAATTTGAACTTGGAAAAAAATTCGTTAAGAAAGGTGTAGTTAGGAATGAAAATTTAAGGAAATTAGCAGTTGATAAAATTTTAAATTTTTTAAAGGAAATGAAATTTGAAATTATAGGTGTAGTTAGATCTTATCCCCCTGGACCAAAAGGAAATCATGAATTTTTTATTTTATCTAAAAAGCTTTAAAATTTTCAAACTATGAAATTTTTCGTAGATAGTGCTAACATTGAGGAAATAAAAAAGTTAAATGAATGGGGTATAATAAGTGGTGTTACAACAAATCCATCTCTTTTAGCAAAAGAAAAAGGAAATCCCTATGAAATTTTAAAACAAATATGTGAAATTGTAAAAGGTCCTGTTTCAGCAGAAGTAACAACCTTAAAATTTGAAGAAATGATTGAAGAAGCACAAAAATTAGCAGATATTCATCCTAATATAGTAATTAAAATTCCATTTACAGAAGATGGAATAAAAGCTATAAAGTATCTTTCAGATAAAGGAATAAGTGTTAATACAACATTAATTTTTAATCCAATTCAAGCACTTATTGCTGCAAGAGCAGGTGCTAGATATGTATCGCCATTTATTGGAAGGCTTGATGATATTGGTCATGATGGGATTTCAATTATTAAGGAGATTGTTGAGATATTCGCTATTCATGATATTGAAACTGAAGTAATATCAGCGAGTATTAGACATCCAAGACATGTTTTATTATCAGCATTATATGGTGCTCATATAGCAACAATTCCGCCTCATGTATTTTATCAAATGATAAAACATCCATTAACTGATATTGGACTTGAAAAATTTTTAGAAGATTGGAATAAAAAGGAAAATTAAATGATTTTTTTAATTCTATTTTCTGATAGTTTAAAGCTTTTAGATAAAGTAATTGCTGTTGTAAATGATGAGCCAATTTTCTATTCTGAATTAGAAGAAGTTTATAGAAGCACAACATTAACTGAAAATGACTCAATAAAGAATGAGATTTTAAAAAATTTGATAAAGCAAAGAGTAATTCTTGTTCTTGCCAAAAATGATAGCTCATTATCCATTAGTGAAGATGAATTTAAAAACTTTTCAAAAAATTACCTGGATAATATATATTTCCAATATGGAAGAATTGAAATTTTTAATAAAATTCAATCACTTGGTGTAAATCCCAACGATACAATTGAAATCAAGAAAATTTTGAAAAGTTATGAAATTCCAGATAGTATAATCATTTTTTCTGATCCAGAGCTTGCTAATAAAGTTTTTTTAATTGTAGGAAAGAAAATTTTTGATGAAGAGTTAAAGAAAAACAATTTAACAATTAATGAGTTTATTGAAAATCAAAGAGAATTTATAAAAAAGCAAATATTAATCCAAAAGTACATTTCAAAATATATTACTCCTGAAATAAGTATAACTGAGGATGAGATTAAGAGTTTTTATGAAATTCATAAGGATTCATTTCCTAAACAACCAAATATATACTACTTACAACAGATTGTAATTCCAGTTTCCGCTTCATTTGAGCAAGAAGAAAAATCATATAATAAAATTAAGGATATTTATAAAAAATTACAAAAAGGTGAGAATTTTGAAAAATTAGCAAAGAAATTTTCAGATGATAGTATTTTAGAATTGGGATGGGTTAAAAGGAATTATTTATCTCAATTTTTAAGTCAGGATTTAATTTTAGAAATATTTTCAACACCAAAAGGCTCTTGGACAAGACCAATAAGAACACCCTTAGGTTATAATATATTTAAAATTGATGATAAATCTTCTGATTCAGTAAAAATTAGTCATATTCTTATTAAGGTTAAACCCTCAAAGGAAGATATTGAGAAAGCAAGAGAAAGGGTTTTAATAATTCTTGAAAAAGCTAAAAAGAATTTTGAGGAAACTGCTAAGGAAAATTCTATTAGTCCAGTTGAAATAGGTTATGTTCCTGAGGATGCCATTCCCGATGAATTAAAACCATATTTTAAAGATGTAAAAGAAAATTCAATTATTGGACCAATATATAAAGATGGCTTTTATCTAATTTTAAGAGTTAAACAATTCATCCCTGAAAAAATTACAAGATATGAAGATGTTAGGGAACAAATAAAATTCATATTAATGAATAAAAGAATTGAAGAGAAAATATCTGAAATTTATGAAAAGAATAAGGATAAAGTCCTAATAAAAATATATAAATAAAAATGCCCCCGGGGGGAAGGGGCATCAGGAGGTGGAAGCAATTATTTTAACAATTATTTAAAATCAATTTTTAATTTTTGAGAAGGCGTATATTCTAAAATTTTATAATCATTTGAATTTATCTTAAAGAACCAATAATTTCCATCAGTATTAAAGCTGATATATAAAATTGAATCTTTTTGAGTTAAATTATATGGATAACTATTTTCATAAAGAAATATAAACATCTTATATGGTGAAAATATAGGGACTTCAAGAGAGCCTGTTTCAATAACATTATCATTCAAATAATAAGTATAAGTATTTTCAAAAAATTCCATTTTAACTTTTGAGCCATTTAGCAAATAACCATAATAAATTGTTTTATCTTTATTCTCATAATAATTTCCCAAAATTACATATTGTATTCTATTAAGCTTTGATTTGTAAATTTTTACCTCAACATTAGCTTGTAATTCATTCAAGTTTTTATAATAATTAGCGATATCTCCAACGAGAGAAAATAAAATCATTATCATTTCTTAACCTCCTTTTTTGATATAAACTTATGTGTCTTATTTTGAGTTTTTAGTATAAATACACCATCTTTCAATTCTAATCTCATCGGCTTTTCATATACACCTTTATAAATCACTTTACCTTCAATGTTGTATATTTCAAATGGACCTTTGTAGTTGTAAATGTAAAGATAATTTTTATCATAACTTACAAGTTCTTTTAATTCAACAGGTGTTGGAAATTCCGCCGCATCACACATCCAAACATTAGTATCACAACTAAAATCCCCTTCTACTATTACCATTTTTCCTGTATTATCAGGATTTAAAAAGTACTTAGCAACTATTAAATCTGAGCTTATTGGAGGCTCACTTGCACAACCGCCAGCGTTCCATATTGGAGATGAAAAGCCATTTGTTCTACTAAATCCATAAGGATTACCACAACCACATTGTGAAATTAAGGCATCCCATACTCCATCACCATTTATATCTGTTATGGTAGGAGCGCCACAATAAGAAGCTGATGTTGAAGCAACAAGTGAGCCATCCGATGCATTTATAATAAGTAATGAACCTCCTGAATTTACTGCTATACCAAGAGCATTTCCATTTAATATGGGACCAATGGCAATAGCAGAACCTGTTGAATAATTTGAACTCCATAAAACATTAAATGATGAGCCGTTGTATTTAAGAGCTAATAATTGGGAACTTGTTCTTACAATTAACTCATCTTTTCCATCATTATCTATATCATAAGCAGTTAAAACATTAGAATAAAAATCATAATCAAGTAAATTAGGAAAATTTGAAGGAAGTGTGTAAAAAAATTTAAAAGCACCATCACTTGCTCTTCTTACATTAATTATATTTGGAGCGACAGGAAAAGCAATATCCCAATCTGGGTCATTATCAATTTTACCAATAACAGGAATTCCAACAGTATTACCTAAATTATAATTCCATATTTCAATATAATTATTAGAGCATCCATTTATGGCAACAGCACTATTATTAACTCCTCTATATATTTCAGGACAACCATCATTATTAACATCTGCAATAGTTAAACCTGATGAGCAAACATTATCACCTGAGCAATCTTGTCTTTGATATATAACTGAACCTCCTCCACCGCTTAAACTAATAGCAGTGAAATATCTTTTAGGACTTCCCAAAAAACCTTCTTTATAATCTACGCTAAATAATCTTCTTCCGCTATTTGTTATAGCACCTGCCATAAAAGCATCTACATTAGCATCAGTATTACTAGCAGAGTTATTCCAATATAATTGCCACAAGTAAGAGCTTGAATTTGCAGGATAAACTCTTAATCTAATACCAATACTTATAAATGGACATGTATAATTTCCAGCTCCAAGAACCTCATTAATACCATCTCCATTTACATCCATAACAACATTTACAACATTATTACCACCAGCACCAAAACAATCTGAGCTTGTTCTATCATTCCATATTCTATCTGTAATGGCAGGATTATTACATTTCCAAGCAGATTTACCAGTCTTCTTAAAATCATGTCTTCCTTGGAACCAATCTGGACTTTCTGGTCCATATAAACTCATTTGAGATAAAAGGGAAATTAGCATAGTGCGAAAATTTTATTCTATAAGAAAGTAAATTTTCAAGTCTTTAAAAATTATGTTTTTTATATTAAACTAATTACACTAAAAATTTTTTGTCTCAATGATTTAAAAAATTTCAAAAAAAGAAACAAGGGTTAATAAAAGCCCCCAGAAGGGGGCTAATTTTAATTTACGATAATTTTACCAACTTTATTTTCTATTATGTAAATATAAGCACCTTTTGGAAGCTTGCCAACTTTCAAAGCTCTCGTTCCTTTTGAAACTTGAATATCCTTAACTAATGCACCATTAGTGTTGTAAATTTGAATTCTTGTGTCTTTTTCAATCTCTTTATTAAAGACAATTCTTCCATTATCATATCTTAAAATTTTGGCATCCTTAGGTAATACAACCTCTTCATATCCCGTAGATTTCTTTTGAACTACAATTCCAAGAATCCAAGAGTAATTTAAACCATATGTTGTTAATTGATCCCAAGCACCACCAGAAATAGCATCCGCTCTAATCCAGCAAGAATAATTTAAAATACAATTAGAAGCATCATCAAAACCAAATGGGAATGTCGCATTTATATTCCAACTTCTTCCTGCATAAAATGGAAGTATGGCTTGCTCTATTTTAATAGGAGTTGGAAGAGATATAAACCATAATCTTGCTCCGTTAGTTCCACTTGGAAGTGTTGTATCCTTTCCAATAATTTCAAGACTTAAACTTGGTTTTCCTGTTCCATCATCAAGCCAAAGACTTACTCTTGTATTTCCACCTGGACAAGAGCTTGGATTAAATGTTGAGCAATGATAAAAGAAAATTTTTGTAATATAATAGCTATCTGCTGAAACTACAAATGGCCAAATTGTAGCACTATCATATCTAACAGCTTCATGTGAATTTCCAAGATTTCCAGGAGAGCCAATAGCATCATTTGCTGTTAAGGAATTTGGATAATTTAGGGTATCAGTTGCTTTGGCATTTAAACTAAGAGTGGTATTAAATGTATCATTACCTACAAAATCATCACTTAATCCATGCCATGCTTTTATATTATTAGTTCCAAGAGCATATTGAACATTTGTAAATTGAACAGAATCTGTTTGATTTGAATTTAGTGTGCCTGCGTAAGTTTGACTATAAGTATTAGCATTTACTTTAAGATATACTGTAAATCCACTTTGGGGATTTGTTCCAGTATTTGTAATTTTTACCCAAGCACTTCCAATAGGATTTATAGTGCTTCCAGATGGATAAAAGTAATAAACACCAGCATTTGGACTAACACCAACAATACCCAAATCATTATTAAGTGTATAATCACCTTCAACTACAACATTATCAACACCTGCACTCCATCCCCAATCTCCACCATCATCATAAACGAATTCAATTTGAATAGTGTCATTATTTCCTGTCATATATGAAGTAAAGTCAAAAGTAAAGGTTTTATTTAAGGAATCAGCAGTTCCAGGAAGATTTAGAATTCTAACACTATTCCAAGGACCCCCACCAGATTTATATCTTAAATTTACATAAAATGTTTCAACAGGAGTAGGTGGATAAGCGTCAAAATCATAATCAAATCTCAATCTATAAGCACTAGCACCTGGTGGAATATATATAAGTGGTGTTCTTAAAACTTCATAAGCAGTATTATTTGAAGAGCCAGCGCCATCATCATCATAACATACGAATTTTGAAGTAAATGAAACACCACCACTACAAGAGCCAGAAGGGTAGCTTTGCCAGGTGTTTCCATCACCGTCACCATCTATCGCAGTCCATCCAGCGGGAAGAGCAGGTGGTGTTACACCTTCAAAGTTTTCTTGGAATATAGGTAGCCAGGTTTGGATAGATGGATTTGTAGGAGATACACTCTTTGGACCTTCTACTGCCCTTTTTTGAATATGAACAGGGCTTTCCTTTGATGTTGATATTTGAACGGACAGCACAATCAGCTCAATCATGTTCAACCTCCTTTTAGTTTTTGTATTAATTCTGGAATTATTGTATTTACATCTCCGACCAAACCATAATCTGCAATTTTAAAAATAGGTGCTTCACTATCTTTATTTATTGCTATTATATATTTTGATGTTCTCATTCCTGCTAAATGCTGAATAGCACCAGAAATGCCAATTGCGAAATATATTAAAGGTGAAACAGTTTTGCCTGTTTGACCTACTTGATGCGAATGATCTATCCATCCAGCATCTACAACTGCTTGACTTGCTCCAAGTGCTACTTTTAAATTTGTCTTTTCCTTTAAAACATCAATTAATTCTCTTAATAATTTATTATAATTTTCAGCACTTCCAAGACCTCTACCACCTGAAACTACAATATCTGCTTCCGTTACATCAACTTCTTTTGTCTCTTTTGGTTTTATTTCAATAATTTCAATAGAAGAGCTTTTAGAAGGCTTTAATTTTATAACTTCACCTTCAGTTTCAAGCTCCTTAGGAATTTTAAAGGCTTTTGGTTTTATTCCTAAAATTTTAAAGCCTGGATAATTTACTTTAAATTGGGCATAAACTTTATTTGAATAAATTGATTTTATAAAATAATCATTCTCATAAGCTTCAATATCTTCAATCATTAAAGCATTACACAATCCCGCTAAATAACTCATTATTTCTTTTGCTTTGTTCGTTGAAACAAAGAATATATATTCAATTTTTTCATTTTCAATAATTTTAAAAATTTCCTCAGCAACTACATCTGGAAATTCATTTTCAGTTTCAAGAACATATAATTTTTTAACATATTTTTTAGCTTTATCTAAATTAGCTACAAATCCGTAAATTTCATTTGAAAAAATTTTAGCAAATTCAACAGCTGATAAACTCAAATCCCTAATTTCATTATTTATCGTCTCAAAATAAACAAGAGCCTTCATAGGACTTTAATCTCCTCCTTTAAAACTTTTATAAGCTCATCCACACTACTTAAAAATTTAACACCTGCTCTTTGCGGTGGAAGTCTTAAAGAACCTCTTATAACATAATTATCAATTTCAATTCCAAATTCATTTATATCAATAACATTTAATGGTTTTTTCTTTGCCATCATAATACCCTTTATATTAGCAAGTCTTATTTCATAAGGTGCCTTATCGTGCGTTAAAACAATTGGCATTTTTGATTTTAATTTTTCCTTTCCAATATCACTTTCCCTTTCAATAATCACATATTCATTTTCTACTTGTGCTGTAATGATATTTGAAATGTAATTTAATTTTAAAAAGCCTGCCACAAATCCACCAATTGAAGAAAAATTAGTATCAATATCAACTTTTGGAAAAAAAATTATATCAAAAGGACCAAATTTTTCTATGAATTTTATATAAATTTTTGAAATTGATATTGGAGATAATTTATCGTAATTTTCATATTTTATTAGATAAGCATTATCAAATCCGAGTGCTAATGCATTTCTTAATAGCTCAGAGGAATTTTCAGGACCAATTGTTAAAACATTAAGCTCAATAGCATTATTATTGTCTTTCATCCTTAAAGAAGTTTCCATAGCGTATTCTCCATAAGGGTCAATTACATAATTTAAGTTTTCCTTATCTATATCAGAATTATCTGAATTTAATTTAATTTCAGCATAAGTATCAGGAACCCTTTTAAAGACATTTAATATCCGCATATTAGAAAATTTTAAAGGATGGATTAAAACTCTAATTGCATTGTCTAGTAATTCTAAAATATAGATTATTTCTTATTTTTCCCACCCACCCTAAAATCAAGCCTTCGGCTTAAAACTTCGCCCCCTAAATAAACCCCCGATAAAATCTATAATTTCCTAAATTTTCATAAGTTATTGGTAATTAAGAACTTAACACTATTTATTGGACAAAGCAAACTCTAATTGCCTTGTCCAAATTTATTTATCTTGCCCACCTACCCCCAAAATAAAAGTTTTTTTGAACTTTAAAATTTTATTCTATTTATGCTTGAAATTGAAGATATTATAAAATATGCTTTATTAGAAGATAGTTTTTATGGAGATTTAACAACGGAAATTTTAAATATAAACGGTAATGGTGAATTTTTACTAATATCAAAGGAAAATTTTGTGCTTTGTGGTATTGATATATTTGAAAAGGTTTTTAAATTTTTAAATGATTCAATTTCAGTTGAAAAAATTTATAAAGATGGAGATTTTATAAATGAAAAGCAAGTTATAGCAGTTGTTAAAGGCAGTATTAGAGATATTTTAAGAGGTGAAAGAGTTGCTTTAAATTTTATTCAAAAACTTTCAGGAATAGCAACAACAACTTATTATTTTGTAAAAGAAATAGAAGGAACTAATTGTAAAATTCTTGATACAAGAAAAACAACCCCATTATATAGAAAGCTTGAAAAGTACGCAGTTAGAGTTGGTGGAGGAAATAATCATAGGTTTAGTTTATTTGATGGAATTCTTATTAAGGATAATCACATAAAAGCTTTTGGCTCAATAGAAAAGCTATTAGATATTGCTATTAAGAATAAACCATTTGGTAAGGAGATTGAAATTGAAGTCTCAAATTTAGATGAATTAAAAATTGTTTTAAACTATCCAATTGATATTGTTTTACTTGATAATTTTAAAATTGAGGGTATTAAAGAGGCAGTAAAAATAATAAATGGGAAATGTAAAATTGAGGTTTCAGGTGGTATAAAATTGGAAAGTGTTAAAGAAATTGCTAAATTAGGTGTGGATTATATATCAGTTGGAGCATTAACGCATTCTTCAAGATGGGTTGATATTTCATTAGAATTGAAGTACTTTGTCCAATAATTCCTCTTCTACTCTAACCTTCCTTTAAACTTATCAATATGT
>JAVVGK010000015.1:0-20875 GCA_032249175.1 Candidatus Hydrothermia bacterium | reverse complement strand
GCACATCAAAACTTTATTTATGCTTTAAAATTTTCAATATATGAGCATTCTTGAAGTAAAAAATTTAAGTGTTAAGTTAGATGGTAAAGAAATTATTAAAAATATAAATTTTAGTTTGAATGAAGGAGAAATTCTTTTAGTAATTGGTCCAAATGGTGGAGGTAAAACAACCTTACTTAAAGCAATTTTAAAAATTATCCCTTATAGTGGAGAAATTTATATTAAAAACAATTATAAAATAGGCTATTTACCTCAAAACATAGATAACATTTCAAAAATTCCTATTGTTGTCTTTGAAATGTTTAAATTCTTTACGGATGCTAAAAAAGAAAAAATTTATGAAGTTTTAGAATTTTTCAACTTAACTAATTATAAAAATGAGTTATTTAAAAATTTATCTGGGGGTTTAAAGCAAAGGGTTCTTATAGCATTAAGCATATTAACAAATAGTAAAATTTTACTTCTTGATGAGCCTACAAATAACCTTGATTTAAATGCTCAAAGTGAATTTTACAATTTAATAAAAAAACTTAAAGAAGAATATAAAATTTCAATGATTATTGTTAGTCATGATATTGGAATTGTTAATGCTATTGCTGATAATGTTCTTTGTCTAAATAGAGTTATGTTTTATCACGGAAAACCAAATTTAACTGAAAAAGAACTTTGTGAATTGTACGGAAATGAAGTCAAACTAATTATTCATGCTCATTAGTGCAATTATTTTTAGTTGTATTATTTCTATTATTCTTGGATTGCTCTCATTTTTTGTTGTTTCAAGGAATTTAGAATTTGCTGGAACAGGTATTTCTCATGCAGTATTTGGAGGAATTGCTATAGGTATCGCCTTGAATATAAATCCTTTAATTAGTGCTTTAATTTTTTCAGTAATAGTATCAATTTTAATAGTTCAGAGTTCTTATAAACAATCTGAAAATACAGCTATTGGAATAATGTTTCCCCTATCAATAGCAATAGGAATTATTATTCTTGTAAAATTTTCAAAGAATTATCAGGATATTTGGTCATATTTATTTGGAAATATATTTCTTATGAGGTTTGAAGATTTTTTAATTTTTATCGTTTATTCAACTATCATATTAATTTTCATTTTTTTAACATTTAAAAAACTTGTTTTTATATCATTTCACAAAGAATTGGCACAAGCTAATGGAATAAATGTTAAATTTTATGACTATTTATTCTTTATTATTCTTTCAATTGGTATTGTTTTGTCATCAAAGCTACTTGGAATTATTTTAGCAACTTCATTCCTAATAATACCATCTGCCATAAGCTTTAACTTATTTAAAGGTGTAATTAAGAACATGATTTTTTCATCAATTTTTGCCTTAATTTTCACAATAACGGGAATAATTTTATCATATATTTTTGATATACCAACGGGTTCAACAATTGTTTTAATTTCATCAATTTTCTATCTTTTAACAGCTTTTAGATTAAGATATTGACTTCACGGGGGACTATTAGGGGGGCGAAGTTTATAAGCGGAAGGCTTAATTTCAGGGTGGGTGAGCAAAATAAAGAAATAATGATATTTTCAGAATTATTAGACAACGCAATTAAGAAGTGCTTTGTCCAATAAATAGTGTTAAATGATTGACTATCAATAACTTATGAAGATTTTAGGAAATTATAGATTTTATGGGGGTTTAATGGGGGGCGAAGCCTCCCGAGGCATAAAAATGAGTATTTTTAAGCCGAAGGCTTAATTTGAGGGTGGGTGGGGAAATAAAGAAATAATCTATATTTCAGAATTATTGGACAACGCAATTAAGAAAATTTTTTATCCCTTAAAATTATGGTATTGCTTTATCTAATTGATGGATATAATTTATTGTATTCTTCGTTTAGAGAATGGATTGAAAAGTTCGGTTTAGAAAAGGCAAGGCAATTCTTAATAAACTTTTTAAGAAGTTATAAAAGGAAATTCATTATCGTGTTTGATGGGAGAGAGGAATTTCCAAATTATCCAATAGAAAATGTAATTTTTACAAAAGGAAAAAGTGCTGATGATTACATTAAGGAATTCATAAGAAACTACAAAAACCCAAGCGAAATTATTGTCGTTTCAAATGATAAAAGTATAGTAAATTATGCTAAAATGCTTAAAGTTAAGACAATTTCTACAAGTGAATTTTTAAAAGAACGAAAAAATAAAGAAATTAAAGAAGAAAAAATAAATTTTGACGAAATTACAAAAGAAATTATGAAAGAATGGGGATTAACTTAAAACCCTCTTTATCCTTTCAAGTGCCCAATCAATTTCTTCTTTTTTAATAATAAGAGGAGGTGCAAATCTAATTACATATTCATGCGTTTCCTTAGATAAAACACCAAGTTTCATAAGCTTTTCACAAAACTCCCTTGCAGGTCTATTTAATTCAACACCAATAAGTAGTCCTTTACCTCTAACCTCCTTAATATATGGACTTTTAATTTCCCTTAAATTTCTAATAAAATAATCACCCATTATTCTGGCATTTTCAGGAAGATTTTCTTCAATTATTACTTCTAATGCTGCTATACCAATCGCAGCAGCAAGCGGATTACCACCAAATGTTGAGCCATGATCCCCTGGCTTTATCACTTCCATAATTTCATCATCAGCGAGAACTACTGAAACAGGATAAATACCTCCTCCAAGAGCTTTCCCAAGAATTAAAATATCAGGTTTTTCATTTTCACTTAATTCATGTTGATAAGCAAATAATTTTCCAGTCCTTCCAAGACCTGTTTGGATTTCATCAAGCATCAATAAAACATCTTTTTCTCTTGTAATTTCTCTTACTTTTTTAAGATAACCTTCAGGTGGAACAATAATTCCACCCTCACCTTGAATAGGCTCTATTAAAACTCCAATTGTTCTATCATTTATAGCTTTTTCAATAGCTAAATAATCTCCAAAGGGAACAAAAACAAATCCAGGTGTAAAAGGACCAAAGGCATATCTATATTGATGTTCAGAAGAAAAACTAATTATTGTTATTGTTCTACCATGAAAATTATTTAATGCTACAATAATTTCACCATCATTTAATGGAATACCCTTTTTTGTATAAGCCCATTTTCTTGCGATTTTAATAGCGGTTTCAACAGCTTCTGCCCCACTATTCATAGGAAGAGCTTTATCATATCCCGTAATTTCATTTAATTTTTTCAAAAACAAAGATAATTTATCATTATAAAATGCTCTTGAAGTTAATGTAATTCTTTCAAGTTGTTCAATAACTGCTTTAATGATTTTAGGATGTCTATGTCCTTGATTTAGTGCAGAATAAGAAGATAACATATCAATATATTTATTTCCCTCAACATCCCAAACCCAAACACCTTCCCCTTTTGTTAAAACAACAGGTAATGGCTTATAGTTATGAGCACCATATTTTTCTGTAAGCTCAATATGGAATTTTGCGTCCATTTGAAAATTTTAAAGTTCAGTGCTTTAAAATTAGGTGTAAGTATTTAGAATTGCTTAAATTTTTATTTTAATAAGTAATTGATTATCAAGAACTTATGAAAATTTCAGGAAATTATTAATTTTATCGGGGTTTCATTTAAGGGGGCGAAACCTTATTTTTAGAGCGGATGGGGAAAGTATATTTATGCTTTAAAATTTTAATTGTTTTGAAATACATTTTTATAACGGGTGGAGTTCTTTCATCCTTAGGAAAAGGTATAATATCATCAAGTATTGGATTTCTATTGAAAAGAAAAGGTCTTAAAGTTTCAATAATAAAATGCGACCCATACTTAAATGTAGATGCGGGAACAATGAATCCATTTCAACACGGAGAAGTTTTTGTCACAGAAGATGGAGGAGAAACGGACTTAGATATTGGACATTATGAAAGATTTTTAAATGAAAATTTAAGTAAAGAAAATAATATAACATCTGGACAGGTATATTTAAGTGTAATAGAGAAAGAAAGGAAAGGTGAGTATCTTGGCTCAACTGTTCAAATCATTCCACATCTTACAGATGAAATTAAAAATAGGATTAGAAATGTAGGAATAAAGAATAATGTTGATATATTAATTTGTGAAATTGGTGGAACTGTTGGTGATATAGAAAGCTTACCATTTCTTGAAGCAATTAGGCAAATGAAACTTGAAGAAGGTGAAGATAGTACATTTTATATTCATGTTGGAATGCTTATATATCTTAGAAATGTTAATGAAATTAAAACGAAACCAATTCAACATAGCATTCAAAAATTAAGAGAAATTGGTATTCAACCTGATGCTATTGTTTTAAGAAGTGAAAAAGAAGTAGATTATGAAGCAATTAAAAAAGTTGCTATGTTTTCAAACATTCCAATAAATAGAGTTTTCATTTCTCCTGATTTGGAAACTGTTTATGAACTGCCAATTGTTTTAAATAAGCAAAATATAGTAGATGCTATTCTTGAAAAATTAAGAATTTTTAAATATGAGAAAATTGATTTAAAAGATTGGGAAAATTTTGTTTTTAATATAAAAAATCCAAAAAAAGAAGTTAAAATTGCTATTGTTGGAAAGTATGTAAATGTTAAGGATGCCTATAAAAGCATATTTGAGGCATTAATTCATGCAGGTGCTAAAATTAATGTTAGAGCAAAGGGAATTTTAATAAATAGTGAAGAAAGTTTTGATCTTAGTCAATTTGATGGAATAATTATCCCTGGGGGATTTGGTAGCAGAGGAATTGAAGGAAAAATTAAAGCAATTGAATTTTGTAGATTAAATAATAAACCAATTCTTGGAATATGTCTTGGTATGCAACTTATGGTTATTGAATTTGCCAGAAATGTTTTAAATTTAAAAGATGCTAATTCTACTGAATTTGATAAATTTACACCCTATCCTGTAATAACATTACTTGAAAATCAAAAATATATAAATTATTATGGTGGAACATTAAGGCTTGGCTCAAATCCTATTAAAATAAAAAGAGGAACACTTGCTTATGAAATTTATAAGAGTGAAATTATATATGAAAGACATAGACATAGATATGAATTTAATCCTGAATTTAGAAACGAATTTGAAAAAAATGGTTTTATTGTAAGTGGGGAATATCTTGATAGTGATATTGCAGAAATTATGGAAATAAAGGAGCATAAATTTTTTATTGGTGTTCAATTTCATCCTGAATTTAAATCAAAAGCATTAATTCCATCTCCAATTTTTGTTGAACTAATTAAAAAATGTTTGGAATAAGAAAGCTTTATTTTGGAAAAGTTAATATAATTGGTTTTGGATTATCAGGAAAAGCGGTTTATAAATTATTGAAAAATTTTGGTAATGAAATAAAAATTTTTGAGCATTCAAGATTAAACTCAAAAGAATTTTTAAAAATAAATTTTTCTGCTTTTAATTGTGATATTTATAATGCGGATTTAATAGTTCCAAGTCCAGGCGTTCCTTATAAAACTCTATTAAAATTTCTAAATAAAAATTTAAGAGTTTTACCTGAAATTGAAATTGGATATTATAATATAAATCCAAATGAAAGTTTTTTAATTGGAATAACTGGAACTAATGGCAAAACAACAACAAGCCTTTTAATAGACCACTTATTAAAACCCTTTAATAGCAATTTGTATGGTAATGTAGGAAATGCCTTTTGTAATAATAGGAAAGAAAAAGGACTTTTTATTTTAGAATTGTCAAGCTTTCAGCTTTCAATTATTAAAAAATTTAGAGTAAATACTGCTGTTTTTTTAAATATAGAAGAAGATCATATTGATTGGCATTTAACATTTGAAAATTACTTAAACTCAAAAATGAATATCTTTAAAAATCAAGATGAAAATGATTTTAGAATTGTAAATTTGGATGATAAAAAAATTATCAAAAATTTAATTGTTAGTAATTCTAAAACTTTTTATTTTTCGGTAAATGAAGAAGCTGATTGCTACTTTAAAAACGGAAAAATTTTCTTATTCTCAAAAGAAATTTTAGATTTAAAAAATTTTCCAAATATATTTGGAATTCATAATGTTTATAATTTACTTTCGAGCATATTAGCAATTTGGACATATTTAAAAAATTTAAGTTTAGTAGAGAAAATTTTAAATGAAAGACTTATTAGTTTTAAAATCCCTGAACATAGACTTGAATTTGTTAGAGAAATAAACGGAATTAAATTTTACAACGATAGCAAATCAACAAATCCTCACTCTGTTAAATATGCTCTTATGAATTTTGATAAATGCATTTTAATAATGGGAGGTCTTACGAAAGATGCCAACTTTGAAATAATCAAAGATATTATAAAACAAAAAGTTAGTTTTATTGTTGCTTTTGGTAAGAATAAGGAATTTTTTTATAATGAATTTAAAGAAATTGTTAGAGTTTATAAATTTGATGATTTGGAAAGTGCTGTTAAATTTGCTTTTGAAAATTCAAAAGGAGAACCAATTTTATTCTCACCTGGTGGTTCAAGTTTTGATTTATTTAAAGATTATAAGCATCGTGGTAAGGTTTTTAAAGAAATTGTTAATAAATTGTGAAATACTTATAAGGTAGTTCCTTTAAAATTTTCAAACTATGGATAAGGTTAGAATAACTATTGCAAGGGGTGATGGTATAGGACCTGAAATTATGGATGCTGTTTTAAGAATTCTATTTTCTGCAGGAGCAAGAATAGATATTGATGAAATTGAAGTAGGAGAGAAAATTTATTTAAGTGGTAATACAAGTGGAATACCAGAAAGTGCCTGGGAAGTTATTAAAAAGAATAAAATTTTATTAAAAGCACCCATAACTACACCACAAGGTGGTGGTTATAAAAGCATAAATGTTACTATTAGAAAAACACTTGGACTTTATGCTAATTTAAGACCCGTCAGAAGTTATCATCCAATTATTCCTTGTAAAAGTCCAAATATGAATCTTGTTATAGTTAGGGAAAATGAAGAAGACTTATATGGTTCTATTGAATATCAACAAACATCTGAAATGACTATGGCTTTAAAGCTAATATCTATTCCGGGGACAGAAAAAGTTATAAGATTTGCCTTTGAATACGCGAGAGCAACAGGAAGAAAGAAAGTAACTTGTATGACAAAAGACAATATATTGAAAATTACAGATGGTTTATTCCATAAATTATTTGATGAAATTGGAAATGAATATCCAGATATAGAAAAGGAACATTGGATAATAGATATTGGAATGGCAAAACTTGCTAATAGTCCTGAAATTTTTGAAGTTGTAGTTTTACCTAATCTTTATGGAGATATAGCATCAGATGTTGTTGCTGAAATAGCAGGCTCAATCGGTCTTGCTGGAAGTGCAAATATAGGAGATGAATATGCAATGTTTGAAGCAATTCATGGTTCTGCGCCAAAATATGCTGGATTAAATAAAGCAAATCCATCAGGATTACTAAACGCTGCCATTATGATGCTCGTCCATATAGGTCAAGGTGATGTTGCTGAAAAAATTGAGAATGCTTGGTTAAAGACATTGGAAGATAAAGTAGTAACTTATGATATAGCAAGAATTCTAAAAGAGAATGGAATAACTGATTATAAAGAAGTAGGAACGAAAGAATTTGCAGATGCGGTAATTGAAAGGCTTGGGGAAGAGCCAAAAGTACTAAAACCTGCCAAATATCCACCAATTAAGATCAAAATTAAAAGCACTAAAAGTGTTAGAGATACGAAACTAACATTAAGAGGAGTGGATGTATTTTTAGATGAAAGAAAATTAAAACCAGATGAAATAGGTAAATTATTAGAAGAAGCTCAAACTGAAAAACTAAAATTAATTATGATAACAAACAGAGGACAAAAAGTATATCCTGCTGAAATTGTAGAAACATTATTAACTGATCACTGGCGTTGTAGATTTGAATCCGAAAGCGAAATAACTCATAAAGATATAAGAGAATTACTTGAAAGAATTGAAGCAAAAGGTTTAAATTGGATAAAAATTGAAAATCTTTACTATATAGGAGATAAAAGAGCTTATAGTTTAGGTCAAGGACAATAGGGGATTTTTTTAAAGTAAGTTCAAAATCTACTCCAAAAATCAGTAATTTTATTCAATTCTTAAAACTTTATTCTTCTATTTACTTCACTCTAAAATAAGGATTTTACATAATTAACTTTCCTAAAATCCTCTTTGAACAATATATTCCACTAAATCAACAACTCTTCTTGAATAACCCCATTCGTTATCGTACCATCCAAAAACTTTTACAAAATTCTTATCTACTACTTGGGTTAAACTCCCATCAATTATCACACTTCTCTCATCTCCAATAAAATCGGATGAAACAAGAGGCTCATCAGTATATCCAATGTATTTATTTTGAGCATTTTTAAAAGCAGAATTTATTTCTTCTTTACTAACCTCTTTCTTTAAAACTGCTGAAAAATCAACTATTGAAACAGTTGGCGTTGGGACTCTTAAAGAAATAGCATCAATTTTACCTTCAAGTTCAGGATAAATTCTAAAAATTGTTGTAGCAGCACCTGTTGAAGTAGGTATAATGTTTAAACTTGCTGCTCTCGCTCTTCTTAAATCTTTATGTGGTAAATCATGAACTCTTTGATCATTTGTAAAACTATGAACAGTTGTCATTAAACCTCTTTCAATTCCAAAATTTTCATGTAAAACTTTGACCATTAAGGCAAAAGCATTAGTAGTACAAGAAGCATTTGAGATTACATTATGCTCTTTTGGATTATATCTATTCTCATTAACTCCAAGAACAATTGTAATATCTTCTTTTTTCGCAGGAGCGGTTATAACAACTTTCTTTACACTGCCTCTTAAATGCTTTAAGGCACTATCTCTATCAGTGAATTTTCCTGATGCTTCTATAACAATCTCAACACCTAAACTTTCCCAAGGAATTTGAGAAGGATCACTTATACTAAAAACTTTGATTTTCTTATCATTTACCATGATTTCGTCATTATTTACTTTTATATCAGCATTAAATTTTCCATAAACTGAATCGTATTTTAGTAAGTGAGCAAGCGTTTTAGCATCAGTTATATCATTTATAGCAACAACTTCAAAGAGCTTTGAACTTTGAGCAATTTTAAAGACAGCTCTTCCTATCCTTCCAAAACCATTTATCCCTACCTTAACCATGATTTACCTCCTTTCTTTCTTAGTTGGAATATATAAAAAACCATAGTGAACGTAAGGAGCAATACCTCCTAAATCTCCTAAACCAACGAAAAAACCCATTTCTAAATTAAATTTAATAGATTTTCCGAGTGTTAAACCAAATGATGTTTGAAGAATTGAAGATTGCTTTACTGAAATCCGATCTACTGTGTCCTCTAACGCTCCTAATACATATATAAATCTTGGAGATAAATAAGATACCTCATTACCAAATCCTAAACCAAAGTTAGGCAATATAAGAGAACCTATAGGACTAAAATAGAAACCAGTTCCAAAAATTAAGGCAGTAAAATCAGAATTCCTGAACTTAATATCAGTATTTAAAATCCCCAAAATTATAGGAAAACCAGAAAATCCGACATCAACATTTTCACTTAATCCATATCTAGCCGAAACGGAAAAACTAAAAATTAGAGGATTTGAAGAAGTACCACTTGCACCTATTCCAATAGATAATTCATCTTTTGGAGTCGTAATAGGGCTTCCATTTGTTGCTAATGGAATACAAGAGATTAAAAAAATTATTAAAATAAAGAACCTATTCACTTTTTTTATCCTTATTTTCCTCTTCAAGCTTCTTTTTTAGTACTGCTTCAATAATGTCCTTTAATTCTCTTTTTATTTTTTCTCTGGTTTGTTTTCCTTCATTTGGAGCTAATAATATACCAACAGTTAATCCAATAACTACACCTCCCAAAAAATACAAAAATTTTTTCATATTTTCAAAATTTTAAAGCATACTTTCATATTCTTCGGCAGTTAATAGTTCATTTAATTCATTTTCATTAAGAATTTTAACTTTTGCTATCCATCCTTCATTATAAGGGTCGTGGTTAATTTTTTCTGGATTAGTCTTTAATGATTCATTTACTTCAATAACTTCGCATGTAATAGGAGCATAAACATCAGCTGCGGTTTTTACTGCCTCAACAACTGCTATTGATTCGCCCTTTTTATATTTTTGATTTAATTTTGGAAGCTCAACATAAACAATATCTCCAAGCTGACTTTGGGCATAATCAGTAATACCTATAATTGCAGTATCTTTTTCAACTTTTATCCACTCATGCTCTTTTGTATATTTTAAATTTTGGGGAACCTTAGCCATATTCAAAATTTTAAAGGTTATTTTCGCTTTGTTAGGAGGGGAAAATAAACCACAGGTTTGTTTTCAAAGTGGGCAATAAAAACATAATAAAATAAATACTTTCAAAACTATTGAACAAACTAAAAAATTTTAAATGAACTAAATTAAATGTTTTCGGAATTACAAAACAAGGCAAAAGTAAATTGCTTTGTCTAGTAAATAATGTTAAGTCCTTGATAATCAATAACTTATGAAAATTTTAGGAAATTATAGATTTTTGGGGGAATTTAAGGGGGCGAAGTTCATAAGCCGAAGGCTTGATTTCAGGGTGGGTGGGAATAATAAGAAATAATCTATATTTCAGAATTATTAGACAATGCAAAAGTCAATTTAAATTATCCTTTAAAATTTTCATTATGTTTAAAATTATTGCCATTTATAAGAAGCCTGATGATGTTGAAAGCTTTGAAAAGTACTA
This sequence comes from Candidatus Hydrothermia bacterium, assembly GCA_032249175.1. Taxonomy (GTDB): domain Bacteria; phylum Hydrothermota; class Hydrothermia; order LBFQ01; family DSFT01; genus DSFT01. The sequence goes on along the minus strand of JAVVGK010000015.1, from coordinate 10,154 downwards.
TAATGAGGTTCATACACCACTTGTAAAGAAAATTCCTGGGCTGAAAGAATTAAGAATTACAAGAATAAAAGGTGCTCCTTTTGGTCAAACTGATATTTATTTAATTGCAGAAATGATTTTTGAAACTAAGGAAGATTATAAAAAAGCATTATCATCAAAGGAGGCAATGGAAGCTGGACAAGATGCTTTAAAATTTTCAAACAATAAAGTTGAAATAATTTTAGGTGAAGAAAACATTTTATGAATTTAGAGGAGTTTAAAAGAAAAGAAGAACTATTTAGAGAAGAATTGAGGCAATTAAAAAAAGGAAAAGAAATTATAAAGAAAGATATTTTGCTTGCTGTTGATTATGAATATAAAGGAAGGGATATTGTTATTGAAATTGTTCAGCCAGAATTTACAAGTTTATGCCCATTAACAGGACTACCAGATTTTGCTCAAATTAAAATAAACTACATTCCTGACGAAAAAATTATAGAATTAAAATCATTAAAGTACTATTTAGTTCAATATAGGAATGTTGGTATATTTTATGAAAGTTTAGTCAATAAAATTTTAGAAGATTTAGTTTCAGTTTTAGAGCCAAAATATATGGAAGTTATATGTGAATTTACACCAAGAGGTGGAATAAAAACAACAGTTAAAGCGACTTATAAAAAGGAGGTTAAAGATGCTTGAAAAACTTCTTTCAGAAGAGAAAGTAAAGATAGGTATGAAGGCAAAAAATAAGGATGAAGCCCTTGAAGAGCTTGTTGATCTTCTTAAACTCCCACAAAATAGCAAGAACATCATACTTGAAGCTTTGAAAAAAAGAGAGGTTATAGGCTCTACAGGCATAGGAAGGGGAATAGCTATTCCTCATACAAGAAGCACAATTGTAAATGATGTTTATTTAGCAATTGGAGTTAGTAAAGAAGGTATAGATTTTCAATCAGTTGATAATCAACCTGTTCATTTATTCTTTTTACTTGTAGCTCCTCCAAATGACCCAGGAACAACTTATTTAATAGTTCTTGGTAAAATTGCTCAAATCGCTAAAAGGATAGCCAAAGAAAATATAGATTATTTAAGTATTGAAGATCCAAAAGAGCTTATAAATCTTATATTATCTTTGGAAGGTTAAAATATGAAAAGTCTAACAGAAAAATTATTAGTTCTTCAAGATATTGAAATAAAGTTAAGGGAAATAAGAAGTGAAGATTACTTAAAGACAGGATTTTTTATAAACGAAGAAAAATTATCTGAAATTGAAAGTTATAAGCAGAAACTTGAAAGTGAAATTCCTCCAAACTATTTAAGGAAATTTAAAGCTCTACTTAATAAATATTCAAGAGCAGTAGCAAGTGTATATGAAAACACTTGTACAAATTGCTTTTCAAAATTACCAACAGGTATTAAAAAACCATCAGATAATGAGCTTATATTTTGTAATGTTTGTGGAATGATATTATATTTTCCATGAATTTAAATAAAGTTTTGGAAATTGTTAAGAAAAATGCTTCTTACTTTTTCCCTGAGGAAGAATTTATTAAAAAATATAATGACTTTTTAAATAATAAAAGAGGACCACTTAGAGTAAAGTACGGAGCAGACCCTTCAAGACCAGATTTGCATCTTGGACATTATGTTAGTTTAAAAAAATTAAAAGATTTACAAGACTTAGGTTTTGAAATTATTGTTATAATTGGTGATTTTACTGCTTTTATTGGAGATCCGACAGGAAGGTCAAAAACTCGCCCAAAGTTAAGTAAGGAAGAAGTAAATGAAAATGCCAAAACTTATTTAAACCAAATCTCAAAGGTTTTAGATATTGAAAAAATTAGGATAGAATTTAATTCAAATTGGTTATCAAAATTAACACCCTATGATATTATAGAATTAACTTCAAAATATACAATATCAAGAATGCTTGAAAGAGAAGATTTTAAAAATAGATTTAATGAAAATGAAAGCATATATATTCATGAAATTTTATATCCTCTTTTCCAAGCTTATGATTCAGTTTATTTAAAAGCGGATATTGAAGTAGGTGGAGAAGATCAATTATTTAATTTTACTTTAACAAGAGAAATACAAAAAGCTTATGGACAAGAGCCACAAGTTATACTTACGATGCCACTTTTAATTGGAACTGATGGGAAATTGAAAATGTCAAAATCTTATGATAATTATATAGCATTTAATGACGAGCCATTTGATATGTTTGGGAAAATTATGTCAATAAAAGATGAGCTTATGGAGAGTTATTATAAACTTGTTTTATATAAAGAAATAGATGAAGAATTGAGAAGATTTATAAAAGAAAATCCGAGAATGGCAAAAGAAAATCTCGCTTATGAAATTTTGAAATTATTTTATAATGAAGAAATTGCAAAAAAAGTAAGGGATGAATTTAATAAAGTTTTTAAATATAAGGAATTTCCTGATGATGCTATTGTTTATGAGCTTATAGAACCCCAAACAATTTGTGATATTTTAATCAAAGTAAATTTTGTAAGCTCAAAAAATGAATTTAGAAGATTATTAAGTCAAAGAGCAATTAAGGTAAATAACCAAGTAATAAATGAAAATATTTTAATAAATCAAAGTGCTTTCGTTAAAGTTGGAAAACATAAATTTTTGAAAATTTTAAAACATGACAATTAGGGAGTTTCAAGAAATTATTAAAAAAACTTATTATGAAAGGGATAAAGAAAAAGGGATAAAAAGTGTATTTATTTGGACAATTGAAGAAATTGGTGAGCTTGCGAGAGCTATAAATAGAAAAAATTTATCAGATATAGAGCTTGAATTATCTGATGTCATTGCTTGGATTTTTAGTGTTGCTAATTTATTAGATATAGATGTTGAAAAAATTCTTAAAAGATATGAAAAAGGATGTCCAAAATGTTTAAGTATTCCTTGCTCTTGTAAAAAGGAGGTAAATTTTGAAGGAGCTTAATTATAGAGTGAATGAAAATATAAGAGCAAAAGAGGTTCAAGTAATTGGTCCAGATGGCAAAAATCTTGGTGTTATGAGAACATATGACGCTATACAACTTGCTAAAAGTATGGGTCTTGATTTAGTTGAAGTTTCTCCAAATAGCAATCCACCTGTTGCAAAAATTATGGATTATGGTAAATTCATTTATGAGCAGAAGAAAAAACTAAAAGAAATGAAGAAAAATCAAAAAACAATAGAAGTAAAAGAATTACAACTATCTCCAACAATTGACAAGCATGACTTACAGGTGAAAATAAAAAAGGCAAAGGAATTTTTAGAAGATGGAAATAAGGTAAAATTTAGATTGATATTTAAGGGAAGACAGATTGTTCATCCTGAAATTGCTAAAAATGTTTTACAATCAATAATAGATGAACTTAATGAAATAGCAGAAGTTGAACAAGCGCCCAAAGATGAAGGCAGATTTATAATTATGGTTTTAAGACCTAAGAAGAAATGAAAAAGGCTCTTGTACTTTTAAGTGGAGGTATAGATTCTACAACATTAGCTCATTATGTTAAAAAAGTTTTAAATAGAGAATTATTTGCTATTAGCTTTATTTATGGTCAGAGGCATTCAAAAGAATTAGAATTTGCTAAATATCAAGCAAATTTATTAAATGTTTTGGAGCATAAAATCATTGATATTTCATTTTTAAAAGAACTAAAAAGCTCTGCCCTAATAAATAAAAATTTAGATGTTCCCAATTGGGAGCAAGCTCAAAGAGAAATGCCAATAACATATGTTCCATTTAGGAACTTAATTTTTCTTTCAATAGCTCTTTCATATGCAGAAGATAATTCCATAGATGAAGTTTATTATGCAGCTCAAAGACAAGATTATGTTGGATATTGGGATTGTAGGGAAGAATTTGTTAGTGCTTTAAATAATTTAACGAAATTAAATCCTAAAACGAAAATTGAAGTTTTAGCACCATTTATAAATTTAAGAAAAAGCGAAATTATAAAAATTGGAATTTCTTTAAATGTTGATTATAGAAAAACTTGGAGTTGTTATAAAGGGGAAGAAAATCCCTGTAAAACTTGCCCAAGTTGTGTAGATAGAAAAAAAGCTTTTGAGGAGGTAGGAATATATGATATTGAATGAAATTCAAAAAGCTATTATAAATTTATCTTCATTAAGAATAAAAACGGAAATTGGTTTTATTGAAATTTATAAAGGTGAAATTTTAAATGCTGAAAAAACTAATGGAGAATATGGATTAAATGCTTTAATTGATATTATTAAAAATTCAATCAATTTTCAAATTGAGACACTAGAAGAATTGCCAATAACAACAATTACAGAAGGTTGGGAAGATATAAGAAAACTATTATTTGAGAATGAATTTATGCTATTTAAAAATTTGAAATTAAGTGAGAATGAAATTATGAAATTAAGAGAGTGGTTAAAATTTTTTCAGTTTAATGGATTTCTTGTAAATAAAGAATTTTTTGATGTTTTTCTAAATGGTAATTTAAGCTATTCAAAAGGCTTATTAAAAGAAAACATTCCATTTAATGTTTATGAAGTTAGTGAAAAATTTATAAAAATTTTCTTAAAATCTGTTGGAAATATAATAGAAGAAGAAATTTCAAAAATTTCAGAAATTAGGAAACAATTTGCTATTGAAGGTAAAAGTGGAATTATATTAAGCTATGAAAGAATTGAAATTTTTGAAAATGGCGTTAGAATTTTTAATTTAAATGAAAATTTACCTGTTGATTTAAATAAATTTTTATTTGGATTTGAAGGTGAAGAAATGAAAACTACTGAAACACCATTTTTAACAGATAAGGACTTGAAAGTTTTAAGTTATATTCTTGAAAATAGCTTAAAATTATTGTCTCAAAAAGCAGGAGCAGAATTTGTTCAAAAAGCAATTGAAAAACATAAACCTGATGTAAATAATCCTCAAAGTATTATAGATTGTATAAAAGAAGTTATGGATAAGGCAAAATTCATCGGGGGAACAGGATGGCTTAAAAAGAATATGGATAAAATTAGTGATGGTGTTAAGGACATACAAAATGAAGAATTAAGAAAGCTTTTAAATGAACTTTTTAAGGTATGAATAGAAGTGCTAAAATCACATTTTTAAATGATAATAAGTTTTGGTTTAAAGAAATTGAAATTAAAAATTTTTTTGAAATTGATAGTGAAAAACTATTCATTCCTTATTTTTATTATAATAAATTTGAAATTATTTCATCAGTTTTAAATTTTGCTTTGAAAAATTACAAAAAGCATCAAATAGCATTCTTTGACTTTCAAAAATTTGAAATTGTTTTAAATTTTGAGTATTTATTAAAATTCTTTAAGGAAAGAATTTGTAATAATGATGAAAGTTTTATTATCATAATATCACCTGAATTTTTTGACAAATATGATGCTAATTTAAAAATTTATAGATTTTTAAATAATGGAAAATTGAAAATTTTTCCAATTTTAGATTTTAAATCGTTTTATGAAAGTAAAATTAAATTCAATCTAAATAAATTTATTTTGGGTTTAATGCTACTTTATGAGATTAGAGAAAAGATTTCGTTTTTTAATACAATTTCTTATATTCTTGAAAATGTCTCAAAACCTTTTAATTTCAGACAAGCAGTTATTGATTTAAATATAAGATTTGAAACATTAAAAAATTTCATAGATTACCTTGAAAAAGCATTCTTAATAAAAGTTCTTGAAGAAGAAGATAGTCCAAGAGCAATTAGAACGATAATTTTTAACGATTGGAGAATTTATAATTACTTAATGAATTATTCAAAAAGAGAATTACTTTTAAATGATATTCACAAAGCAGCAATTTTAAGTTATGAATTTTTGAAAGCTACATTAGAAAATAAAAGCATTAAAATTGACAATAATTTAAATCCTATTATTGTTTAAAATACCCTTCAAAATCAATAGTCTAACTATACGGGTATTGCTCTAATACGCTTGCTATTTTGTTAATAATTAGCTTTTTATTGTTTTTGATTTGGTTTATCCTGTTTTTTATTTCATTATCATCTATTTTGATTTGTATCATTCAAAACCCATTTTTTTATATTCTTCCGTAAGTTTTTCTTCAAAAATATCTCTTATTTTTTGAGCATCAGTTTCGTCAGGATAAGGGAAAGGCTCTCCAAACATTCTTTCATATATCTTTTTCCAATACTCAGGGTTATCCCAATTTCTATGCATTTCTTCCTTTATTTTTGCCTCTTCTCTAATGGATTTTAATTCTGCTTCAAGGTCATTACCATAAAGGTGAAATCTTACAACCTTTGGTTTTTTTTCTCTTTTTGCCATATTGAAATTTTAAAGCCTTAATCAATTACATTGCTCAATAATTCTAATTTTCGGCACGGAGCTTTAATTTTTCAAAATTTTCGTAATTTATTGATTACCAATTTCCCCCACTATTTTGAACCTTTCCAATACCTACATTCACTTTATCTATTTTACCATTATTTAGAACTTTTCCCAATCCTACTTTTACATATTTTATTTCTTTTTCATTTTCAACTTTTCCAATCCCTAAATCTAAATTATCTATATAATTATTATTTTTAACTTTACCAACACCCAATTTTAAATCCCTTACCTTTCCAAAAACTACAACCTCTCCAACATCTACATATAACTTTTCAATTTCAACATTCTCTAAAACTTCAACTTTATAGCACTTATCTTTTAGTATAACCAAGGCTATAGATATAGCTATTAAAACAATAAATAATGCTAAAATTATCCATAATGGTGCTGTTAAAAGTGTTAATAGTTTTAATAAAGTTTCCATTTAAGTTTTGAAAATTTTAAAGATAATAATTTCTAAATGCTTTGTCTAGTAATTCTGAAATATAGATTATTCCTTATTTTTCCCGCCCACCCTAAAAATAAGCCTACGGCTTATAAATACCCATTTTTCGGCAGGGGGCTGTTTCCCCCTTAAACGAACCCCCATAAAATCTACAATTTCCCGAAATTTTTATAAGTTCTTGATAATCAATTACTTAACACTATTTATTGGACAAAGCAATTTCTAAAAATTTTTTTCTTACAATATCAGGATGAAAGTTTTCAACAGCAAATTTTCTCGCATTCTTAGAAATTTTTTCTCTTAAATTTTTATCCAAAATTAGCAATTTAACGTAATGATATAAACTTTCTCTATCGCCTGGATTTATTAAAATACCATTTTCCAAATGTTTAATTATATCCTTATTTGCTCCAACAGGTGTTGTTATAACTGCTAAACCACTTACCATGGCTTCTAAAACTGCCATAGAAAAACCCTCTGAATAACTTGGAAGAACAAAAATATCTGAAATTTCATAAATTCTTAATTTCTCATATCCAAAAGCTTGACTAATATATGTAATTCTTGGGTGTTTTATTTCAAAAAATGGCTCTATATTTAATTTCTCACCTGTTATTTGATTATAAAATATATTTGTTTCTTTTTCCATTCTTTCACCAAGAAATATAAATTCAATTTCATTAAATTCATTTAAAATTTTAATAGCAACTTTCAATAAATCATTATAACCCTTAGCATATGTTAATAAACCTACAAATAAAATCCTTTTACCTTCTCTTTTTGGACTTATATTTAAAAACATTTCTTCAAAGGGATTCGGTAAAACTTCCAATTTATTATTATAATTTTCAAATTGTCCCCTTAAACTTTCACTCTGAACGATAATTTTATGCGATTTATCTAAACAAAATTTTATTAGTTTTTTAAAAATTTTTGAATTTAAGTTTTCGTAAAAAATTTTGAAATGACCTCCCCGCATATGAAGAATAATTCTTTTATTTAACATTATTGAAGGAAATAAAATCAAAAAATCCCTAATCCATCCAAATTTTGTAGCAGTTATACAATGATAAATAATATGAGGATTATAAAAAACCAATTGAAAAATATAGTTAATATAAATTAAGGAAAATTTTAAAAATGCTGATGGTGAAAATGTTCCTCTTTTTAATTTATTTTTCCTAACACTAACATTTATTAATTTTACTTTCAAATTATCAAATGGTTTTGAAAATAAAATTTTACTTGAAATTTCTGGTCCAGAATAAGGTGGAGGAAGAGGGACAAGAGCTAATAACTTTTTCAAATTAGATTTATAACTTTTGATATGTAAGATTGAGGCTCAATTTCAAGAACACTAAATGCCATTAAAATTTTTTTAATATCTACATTAACATTCGCATTTAACCTTTTTAACATATATACTAAATCTTCCGTTGCTATATTCCCTCTTGCTCCTGGTGCAAATGGACATCCACCAAGCCCACCTGCTGAGCTATCAAATTTATAAATTGAAAAATTTTTATAAGCAACATAAACATTAGCCATTGCCATTCCATAAGTAGTATGAAAATGAAGAACAATTTTATCATTAGGAATATCATTTAAAATTATTTCAAGTAATTCTGATACTTCATCAGGACAAGCCTTACCTATGGTATCACCAATAGAAATTTCATCTACTCCAAATTCTAATAATTTTATAGCAATTTCCTTTACTTTATAAGGATTTATTTTTCCTTCATATGGACACCAAAATGCAGTTGAAATGTAAGCCCTTGTTAATTTTTTATGCTCTTTTGAAATTCTTATTATATTCTTAAATCTATTTAATGATTCTTCAATTGTTGAATTTATATTTTTTAAGTTGAAAGTTTCACTCGCAGAAGTAAATACTGATATTTTATCAACATTAACATTTAATGCTCTTTCAAGTCCTTTTTCATTAGGAACTAATGCAGAATATATTACATTATCTTTCTTTTTTATATTCTTAAATACCTCTTCCGCATCTGAAAGTTGAGGAACAACTTTTGGTGATACAAACGAAGAAACTTCAATTTCATCCACACCAGTTTCAGACAATTTATTTATAAATTCAATTTTCTTTTCTGTTTTTATTATTTGATTTATATTTTGTAGTCCATCTCTTGGACCAACTTCTGTTATATAGATTTTCAAGAGAGGCGACTCCCGGAATCGAACCGGGGTAAAGCGGTTTTGCAAACCGCCGCCTAGCCACTCGGCCAAGTCGCCAAGCTATAAATTTTAAAGGATAAAATAAATGCTTTGTCTAACAATTCTAAAATCATTTATTTTTCTTTATTTTCACGCCCAACCTATATTCAAGCTTTCGGCTTAAAACTCTGCCCTCCAATAAAATTTATAATTTCATATTTCTGCTTTAAACTTTAAAAACTATGGAAAAAGAATACATTATAAAAGAATTTGAAGACTTGCTAAATTTGTTAAGAGAAAGACCTGATTATCTTGAAAAATTAAGAATGTTAATTCTAACTAAGGAATTATTAGAACTGCCAGTGAAGTTTGAAGAATTTAGAAAGGAGGTAAATCAGAGATTTGATGAAGTAGATAGAAGGTTTGAGGAAATAGATAGAAGGTTTGATGAAGTAGATAAAAGATTTGAAGAATCAGACAAGAAATTTGAAGCATTTAGAAGCGAAGTAAATCAAAGGTTTGAAGAAGTTGATAAAAGACTTGAAAAGTTAGAAAAAGGACAAGAGGAAATAAAGCAAAAACTTGAAAAACATGATAAAGAAATAGAAGAAATAAAACAAATACTTGATAGGCATGAAATAAGCATACAAGAACTAAAAGGGTGGCAATTAGAACACAAAGTTTTCATAAATATATGCTCATATTTAGGAAGTTATATTGGAATTAGAAAATGTAAAATTAAGGATAAGAGCGAATTACTTGAAGAATTAGATGAATATGTTGAAAAAGGAATAATAACTGAGGAGGAAGAAAATGATGTTATTGAATTAGATTTAATAGTTAGTGGTATATTAAAAGGGACAAAAGAGGAAGTTTATGTTGCTATTGAGATTTCTTATAAAATTGGAAATTATGATATTGAAAGGGTTATAAGAAGAAAGGAGATTTTAGAGAAGGTTTATAAGAAAAAAGTTATTCCACTTATAATTGGCAAGGAAATTTCAAACAAATTAAAAAGTAAATTGAAAAAATTAAATGTTGAATTTGTCTTAATTAAGTAATACCTTTTATTGATTTTGTGGGAGAATTTAAGAGAGCAAATCCCCTGCCAAAAAATAGGCACTTTAAAGCGGAAGGCTTATTTTTAGGGCGGGTGGGAAAATAAGGTAATAATCGTAATTT
>JAVVGK010000014.1:0-21362 GCA_032249175.1 Candidatus Hydrothermia bacterium | reverse complement strand
ATTTAAAACAATTCTGCCTTGTCCAATAATTCTAAAACTATTTATTTTTCTTTATCTGATTTCATTATCTCTTCTAAGAACTTATCATCATCACATTTACATTTTTTGACCACCACAAGACCAAGCTCTTTTAACTCTTCTATAAACTTCATAAACTCCTCATGTTTAGAAATTTTATTATCACAAAGAATTATTGTTCCTCCATCATTTCTTGTTCTCATCATTCTTCCTATACCCTGCTTAAACTTTATAAGTGCTTTTCTCTTGTAATATTTCCAGAATTCTTCTTCCCCCAAATACCTTTCACGATAGAAGTTTAAGGGATCTCCGGGGTATTCAAATGGTATTCTTGCAATAAGAATTCCTTTTTCCCCTGGTACATCTACTCCAAACCAGAGCCTATCAAGTCCTACTAAGGCTTTTATTCTCCCCTTTTTTAAATCTTCTACACGTTCAGAAACTTTTTCATCTTTTCTTAGGAATGCAGTTCCTGGTTCATTCCCAAAAAGCTTAAAATCTTCTTTGTTAGTCAAAAGCACAAGCACTTTGCTATATTTATTCTTTAACCATTTAAAAGATTGCTTCAAGCAACCAATCCACTTATCTTTTTCTTTTTCTTCGCTTGGGTTTACGTCACAAATACAAAATTTTACATTTCCGTAAGAGAAGTTGTGAGGTAGGTTTGTAAAGTCTCCCTCTATACCCAACGTGGATTTAAGATCTTCGGGATCGGCAGTAGCAGAAGTTATTATAGCTCCCTTATAGCCATTCAGATTAAATTGACCTTTTGGGGAAATTGGAAATAAGGATATTATATAGTTGTAAGTCTGTAAGTTTTCGTTATATTCTCTACTGATTGAAAGTCCATAATTTCCTTGGTTTCCTTCAATAGTTTTATAAAATTCTTTTACTTTTATAAACCTGTTCTCTAAAAACTCATAGATTTTTAATTTTTTAATAAGCTCCTCGTCATCTTGCGAATCCTGGTCAGATATTGCTGTCCCAGAAAGCTCCTCCCAGCTAATCAAAGAAAGTTTTTCCAAATAACTCTTTAAGTTGGGACCTATCCAAATTCTCTTAATACGATTTCTTATGTCATCTACTACTTTATTTCTTACATTATCCTTATATTTTTCCAAAGGGTCTAATATCTGCTCTTTAAACTCATTCAAAAAGGAAGACTTTTCTTTTTCTATAAGGGGAAACTTTGGTTGTATGTTCTCGTTATTATCCTTTAAAACTAATGGCACTTCCTCATCACCCACTCCTAATTTAGAGAAATCCTCGTTGAGATTGTTAAAGAATTTTTCCACATCTAAATTATCAGAAGGCAAAAACTGTTTTATATAATCAAGGATTCCTTTAAGCATAAAAGTAGATATAGTCTTAGTCAAGGCACTTGTGATGTATTTGTCAAGCTCGTGTGCTTCATCTATAACCAAAATAAATTCTTCTTTTTCTATATCCCCAAAATCACTTAGTGCTAGTAAGGCATGATTTACTATCAATATGTCTGCTTGACTTTCTTTTGATCTTAATTTTGCCCAGTATAGGCATTCATCTTTATATTTACAAATGCTTCTATAATAAGGAGTACAATAGTCTTCATCTACACAAATTTTATTCCAAATCTCTGAATCTGTTTTCTGTAGAAACTCCTTGTCTCCATCCCACCGAGTCTTAAGTTTTTCCCCTATTTCCACGAGCATTTCCGCTGGTTTTCCTTGATAATTATTAAACCTATCAAGGCACAAGTAGTTATTTTTTCCCTTCATCACCAAGCGAAACACATTATTTCCTGTAAGCTTGTAATAGAAGGATTTTAGATTATCTACATCATTCCTTAGTTGTTCTTGGAGAAGTTTTGTTCCAGTAGAAATTATAGCTTTTTGCTGACTTTCTATAATAGGTATCAAATATCCGTAAGTTTTGCCAGTTCCCGTAGGTGCTTGAATGATTTTTATCCCACCATTATCTATGGTCTCTTGTACTATATCGAAAAACTTCTTCTGACTATCCCTGCTTTCATAGTTTTCTTTTTCACAAAGATAATCATATAATTTATATGTTTTGTTTCCCATAATCCTAAACAAAAAATTCCTTTATAGTGAAAAGTTTAAAGCTTCTTTTTAAAGTTACCTTCTTGGTCTTATATCTAAATTTGCTTTAAGTAATGCTTCTACAGGATGAGTTCCAAGAAAAACATCACATAATAGAGCTATCGCAAGCTGACTACCCAATCTTCCCTGAGGAGTTTTAATTCCTAGTGTTTTTAAAATTTCATCAATTTCCTTTTGTTTATTTCTTGGTCTTCCTGTAAAATTAATATCTTCTTGCTCTAAAATCCATTTAAGAGCATATAGTATATATTCCAAAGGATAACCAGGTAAATTTATGTGTTTGAATATTCTTAATATCTCATCAATGCTAATTCCATGCCACATACCAACAATTGCCCGAAGAACCCCACGAGCTTTATCTCTATCAGCACACATTTTTCCATAAAAATCAATTAGAAAATGAGCATGTTTTGGTGTTAAAGAACGTTGTGGTTCTAAAGAAAAAATAACTTTTACTTTAAAATCTTTTTCTGATTTTGAGTTTTCAGTTTTAATCAAAATCCATCCATTTGACAAGTGTCTCATGTCAAGTATTCTTTTACGATACCTACCCCTACCCCAATAGCCACCTACCTTTAACATTTTTTATTCACCTCATATACAAGTAAATATTTATGAACTATCTCTAAATAATCCGTTATTTCTTTTGAATTATTTTCATTCTGCTTGTTTGTAGATAATATGATTATTTCTTTCAAATGCAAATTCTCTTCATTAGATAATAAATCTACGATTCTTTTTGCTAATGGCTCTACATATCCATTTACTCTAACATCTTTTGTTTGAATTACCAAAAATCCATTATTAGACAAATTTTCAAGCTTTCCTAATAAAAATCTTTTTACATCATTTAGAGTATTCTGAGATTTTTCATCAAAAAACAATTCAAAATATATGAAATTTGAGTATCTTTTAGTAATGTTTCCTATGAGTTTTTCATTAAAGTTTTCCTTTGGAAAAATCCAAACAGTTGTCGTTTCAAGTTTATCTATTTCTTTATTATATTCTGCTTCCTTTTCAACTATTGAGATTCTTGGAGTATATTCCTCATCTTTTGTCATTAAAGGTTTCTCAAAAACTAATAAGTACTCATGAGCCAAAAGCAGAAAGTTATATTTTAAGCTTTTGTTATACCATATTCCCGTAGTTTTACAATTATGTTGTTGCTTTATTACAATTTCTCTTAATTTAAAACCAGCATTAAGATAAACATCAAGAAGTTTAAATCCTAATGGAATTACAAACCCTTTTTTGCGAATATCACCTATTAGTATAGCACACTTTTTAGAGGGTTTTAAAACTCTATAACTTTCTTTTGCTACCTTTGACATTTCATCTAAAAACTGATCAACTTCCAAAAATGATAAATCTCCCTCTTTTAAATTTGTATAATGAATTATATTAGCATATGGGGGATGAGAGCAAATTAAATCAACAGAATTATCTGATAGAAAAGTTAAATCTCTTGCATCTCCTACTTTTAATTCAGGTTCAAAAATTTCATAATTAAATAATTGTTTAGGAACTTCAAAATCTATTTTTCTTTTTGCCATTTCTATTGCTTTTGGATTAATATCTATTCCTATGAATTTTCTTGAAAGTAATTTTGCCTCAATAGCAGTTGTCCCTCCTCCACAAAAATAATCCAACACTAACTCCCCTGGTTTTGAGTACTTCAAAATGATATTTCTTGGAATATAAGGGGACCAATTTCCTCTATATTCACTACTATGGGTAGCCCAATTACCTCTATTTTTAAAACTCCATAATGTAGTCCGTTCTTCTTTAAAGTGAGAAGGTGAGAATGCTCTTATCTTTTTTACTTTATTAAATTTTGATAAATTACTGATATTTACACCACTTGATTTTGTAATAACTTTTTCTATAAATCTAAGTGAAACTCCATATTTTTTAGCTATTTCCAAATCGGATAAACCGTTAAATTTTTCTTGTAAAACTTTTTTCTCTAATTCTTCCATAATAATGAAAATTTTAAACTTGAAGCCTTTAAATTTTTCAAAGTTTATGAGATTTACTTATCAAAGATTAATGCTTAAAACATCTCTTATTTATCTTTTGATAGGAATTCTAATAGGTCTTTCAATGTTTTTATCTTATCAATTTAAAATGTTTTATTGGGCTTATAGTTTAAAGGCTGTTCATACACATTTAATTCTAATAGGATTTGTAATTCAAATGATTATGGGTGTAGCATTATGGATGTTTCCACAAAAACCAACAAAAGAAACATCAATTGAAAAGCGATTCACGACAGAAAAAGAAGGTCTTATGTTATATATTCTTTTAAACATAGGTATTATATTAAGAACACTATTTGAGCCATTTGCAAGAACTAACAAATTAGCATTTTATATAGCTCTTGTTGGTATTTTGTTTCAAATAGTAAGCATTTTTTACTTTTTATTTTTAATTTTTCCAAGGATAAGAAAACCAGGTGAATTTAAATGAAAATGTTATATTTAGTTTCAGTTTTTATTCACATTATTTGTGCTTGTATATGGCTTGGAGGAATGTTTGCCTTAATTATATTTTTCATTCCATTAAGAAAAGAAAATTACTTTCTTGATATGGTCAATAAAGTTGGAAATCAATTTAAATTTGTAGGTTGGATTATATTACCGCTTTTACTATTAACTGGAATTTTTAATTCATTCTACCGAGGCTTTTATATTTTAACTTGGCTAAAAATTCTCTTATTTTCAATAATAGTAATAATTTCAGCAATTCATGATTTTTACATAGGACCAAAGGCAACAAAAACCAAAGATAAAAAACTTATAAAATATAGTAGAATAATCGGAAGGATAAACTTCATATTAGCAATAATTATGGTTTTACTTGGTATTTTTATTGTAAGGGGATTTTAAAAAATCATTCATTATTCTTGCTGTTGCTCCCCAAATTACACCTTTTGGCGAGGCAAATATATACCAAAAACCAGGAATAATTACTCTTCTTAATTTTAAAAGTTCCTCAATAGAATAGATAATAATATCTTCCACTTCATCTTTGTTTATTTTTATTTCTTCTAATGCTTTTCTTTCTAATTTTGATACAACTGGAATAATCTGAAAATTTGTTTTGGAAATAAAAACACCTTCAAGAATGCCTATAATTTTAATATATTCCCTTTTTATTGATAACTCTTCATAAGCTTCTCTTAAAGCAGTTTCTATTGGATCTTCATCATTTTCAATAATTCCACCAGGAAAAGCAATTTCACCAGGATGATTTTTTAAATTTTTACTCCTTTTTATTAAAAGAATTTCACTATCATCAATAATAGGAATAAGAACAGCTGATTTAACAAAGTTTGAAAATTCTAACATATTCATTAGCAATTTTGTCAATCCTGAAATTTTCTACTCTCTCCATTCCAATTTGACTATAATAATTATATATTTCATCATTTTCAAGCATTCTTATTGCATTTACAATTTCTTCAACGCTATTAGCATATATTCCGTACTCATTATTATTCCCGAATGTCTCTCTAATACCACTTCCAACAATAGGAATACCAAGAGCCATAGCTTCATAAAAAACCATTCCAAAACCTTCAAATTCAGATGGCAAAACAAGCGCAAACGAATTTTTAATATACTTATAAGGATTTTTCTTAAAACCAATATAAAACACCCTATTTTCAACATTCAAACTTTTAGCATATTCATAATAACTCTCAAAATTTCCTTTACCCATAACCAATAAATGATAATTTTTTAAATGTTTTAAAGCAGAAATAACTTTTTTCAAACCTTTATATTCTTCAAGTCTTGCTATAAAACACAAAGCTTTCCTATTAAATATAAATTTATATTCCTCCTCAATTGGCTCATTTGATAAAATCCTAATGTTTTCAATATCAATTGGATTGTAAATACAAATACATCTATTACTTGGAATTTTATATAATCTAACAATTAATTCACAAACTTCTTTTGAAACACAAATATTAAAATTAGCAAATCTAAGTAAGATAAAATTAAAAAAATGATAAAAAAATCTATTTCCAATAAGCTTACTTTCAAAACTATGATGCGTACTAATACTTTTCTTTCTTAAAATTTTTGAAAAAATAATTGAAATGTAGCTTGGCTCTAATTCAAGACCACCAACTATAATATCGTAATTCTTTAAAATTTTATACAATTTTTTAAAAAACTTTAATAAATTTTTACTTACTTTCTCATTTTTATCTAAAATCGGAATAACATCCAAAATCGTATCATAATCTCTAATATCTTTATAGAGAATAAAATCAATATCAAATTCAGGATAATTTTTTACAATAAATTCTCCAAGATTTATGAAAACTTTTTCTGCTCCTCCTCCTTGAAGCGTAGGTAAAATAATAGCTATTTTCAAAGAACCTTAAAATTTTAAGGCTTTATGAAACACATTTCAATCATAGATATCCTAAACAGCCTAAAAGCGAGATGGAAACTAATTTTCCTTTTAATAATTTTATTTCTAATTTTTGGTCTTATGATAATTTTCTTTTCAAAACCCATTTATAAACCAACAGCTATTGTTAAGGTTGATGTATATGAAGTTATTCCAAAAATTGGGCAAGAAGTTGCTTATAAAGGTCTTTTACCAAGTGTCCCTTTAGATAAAGTTGGCTCTCAAATTGAAATTATCAAAATCATAAGTGGAGAAGTATTAAAAAATAATGGCGTAAATTTGAATTTTGAAGTCCCTAATTTTATAAAAGTTGAAATGAAAAAAACAATAATTGACACAATAAAGAAAAATTTAACATTTAATTTAAAAATTAAGAATGATAGTGTTTTTGTTTTTGATAAAAAAAATTTAATATGTAACGGAGCATTTAATGAAGAAATCAATTGTCCTTTGTTTAGTTTCAAACTAAAAAAACTAAAACCTATTGAAAATGAAATTAAAGGAAAAATTATTTATAAAAATTATCCTAAGACAATTGAAAATTGGATAAAAAATAAGGTTGTAGTAGATCAAGAAGGAATAACGGATCTTATAAAAATAAGTGTTGAAGATGAAGATAAGGAATTGGCAGTTAAAATAACTAATGAGATTGCTAATAAGTACATAGATTGGTCATTAGAAAATGAAAGAAGAATAGCAAAATTATCAAAGACCCAACTTGAAGGCTTATTAAACAGAATAGATTACAAGATTGATTCTTTAAACAAATTGGCAGTTAAAGTTAGATTGGATAGTTTAACACTCGTTTCATATCTTTTGGAATTTAGAGGTGGTTTATCATCAGAAGCATTAGCAGAAATTATTAGAAATTTAACGAATAATCCAAATAATAATTATTTAAGAAGAGTTATTGAAAGATATTATTCAAAAGATATTGATTATGCTAAATTTAATGGTGAAGTTGTAAATCATTTAAAGAGAAGAGATACTATCATCTCAAATATAATTGGTGCTGAAATTGCTATTGCTAAAACTGTTTCACCTGCTTATGTTGTTTCATATGCTTCAGAGCCTTACAAACCAATATGGCCAAATAAACCTCTGATTTTCATTTTTTCATTATTTGCTGGTTTAATTTTTGGAATTATTTATGCCCTTAGTTATGAGATGTTTGACAAAAAAATTTCAACAATTTTACAATTAAAACGATGGACTAAATTGGAAAATGTTAATATCTTTTATAATTTAAATGAGCTAATAATTTACTTACTTATGAATAAAAATAAAAAATTTCATTTCAATAATAAAATTGAAGGATTTGAGAACTATGATAAAGGTTTGGCAGATGAATATGTCATTATTATTCCAAAAGGTATAGACATTTATACTTATATTGAATTACAAAATTCTTATTCAGATAAAAAGTGCAACATTCTTCTCTTATAAATAGAATTTTTAAATCACTTTTTTTAAAAGTTTTAGGCTCAGCTTGTGGATTTCTAACAATTGTTATAACTGCTAAATTTTTAGGTCCGCAGGGAAGGGGAGAGATTGCATTATTCGTAAATATATTAACATTAATTTTATCATTTACTTCAACATTTTATTCAAGTTTTTCTTACTTAATAGGCAATTTAAAGTATAAGCTTGAAGATGTTTTTAATTTAACAATTTTTACAACAATTATCTTTTCAATTATTTTGCTAATTATCTTTAAATTTTTTCCTTATCAATATGGTTATCTTATAATAATAGTATTTATTTTTGCAAATGTTGTAAATTATATGGAAGGAATTGGATATGCGATAGATAATCTAAATTTAGTTAATTTAGTTAAAAATGCTCCTTCAATTTTAACATTTATATTCATGTTAATTCTTTTAAGCTTTCAAAAAAACATTTTTTTGGCTATTCTTTCATATTTTATATCATTCTTTGTGTTATTTTTATATGTAATTCTTAATTTTTGGAAGTATTTTAAGTTAAAAATTAATTTTGATGCTTTAAAAACTTTTATAAAACATGGAATTTTCGTTGCTCTTTCAACTTCTATAACATTTTTATTATACAGAATTGATTTCTTTTTAATTGAGAAATTTTACTCAAAAGATGTTCTTGGAATTTATTCAGTTTCTATCAGTATAGGAGAGATAAATTTCATAATTTTGTCATTTATTATTACCGCTGTTGCAGGAAAGTTTTTTTCAAGTGAAGGAAAAGCAATATTAAAAAAATCAATTTTAATTTTATGGTTTTTTCAAATTTTAGCAATTTTATTTTTTCTAATTTTTGGAAAGACTTTTATAAATTTATTATTTTCAAAGGAATTTAATAGCTCATATTTACCCTCAATTATAATTTTGTTATCAACAGCAATTTATAATCCTTCCTCAATAATTGCTGTTTATTTAAATATAAAGCTTGGAAAAACCTATATTCCATTTATCATTTCAATAATTTCTCTAATTATAAAATCAATTTTAGCATTTTTTTTAATAAAGGAATTTTCTATAATTGGGGCATCAATTTCAAGCCTAATCACATATACTTTAACATTTTCTATTTATGTTTTTGTCTATTTCAAACTTATTAAAAATTAGCTATTTTTTAACATTCTTTTTTGGATTTATTGGTCAAGCAATTTATATTAAAGTCGGTATCTCTATATCTCCATTTAGAGTTTTATTTGTCTTAACGTTAATAATGTTGTTAATAAAATTCACTATTGAAAAAGAGGCATTTTACAATTTTATTAAAAATTCTCTTAAATATGGTTGGTTTTTAATAATTTTATTATTTTGGTCATATTTAAGTCTTTTGTGGGCTATTGATTTTAAGTATGTTCCGAATGAGCTTTTTAATTTAACAGTATATATTATTTTTTCTTTAATATCACTTGCTATTATTGAAAATGAGAAAGATTTAAAAATTTTATTTAAAATTTGGATTTTTGTATTTTTTATATCTATAATTGTTGCATTTTGGGAAATAACAACTTCTAAACATTTAATAACTTCTCAATATCATCCTTCAAATTATAAGGAAAATAAATTTGAAATGTTTATAGTAACAACAAAGGTTTATATGCCAACGAGTTTTTATGGTAATCAAAATGATTTTTCAACTTATATTATTCTTTCACTACCAATAATTTTCTTTTTAGTAAGAAATTACTTAATAAAATTATTCTTAATTTTTTCAGGTTTGTTTATAATTTTTTATGTTGTATCAAGAGCAAACATAATTGGTTTATTTTTCCAAGCAATAATATTTCCATTTTTAATGAATAGAAAATTTAATATCATATATATCCCAATTTTAATTCTTTCTTTTGCTTTATCAATTTATTCAATTTATTACATTTCAAAAACTTCATACCCTGAATTTATAAAAGACGAAAGATTTTTAAGGTTTTATTCAAGTATAAGAAATAAAATTATTACAACATTAAAAGCGAAAAAAGATTTCTCAACAATAATTAGAGAAAATCTTTATAAATCATCATTTGAGTACTTTTTAGATTCAAAAGGCTTAGGTGTTGGTGTAGGTCAATTAAGATATTTACTTGAAGAAAAACCAAAATATTATGTTTTTTATTTTAAAGACCCCCATAATTTCTATCTTGAAATTTTAGCGAAATTTGGAATTTTTGTATTTTTTGCTTATATTCTATTCTTCATTTATATTATTATCAATACACTAAATTCAATTTCAAATCCAATATCAAAAGCAATTTTTTTAAGTTTAGTAGGCTTTATTTTTGGCTCTATAAGTCCATATAGCCTAATTTTATTTTTTCCACTTTGGGCATTTATTGCTTTAATTATGAATTACTTTAAGGTAGCACTAAAATAAATTTTTTCATTTGATTAGTTTCTTGCTCCTTTAAAATAATAATATATAATCCTTGTTTTGAAAGTTGAAGTTTATAAACATTATTACCAACATTTGAGAAATTATAAATCATTCTACCCGTATTATCATAAACTGACAAAATAGAAGGTTTATCACTATAAGCATAAATAATGGCAGTTTGGTTTTTAGTAATAACAGTTGACTCAACATCAAGGTTTATTTTAGCATTTGCTAAACTTACAAAAACCAAAAAAGTAAATATAAACTTTTTCATAGTTTTAAAATTTTAAAGCATAAAATTTTACTTTGTCTTTTATCCTTTAAAATTTTCAGTATGAGAAAATTTCTCATTATCTTGGCAATTCCTGGAATTTCTTTTGCTGGCGGATTTGCTCTTAGCGGTGTAGGTGGAAAAGCCCTAAGTTTAGCAGGCTCTTATGTTTCAATTGCTGATGATTGGACTGCTGTTTATTGGAATCCCGCTGGATTAGCTAACGCTAAGAAAGGTTTTGGAATTCATGGTTCTCTTGCTGGAATTTTTGGAGATGCTACTACAAAAACGGGCATTGTTGGAATGGATGGACCTTATTCCTTAAAAAATTATCCGATAAATTCAACTCAAAGCTTCTTAATACCTGCTTTTGGCTTTGTTCTTCCATATAAAAATCATTACTTTGGATTTGCTCTATATGTTCCATTTGGTCTTGGTACTAAATGGGATTTATATTCACTGCCAATAGGTTATAGAGATGATGGATTAGACAATTATCCTAAAATAGATCATGAAAGCTCAATTGAGGTTATAAATGCAGTTTTAGGTTATGGGAAGAAAATTAGTTATTTTTCATTTGGTTTAGCAATTGGAATTTCAAGAACATCAATTTTATTAAGAAAAGTTGATTTTGCTCTTCTTGATGCTAATGGTGATAAAATTCCTGACCTCGGTTATCCCTATTCTTATATGCCTGTTGATGTAAAATTAACAGGCAGTGGATGGGGATTCGTTTTAAATGGTGGTGTTAAATATGAAATCGGTCCATTAAGAGCAGGTTTAGCTGTAAGATATAATTCAAGTCCAAAAATAAATGGAGAAATAAGTGCAAATGTTTATTTCCCTAAAAATTCATATTATTACAATTCATCAGGAGGAAATCCTATATTTCTTGGAGGAATTGGAAGCTCGTCAGCAAAAGGAGATGCAGTACTTAAATTACCTCTTATTTTAGATTTTGGATTAGCATATAAACTTGAAAAGATAACATTAAGCAGTTTTGTTCAATATCAGGGATGGAATTCTTTTGATGTTATTAAGCTTAATATAGATAGCTCAAATCAGACTGGTGATAAAATTCTTGGTAAATTTCTACCATCAAAGGAAGAATTTATAGAAAATTGGAAAAGCACATTTAAATTTGGTTTAGGATTAGAATATAGAATAATTCAAAATACACCACTGAGAATAGGATTTGCTTTTGACCAAAGTCCAGTCCCTGACTCAACATTCACTCCACTAATACCAGACCCAGGCAATAAAATTCAGCTTACAGGTGGATTTTCAAGGGAATACAACAACTTTTCTTATGATATAAACTTTGAGTACTTCATAATGCCAAGGAAAGAAGTTAGTAAAAGTTCTTATAATCTGCCAGGAGAATATAAGTTCTCAATTTTTGCTCTTGGATTTGGTTTAAATTATAAGTTTTAAAAGGAGGAAGAGCATGAGAAAGTTAATAATTATCACAATTATATTATCTATATTTTCTGCTTGTAAGCAAAAAGAAAATGAAATTTCATTTACAACAGGGTACTATAATGAATATAGCATATCTACATCAGGAAAAATAACTGACAATACATTCCAATCTAATGTTATCATATATTATCCACCTAATTATGAACCTAAGGATACTACTATCAAGTATCCTATAATTTACTTCTTACATCCATTTGGAGCAGATTACAATTACTATAAAGTTGTCTATGACCTTGGAACAATTATGAGTTATTTTATTTCAAAAAATGAGATTAATCCCGCAATTCTTGTTTTTGTAAATGGAAAAAATCCGTTTGGAGGAAGTTTTTATGTAAATTCAATTGACCCAAATAATAATATAAATGTTTTTGGCAAGTACGAGGACTATATAATAGAAGAAGTTATTCCACAAGTTGAAAATATTATAATTAAGAAAGAAAAACTAAATGGAATAAGATATATAGCAGGTTATTCTATGGGTGGATATGGTGCTATGAGAATTGCTCATGACAGACCAGATTTATTTAAAGGTGTTGCTTCAATTAGTGGTCCTCTTGGATTTGGTGTATTTACTGATCCTACGGCACAAAATTTTGTAAAAAATGTTCTAAAAAGTGAAATAAACGATTCACTTTATTGGGTAAAATACGATAGTATATTTAAGAATAATCAACTTGATTATACTACACAAACAACAATTTATAGTTATTATATAAATTCAAGATTTCCTTATGGTTTTGATACAATGGCTTTACTTTTAAAAATTCCTGACATTCAAAATGTTGTTTATAAGAAAGATACTACTATTATAACACCAGATAGTGTAATAAAAACAACTATTGTAGTATATAGAAAAGGAGCAGTTAGGGTTAAATCATTTTCTAACTTCATAATCGCTTTATCAGTAGCATTCTCTCCAAAGTTTGATAATTGTTTAAATTTCAATCAAGATTCAACATATATTATCTCTGTTTTAGGAGCAAATTGTATAGGTTTATATCTTCCTATAACCAAAGACTTAAATAACATTATTCAACCAACACTAATTTTTGCTTGGCTTTTAAGAAATGATATTTTAACTTGGTATGCTAATAATCTTCCACAATCCAATTCGCTTGTGGATAATGATATAAAGGTTTATATTTCAACAGGAAAAGGAGCAGGACAAGATTTAGAATATGTTATATTTAATATGGATTCTGTTCTTTATGAATATATGAAAAATAAATATCAGTCAAAAAATAAAGATATAAATCAATTTGTTTATTATAAAATTTTAGATGGCTCAACTGATGCTTTTAACTTTCCAGCAACGCATAATCAATATGTTTATAATGAGCTCGGAGAGGTCTTAAAATTCTTCTTAAAGAAATAATTTCCCCACCTTTTGGTGGGGCATTTTAAATGAAAATAAAAAAACTTCCAGATTATGTAATAAATAAAATTTCAGCAGGAGAAGTAATAAATAGTCCATCTGATGCAATTAAAGAATTAATTGAAAATTCCATAGATGCCAATAGTTCTGAAATCATCATTCAAGTAAAGGGAAAGGGATTAAGTTTTATTAAAATCAAGGATAATGGTGAAGGCATTGAAAAGGAAGATTTATTAAATATCACAAAAAAAAATTGGACAAGTAAATTAAGCTCATTTGAAGATTTGTTTAATTTAAAAACATTTGGATTTAGAGGAGAAGCATTACATTCAATTTCAAGTGTTTCAAGAATGATAATAAGAAGTAGTGTTAATGGTAATGAAGGATATGAAGCAAAGTTTGAAGGTGGAAATTTAATTGATTTTAAAAATTGTTATTGTAATAAGGGAACTACAATTATTGTTAAAGATTTATTTTTTAATGTTCCAATTAGAAGAAATTTTCTTTCAAGCTCAAAAACAGAAATGAAAAAAATAAAAAATGTGATTTTAAATTATATTTTAGCATTTGAGAAAATAACCTTTAAGTTAAACATATCAAATAAACATTTAATTTTTGAAAAAACTAATAATAGAGATGAAAGAATAAAAATGATATTTGGAGAATTCCAAAAAAAAGTTTTAAGAACTCCTGAATTTTCAATAGAATTATATATTTTTGAAAAAATTCCTGAAAATAGAATTTTTGTCAATTTAAGA
This sequence comes from Candidatus Hydrothermia bacterium, assembly GCA_032249175.1. GTDB lineage: Bacteria > Hydrothermota > Hydrothermia > LBFQ01 > DSFT01 > DSFT01. The sequence goes on along the minus strand of JAVVGK010000014.1, from coordinate 7,073 downwards.
CCTGTTGTTGATAATAAAATTTCACAAATTTTAAGCAAGTTAAATTATATTATGTTTATAAATGTAAATCCAAAGGATGTTGATGTTAATGTCCATCCAAAAAAACTTGAAGTGAAATTTTCAAAAAATATCAACATATATAATGAGCTGAAAAAGTTTATAAGTGAAAATAAAGATATAAAAATTAAACCAAAGCATATACAAATAAGTAATCAAACGAATATAGAAAGCAAACCAAAATTCATAACAACAATTTCAAAAAATAACATCTTAATTATTCACAGAGAAAGAGCATTAAGAAAAATTTACTTTCAAAAACTTTTAAGCAAACAATATAAAACCCAAATGCTAACATTCCCTTATACATTTAAAATAAAACTCTCAGATGAAAGCCTAAAAATCCTAAAAGTTTATGGATTTAGTGTAATAGCAAAAGAAAATGAAATTATTATAAATGGCATACCTGATATTATTGAAAGTTTAAATTATGAAGATATGGAGCTAATTTTAAAATCCATTAATAATAAAAAACATATATTTGAAGTTGAAGGATTCCTAAATGAAATTCTTAATATTGCTGTAAAATATAGTAAATTATCTGATGATGAAATTATCTTAAAATTGTTATCTCTTAAAAATCCAAACTTTGACCATAACAATAAAAGAATTATTTATGAAATTGATTTAAATGAGATTGAGAATAAGTTTTGAGACATTTTCTTTAAGTTCTTCAATAGTTCCATTATTTTCAATTACAATATCACTTCTTTTAGCTTTTTCTTTTTGAGGCATTTGCCTTAATAAAATTAACTTGGCAGTATCTTCACTATATCCTTTACTTTTTAATCTTTCAATTAGTTTATCTTCATCAGCAATAACACAAATTATTTTATCAAACATATATTCAAGTTTATATTCAAAAATTAAAGCAGCATCAATAATTATTATTTCACAATTTTGCTTTAAAATCTCTTCATTTATTGCCTTAATTACTTTTTCTCTTATAAATTTTTCATATTTATCCATTTCTGTTGGATTTTTAAATAAATAATCTGATAATTTTTTTCTATCAAGAAATTGCTCACCAAAAGCTTCAATAATAAAATTTTTAACTTCTTCTGTTTGTAATAATTTATGGACAACTTCATCAGCATTTATTACACAATAACCCTTTTCTTTTAATATATTTGAAATTGTTGTTTTGCCACTTCCTGCATTTCCTGTAATTGCTATAAGTTTCATAAAAGACTTAAAAATCTATTTAAACCTTCTTCTAAGTTTTCTATTGAATTTGCAAATGAAATTCTAACATAATTTTTAAAACTATCTCCAAATAAAGAACCTGGTGTTAATGCTAAAAATTTTTCATTTAAAGCTTTATTACAGAACTCCAAGCTATCATATGGAATCTCTATAAAATAATAAAATGCTCCCTTTGGTTTAAATTTAATGAAATTTTTTAGTTTATCATAAACAAAATCCCTTCTTTTCTTAAATTCTTCTCTCATGAAATTAACATAATTTTTAACTTCATTATCTTTTAGCGCTGTTATTCCACCATATTGAACAGGTGTTGTTGGTCCTGTTATTAAGTTTGAATTAAATGTTACTAAACTTTTTATAATTTCTTTTGGAAATATACCATAACCAAGTCTAAGACCTGTCATACAAAATGTTTTTGAAAAGCTCTCTAAAAGAATAACTCTATCCTTTTTATAACTAAAAATTGAAATATGCTCTCCTTCATAAACTAATTCAGAATAAACTTCATCAGATAAAATATAAATTCTTGGATATTTATCAAGGATTTCTAACAATAATTCTAAATTTTCTTTTGACATTAAACTTCCTTGTGGATTATTTGGATAATTAATAATTAGTAGCCTTGTTCTGTTATTTAAATGCTTTAATAATTGGTCTTTTGGAATTAATCCATCTTCATTTAATTTAATAGTATGATACTTTATATTTAAAACTTTACACCAATAGGGATAAACCAAATAATATGGCTCAAATAAAATAACCTCATCATCATTATTACAAAGTGAAAAAATTGTATAAAATATAACTGGCTTTCCCCCTGCTGTTACTAAAATTTCATCAGGATTTATATGAATGTTTTTTCTTTTCGTTTCATATTCTGCTATTGCTTCTCTTAATTCAATAACACCTTGTGGATTAGGATAGTAATTTTTATTTTCTAATATCGCTTTATTTATTGATTTTTTTATATTCTCATGAACAGGAAAATCTGGCTCACCAATTGCTAATGAAACGACAGGATAACCTTTACTTTTTAATTCCTTTGCCTTTGCTTCAATTTCAACAGCAGTAATCAATTTATTTTCTATAATAAATTACTATTTCAAATTCATTTAAATTTTTCGTAGGCTTGTAAATACAATCAATAATTTTTCCATCTACATTTAACTTTATATTCATATTAGGAATTTCACAAGCATTATCATTTATATTTCCCTTCATAACATTAGCAATAAACATCTTATCAGCAGTTCCTTTAAAAACCATATAGTAATAACCATCTGCTATTTTTGAAACATTTTTATTAATTATTATTGAGCTTAATAACCAAAGCATATGGGCCCGGTAGGACTCGAACCTACAACCCACGGATTATGAGTCCGCTGCTCTGCCACTTGAGCTACGGGCCCGTTTGTAAGCTTGAAATTTTAAAGCATAACAACTTTTATTTCAATTTGACAAGTTATTATTGAATAATCACCTTCCTAACTGTTTTATTTAAATTTACAATATAAATTCCAGGCTTTAATGATAGCTTCTCATTTTTCTTTGAATAACCACTCTTTATCATTTTACCATCAATAGTATAAATTTTATAATAGCCATCAGATAAAAATTGAATTGCTCCTTTTTTAATTATAGCAACATTTTCTTCTTTATTAGTTATATTTAATTTATAAACACTTAAACCTTCAATACCATTCGCACTAAAAATATATCCATTCAGAAAGAAAACGGAATTTACAAATGAACTATCTCTATAATAAGCAACTGTTGATATATTATTCAAGTTGCTCGCATTAATAACACTAATTTCACCATAGCCATTTGCTATAAATACATAATCTCCAAATAGATAAGTACTTTGAGCAGGAAAAAGTGTGTTATAATATCCAATCTGATAAACATTATTTACATTTGAAATATCAAAAATTCTCAAACCACTATTATAAAAATAAGCACCTTCGGATAAATAAGCTCTATTATTTAAAATAGATAAATTTCCAGGTAATAAAATCTGTTTATAACTTGCCAAAAATGGACTACTTGGATTTGAAATATCTATTATGTAGAAGAAACGTTCAGTACCATATTGTACAATAGCATAAATGTAATTATTATTAGCAACAGCATCAAAAACATAACTAATAGGTAAATAATTGCCATATATCAGATTTGGATTTGAAGGATTTGAAATATCATAAACTTTAAAATTAGGGAAGTCAAAAGCATATAAATAATTATTTGAAATTACAATATGATAAAAAACTGGTGAAGGGATTGAATTTACAATAGCAGGTGAATTTACATTTGAAATATCCAAAATAATTAAGGAGTCATAATAAACCAAATAAGCAAAGTTATTATAAAAATCAATTTCTTTCAAAAAAGTATCTCTCTTGAAATTTGATTTTATGACAGGATTAGAAGGATTCGTTATGTCCCAAATCCTCATTCCACTAGAAGATGTCACATTATCATTGTCGTCTATTGTAAAAATGTAATTGTTATGAAAATATACTTTCTTGGAAAAACCATATATATTATAACTTGATATTTCCGATAAATTTAAAGGATTTGAAGCATTTATAATTTTTATGCCATTATAATTAGCTAAATATAATGTGCTATTGTCCAAAAAGCCGGAAATTGCTGAGCCGTTGGTATTAAATGAGGAAACTAATGAAGGTGAATTAGGATTTGAGATATCAACAATTTTTATGCCTGATTTACCATTCATAACATAAAGATAATTATTTGATTTAATACCGCTTATAGGATAAGGAATATTTAAACTACTTATCAAACTTGGACTATTCACATTTGAAACATCCACTATGTAAAGTCCATTATCATTCAAAGCATACGCTAAATTACTACTAACGATAACATAATGACAAGGATTTGAGATTGATGAAATAAATGTTGGATTTGCCGGATTTGATACATCATAAATTCTAAGACCCCAGTTAGAGCAAGTAAAAAGATAATTTCCTGAAACATAAGTTGAATAAAAATTAATTCCAGCAGGGATAGAGCCAACAATAGAAGGATTTGAAGGATTAGATATATCAAAAATTTTGATACCATTACTATAATTAGAATAATATAAATAAGAACCTGATATTTCTATACTAAAATCATTTGTGAATCCTCCTGAGTAATTAAACACAATTGTAGGATTTGTAGGGTTTGAAATATCATAAACATCAAAACCAAAATTTGAATTAGCAAATAAATAATTTCCATAAATTTTTAAACTTTTAAGAGATTTTGGATTTTTCTCCAAATAGTTAAGAAGAATTGGATTATTGACATTACTAACATCTACTATTCTTAATCCATAATCAGTAGCAACAAAAAGATAATTATTATATTTTATCACATTTCTTGTATTTGAAAGGAATTTATTATATTTAAAAATTTTTGTTATGTTAAGGGAATCGGCACAATAGCCTATCCCCATCATTGCCACAAAAAATAATAAAAATCTCATCTTAAAACCTCCTTCTTTATATAAACTTCATCACCTATTCTTAACTTAATAATAAAACTTCCTTTTAAATCTATCTGAAATTTATAGCTACCTGCTGTTAAATAACCTAAGGATTTGTAATTCTTTAATCTTCCATTTAAATCATATATCTCATATCCAACATAATTAGGTTTATTTAAATTCAAATAAAAGAAACCATTTTTAAATTTAAATGAATTTTCTATTTTTTCTGGATTTGAGAGAATAATATCTTGAAGAACAACAAAACCATCAAGTGCACTCATAAATGAGCCATAAACATATTTAGAAGGACAACTATTACAATAAAAATTATTCCCATAAATTGTTTTTCCTCCAATATAAGCAACACCAGTGCTTGCTACTACAATTGAAGTTGCAAAATCATTATCACTTGAAGCAAAAGCATAAGTTTGATAGAATGAATTCAAGGAGCTATTTAGTCTTACTAAAAAAGCATCAAATTGACCAGAACCACTTGTTGTTCCTATTATTGTTTGATTTGGTGTAAATGTTTGTAAATGATGAGTATAACCAACAGCAACAATTTGATTGGAAGGAAGAATATAAATACCATTAACTGCTTCACTATCAGAACCTAAGCCTTGTCCTTGACTTGTTAAAATAGCGATTTTTTCATTACCAGGAGTGAAGTTATTGTCTATCCTTCCAATAAAGGCATCTGAGACGCCACCAAGTGTTCCATAAACCGACTGACAATTAGTACAAACAAAATTAGAAGAATTTTTTGTCAATCCACCAAAAAATATGGTTGAATTTATTGTATCAATAAATATTGTATTAATATAATCATCTGATGAGCTTGAGAAAATTGCTGTTCCTAAATGGCTACCTAAACTAAAATCAAGTTTTGTTATAAATCCATCCAAGTTTCCAGTTGTTCCAAAAACTATTCTATTAGGAGCAAAGTTTGATGAATTTTTCGTCAAGCCTCCAATAAAAACATCTCCATTTCCATCTACTTTTATAGATTTTCCAACATCACTATCATTTGAAGTAATAATAGCAAAAAATGGATGAATAAGGGAAAATGTATCAACTGAAATAACAAAAGCATCTCTCAATCCTAAAGTTCCAAAAACATTAGGAGTTATATTAGTAAATTGAGGAGAATTATCAGTATATCCTGTAATAAAAACCCATCCATTTTTTATATCAAGAGCATAACCAACATCATTATTTGGGGAAGCAAAAACATCATTATAAAGAATAGAAGTTAATGAATTGTTTAGTTTTATTAAGAAAACATCCTCTTGACCTGGATTCCCAAATACATGCGGAAAAATCCCAAAATTATTCCCATCCTCCGTCATTCCTACAACATAAACATTACCATAATCATCTAACTTTATGCCATAAGCACAATCATTTTTAGCATTTGAACTTCCAATAATTGTTGTTTGTAAATGAGTAGATAAATTTGAATTTAATTTAACGATAAATACATCATAATATCCAGCACCAACACCTCCAAAAGAATCTCTTGGCGTTGAGCCAAAAGCACTCAATCCATTAGTACAACCAACAGCAAAAACTTCATTATTATAAAAATCAACACCAAAAACAACATCATCATGAGGACTAATTAACATAGCAACAGGATCTATAATAAGTGTCTTACTTTTATCGTAATTCCCAATTTCAAAAGATAAAATATCATCTTTCATTATGGGTTTTATGGGAATTTCATTAGTGCCAGAAAATGCTCTAAATTCTTCAAATTTTATTTCTTTTAGATTTTGAAATGCTAATTCTTTAATTTTAGCATTAGGTTTTACTTCAAGATAGAATTCAAATTTATCACTATTTGGAGCATTTATAACAAGATCAACACCTTTTTGAATTTCTTTAAGTCTTATGCTTTTGTAAAGTTTCAGATTATTTATATTCCTATCAGGAAAATTCAAATAGCCTTCTTGATATTCAGGAACTATGGATTTAGGTTTTGTATAGAGTTTTGAGTTTTTTATTTGAATTGAACCATCCTTCATTATGTAGATTCCACTATAAGAATAATAGAGGACATTATTTTCAAATTGTCCCCTATTTTCAACAAAAAGCGTAGGCAAGCTAATGCTTGCGATCAGAGATATAAACATATGCACCCTCCTTTTTCTCTATTTACTCTCAGGGAACTCCAATTGATTGAACTGAAGTTTTGAGAGTAAGATTAAAATTTTAAAGCATAAATTTTTGCTTTTTTATTTTATTATATTTTTCTTGGCTATCTTAAGCCAAACTTCTTCAATAATTCAATTTTAACAATTTTTGGAAC
>JAVVGK010000013.1:0-22271 GCA_032249175.1 Candidatus Hydrothermia bacterium | reverse complement strand
GATATTCTGAAAGAATTTATTAGGAATGAAGAAAAATAAATACTTTCAGAATTACCGGACAAGGCAACAACACAGATAACTTATGCTTTAAAATTTTCAAACTTTGAAACAAAAAGTTCTTGTAATAGGACCTGCTGAATTCAAAAGCGGATTTTCGCTTGTGGGCGTAGATTATATAACGCCATCCGAACCAAATGAAATAAAAAAAATTATAAAAAAACTATATGAAGAAAAAAATTATGGACTTGTAATTATTGAAGATGATTATGAAAAGTTTTTTGATCATAGAACAAAAATAATAGTTTATGAAAGTACTAATCCATTATTCTTTCTATTGAGCTTTGACCCTAAGCATAAAGTTCCTGTTGAAGAGCAAATAAGTGAAATTATAAGAATGTCGCTTGGTGTTCAAATGAAAATAAAGTCATGATAAGGGCTATTGATATTATAAGGAAAAAAAGAGATGGTGAGAAACTTGGGAAAAAAGAAATAGAATTCATCGTAAAGGGTGCTTTAAGTGGAGAAGTTCCTGACTATCAATTATCCGCTTTGCTTATGGCTATATATTTCAGAGGAATGGATTTAAATGAAACAACGGCACTAACAGAAGCTATGATAAAAAGTGGAGAAACGCTTGAATGGAGTTTCCTAAAAAAACCAACAGTTGATAAACATTCAACAGGTGGTGTGGGTGATAAGGTTTCAATAGCTCTTGCTCCTCTTGTAGCTTCAACAAATTTAGTATATGTTCCTATGATATCTGGAAGAGCATTAGGTCATACAGGTGGAACCTTAGATAAACTTGAATCAATAAGAGGATATAGAACAAATCTATCAATTGAAGAGTTTAAAGAAGTTGTTAAAAATGTTGGTTGCTCAATAATAGGACAAACTGATAAACTTGTTCCTGCTGACAAGAAATTCTATGCTTTAAGAGACGCTACAAGCACAATTGAAAGCATTCCTTTAATTGCTTCAAGTATATTAAGTAAAAAACTTGCTGAAGGTGTTGATGCTATTGTTCTTGATGTAAAAGTCGGTTCTGGTGCATTTATGCCAAAATTAAAAGAAGCAAAAGAATTAGCAATGTTAATGGTAGAGATTGGCAAAAAAATGGATAAAAAGATAATAGCTTTAATTACAAACATGGAGCAACCGCTTGGTAAGGCAGTAGGAAATGCATTAGAAGTAAGAGAAGCTATTGATATACTAAAAGGAAATGGACCAAGTGATGCTACGGAATTGACATTAAGGCTTGGTAGCTACATGTTATATGCTGTTGAGGTAGTTAAAAGTCCAGAAGAGGGTTATAAGAAACTAAAAAATAATTTATATAATGGTGATGGCCTAAGAAGATTAAGAAGAATGATTGAAGCTCATGGTGGTGATTGGAATTATATTTTATCTGATGATTTTATAAGGACAAAGTACGTATATCACATAACAGCATCAACAAATGGATATATTTCTCAACTTGAGACATATAAAATTGGAATTGCTTCTCAGATATTAGGTGCAGGAAGAAGCAAAATGGATGATGTTATAGATCATAAGGTTGGAATTATTGTTAATAAGAAAATTGGAGATAAAGTAGATGAAGGTGATATTATATTTGAAGTAAGGGCAAATGATGAAAATAGATTAAATCAAGCTGTTGAAATTTTAGAAAATTCTTATAAAATTGTAAAGAGAAAGGTTCAACAATTGCCCTTAATATATGAAATTATTGAATGAAAAAGAAATTCTAAATATAGCAAAAAGAACAATAGATATTGAGCTTGAAACATTATTTGACTTAAAAGAAAGCTTAGATCATTCATTTATAAAAGCTATTGAGATTTTATATAATTGTAAGGGTAAAGTTATATTCACAGGTATTGGTAAGTCAGGGCATATTGCAAGAAAAATTTCTTCAACATTTTCAAGCACAGGAACACCATCTATCTTTTTACACCCAGCAGAAGCAATTCATGGAGATTTAGGAATTATTGATAAGGAGGATGTTTTAGTTATTATTTCAAATAGTGGTGAAACAGAAGAAATTATAAATATCATTCCATATTTAAAATTCTTAAATGTTCCAATAATTTGTATAACAGGGAATATCAATTCAACACTTGCTCAAAAGAGTGATGTAGTAATAGATATAAAAATTAAAAGGGAAGCTTGTCCATTCAATCTTGCTCCTACTTCTTCAACAACTGCTATTTTAGTTCTCGGAGATGCTCTTGCTATAACCTTAATGGAGCTTAAAGGTTTTACAAAAGAGCAATTTGCTAAGCTTCATCCCGGTGGATTAATAGGAAAACGATTAAAGAAGGTTATGGATATTATGCATTCAGGAGAAAAAGTTCCCATTGTTTATGAAGATATGACTATGAAGGAAGCAATAATTGAAATAACAAGTAAAGGATTTGGGGCAACAGCAGTTTTAGATAGAAATCAAAATTTAATAGGTATAATCACTGATGGTGATTTAAGAAGATATATTGAAAAAGGAAACGATTTAAATAATGGGAGTGTTAAAAGTGCTATGACTAAAAATCCAAAGACAATAAAATACAACGAGACCGTAGCAGATGCGTTAAACCTAATGGAAAAATATAAGATAACTGTTTTGCTCGTTTTGGATGAAAATAATAAACTTATAGGCATTTTACACTTGCATGATATTTTAAGAGAGGGAATTCTATAAAACCTCAACTAAAACAAAGCCCTTATTATATTCAGTAATCCTAACTCTATAAACTGAACTATCAGGTAGCTTTAAATAATAAATTAAGCTCTTACTAACGAATGTATGAACACTTAAATTATAATCACTCCACCATTCATCACCAATTAAAGAGTTATAATAATCTGTTTTAAAACTATCATTATCTTCATTTTCACCTTTCAATCTAAAAACATCAATTCCTGATGGTAAAGTTTCTTTAATATAAATATCAATTGTATCCTTTCCAACTTTAACGGGGAATTTCCCTATTCCCCATATATTTAATTTTACATCATTTTGACCATTTATATAAACATCCCAAGTAGAATCTCTATAATAAGTGTTATTTTTATACTTTAAATTTTCCAAATCAACATAAGAGCCAATTGGAAATGAAAAATTTATACTATCATTAACAACAGATTTAACACTATCTGAAAATGAAATAAATTTAACTTTTATAAATTTTCTATTCCTTGTCTTAAAAATATATATGCTGTCTAAATAAATTTTATCTAATGCTCTTACATATTCATCATTTTTATAATTTATTCCATCCAAACTTGCTTTTACATTCTCATTTAATAAAATTGTAGGATTTGGAACACTTCCAAGAACAAATCCATCTCCTAAATCAAAATCAACTTCCAAATTAGTAGCAATAAATTTTAAGTGCCATTCATCATTGGGATTATTTGTGTATTTTTTTGTCTTTACATTAAAGTAGTATTCTTGATATTTTAAATCGTAATTTCCAAAGTCATTAAATTCACTTTGCTTTTTAGCGCATGATATTAAAATAAAGGGGACAAAAAGTCCCCAAAACCTATTCATGGAGCTTTTGTGTATTTTATAAGTTTATCATCTTCACTTGTAGGACTTGGATAATAGGAATTACCCTTAATTCTTACAAATATAACATCCTTATTTATACTAACAGATTGTGAAAAAAGTAGCATTCCTTCGGGTGGTGTTAAACCCTCATGGAAATATATATAATCTTGCTTAACTTTTGTAACTGAAAATGTACCAGCAGGAACATTTTCTTGAACATTAACTGAATCAACTTTCGTATTTACAACAATTTTTATTTGAGTAGATATAATTGTAGTATCAGACCAGCTGTCATTAGCATTTACATTAGCTCTAATTAATCTTGAAGTTATATAATAAACTTGACTTTGGAAATTCAAAGGAATTGAGATAATTATGGAATCGGAAGCGTTTATGTAAGCGACACTTTGGTTTGAAGTAGTATCAAGTAGTGGATAGAATTTTATATTATTTATTGTAGTTTCAGGTCTTACTATAAGTTTGAATGTATCAGTTGAGCTGTTTCTTTGTCTTTGAAAGAGCCAACTATCACCAACTTTTATTGAATATTGGGGAGTTGGTTCGGAGCTTTTCTTGCTACAAGATATAAGTGTCAAACTTAAAATCAAGAAGGTTATTTTTCTCATAACGAAAATTTTAAAGCACAAAAAAAATTCAATTTTTAAAATTTTTTTCTAAAATTATAGTAAATGTTCTTCCTGTAAAGTATGGAAGATTTACAGATGAAGTTTTATCTAATAAATCAGTAATTTTAAAAGTTATAAACTTTGTTTTCATTTCTAAATCAAATGAATATAAACTTGGAGTTAATTGTGTTTTTGCTTTTGACCAAAATTCAATTTTTAAAATTTTATAATTTACATTTAAATTAAATTTATAAGGCGGAATATCTAATGGTGTTTTACCGATGAAAAATGAGCATTCTATTATAAAATCCTTAATTTTAAAATCCCTTTGAAAACTTATACTATAAACTTCAATATTTTCTAAATTTTCATAAGTCCATAAAATTAAATTGTTTTGATAACCTAAATTATAAAATCCAATATAATTAAAAATTTTGCTATAATTTAAAAGAAAATTCCAAAAATTGAAATTAATTCCAATTAGTTTTTCACTTTTCAATTTACTATTTCCAATAACACCATAACCCAATTCAGGGTAATAAAATTTCATAAATAATTCTTTCGCAGATGGATAACGAGATATTAGAAATAAATTAAAATTTTTATATTCAAAATTAAAATGTGGCTCAAAATTCTCAAAACCCAATTTAAATAAAAAAATTCTATAAAACTCAAAAGAAAATAAAGACCTTGTAAAATTAACATCATTTAAAAGATTATTCCCTTTTAAATAGTCATTATAAAATCCATAATCTATTTTAAAATAGCCCCAATTTTTAACAATTTTATAATCATTTTGAAACTTTATAAAAAATTCTTCATTAAAGTTTATATTTTCATCTCTAAAATTATAGAAGTGCTTATAAAATTGAAAATTTAGTTTATAGAAATTGAAAATTGTTCTAAAATCAGAAAAAATTTCATTAAATGGTGTTTCTCTCTGATTGTAAATATAAGAAACTGAAAACTTATTAAAACTAAACTTATTGTAAATTGAATAACTTTTTATATAACTAAAAATGTCTTTTGATAATGAAGTTTTAAATTTCATTTTTTCATTACCATAAAATAAATTGGCTCCATATCCTCCATTTGATTTTAAAAAACAATTAGCATAATTATCATGTGTTTTTAAGAAAACATCAAGTCCCTTAAATTTAATCTCTCTAATTGAATTTAAAGGAATTGTTAAAATATCAATAGTTTCAAATTTTCTTCCAATTATCTCGTTTTCATCAATATAAACATTTGTAAATTTTGAAGGAATTCCAAGAATTGATATACTTAAACCTGCTGGATTAAATTCAATATCACTTGTATTTGATTTTAAAAGCAATTTGTCTAAACTTGGATTTTTAACTTCATAATTATAATTTTCCAATTTTTCTGAAATTACAACTTGCTCTTGTAATTTATATTCTTTTATTGTATCTTTTTCAAAAATTAGAAAAAAGTTCAACATTTTGAAAATTTTAAAGTTTGCTTAGGGAATTTAAAGAGGCTCAGAATACTTGATTTAAAGCAAAACTTACTTGCCTTGTCCAATAAATAGTGTTAAGTGATTAATTATCAATAACTTATCAAATCTTTAATGAAATTATAGATTTTATGGGGGATTATTAGGGGGCGAAAGCCCCCTGCCGAAAAATAGGGAATTTTAAAGCCGAAGGCTTAATTTCAGGGTGGGTGGGAAAATCAAGAAAAATAAATAGTTTCAGAATTATTGGACGATCCACTTTAAAATTTCAAATCTTATGAAAGTTATAGCAGGGAATTGGAAAATGAATTTAACATTAAATGAAGCAATAGATTTAGCCATTTCTATTAAAACTTCTAATAAAAATGAAATTATTTTATTTCCTCCAAGCATTTATGCTCTTAAAATCAAGGAATTATTAAAAGATAAAAATATAAAAATTGGTGTTCAAAATGTATTTTATGAAGAATTTGGTGCTTTTACAGGAGAAATATCTGCTCCTATGGTAAAAAGTTGTAATTTAGATTATGTTTTAATTGGTCATAGTGAAAGAAGAAAATTTTTTTATGAAACGGATGAAGTTATAAATAAGAAAATTAAAAAAGCTTTAAGCTTTAATTTAAATGTCATTTTATGTGTTGGTGAAACATTATCTGAAAGAGAAAGTAAAAAACATTTTGAAGTTGTTAAAAGGCAAGTTTTGAGTGCTATTGAAGGAATTGATAATTTTAAAAATTTAAAAATTGCTTATGAGCCTGTTTGGGCTATTGGAACAGGTATAAATGCTAAACCTGAAGATGCTAATGAAATGCATCATTTTATAAAGGAAATTATAAATTTGAATGTTTTATATGGTGGAAGTGTAAATGAAAATAATGCTTATAGCTTGCTTTCACAACATTATATTGATGGTCTTCTTATTGGAAATTCAAGCCTAAAAAAAGAAGCATTTAATAAAATTATTGATATTGCTGAGCTTTTCTAATAGCTTTATAAACATTAACTAAACCACAACCCGTTCTCTCGTCAAATCCTACCAAATCAACATCTTCTGCTGTTGAGCATAAAATATCTTTTACTTGATTAAAATTCAAATTAGGATTTATTGATAAAATTAAACCAATCACACCTGATATAAAAGGTGTTGCCATAGAAGTGCCTGATAAACAAGCATAACCTTTTAAAACTTCATTCATTCCACAACTATTTGTAGCTTGTAAATTTGAATTAATTGTAGATATTATCCATACACCTGGTGCCATAATGTCAAGTTCTTTACCCCAAGAACTAAAACTTGCTTTTTGACTTGTTGTATCCCAAGCACCAACAGCTATAACGCTATCATAAGCAGCAGGATAATTAACAAATCCTCCATCATTACCAGCAGCAGCTACAATAATTTTATTGTATTTAATAGCAGTATCAATAGCCTCCTTAATTGTATTTGAGCCAATAGGACTTCCAAGACTTAAATTTAAAACTTTAACATTTGGATTCTTTGAAGCCATAATAATAGCACTTGAAATATTATAATCTGAGCAATTTCCAATAGTATCACAGGCTCTATATGAATATAACCTAAAATTACCAACACCAGCAACTCCAATAAAATTATTCATAGTTGCTGAGATTATTCCTGCTACATGCGTTCCATGTATTTCTGTTGTTATATTTTTATTAGGTAATGGGTCATTATCATTATCTATAAAATCATAACCTTTATTTGATGGGTCAAATTGAGCAATTAAATCAGGATGCTCATAATCTACACCTTGATCTATAATAGCAATTCCAATAGTTTGGGAGCCTTTCGTAATATCCCAAGCCTTATCTAAATATGTTACATAAGCATTCCATTGATACTTTCTGAAAAGTGAATCATTTGGAATAAATGTTATTCTATAATTTATGGCATTTTGGATATAAACAATACTTGAATTTTTTTCAATTTTGTTTATATCTTTTGTTTTTACTACAACTGCATTCAAACCATAAATTTCCTTTTTTATAATGTTCTTATATTTTTTCACAAAAAGCTCCTTTGAAAAGTTGTCTTTAAATCTAATAATAAATTCATCTTCTATTATTTGAGATAAAATTAAAAAAATCATAACTTTTTAGCTCTTATAAAAACTTTTTGCTTTGTGTCTGAATTTAAAATAACGACATAGTACTTTCCCGATTTTAAAATAGGCTGTTTTAAATCTATTTCTCTGATATTATCATAACTTATAATAAATTGTGCATTCTCATTATTTTTCCACTTATTAAAATTATCTTCATCAGCAATAAAAAATTTCAATATATTGTTTTCAGTAGCATAAAATCCAAAATCAATCGTATCTCCCTCGTTTAGATATCCACCATTTGAAAAAAAGCTATTTGGATTCAATGTAATAACACCAAAAAACTTACTAAATTCTTCACTTGGAATTTCAATTTTTTGACAACTTATTAAAGCGAAAATTAAAAAAATGAATAGTATCAATTTCTAAAATTTTAAAGCAAGGGTGTTATTTGAAAAACAACCAAAGCTTTATTGCTTTGTCTAATAAATAGCGTTAAGTGATTAATAATCAATAATTTATGAAAATTTTAGGAAATTGTTTATTTAAAGCCCCCCAAGGCATAAAAATGGGAATTTTTAAGCGGAAGGCTTATTTATAGGGTGGGTGGGGAAAATAAATAGTTTCAGAATTATTGAACAAAGCAAAGCTTTATTTAAATATGATTTAAAATTTTAAGCTTATGGAATGGATACAAGCTTTAACAATTATTACAAGTCTTATAGTATTTATTAGTATTGTTTCAAATTTGTTAAATAAACGAATAGATGATTTAAGGCAAGATATTAACAGAAGATTTGAAGATACTGACAAAAGACTTGACAGAATAAGACAGATTCTTTATAAAATTTTTGAAATTCCAAGAAAAGAAAGTGATTAACATTTAACTTTTGATGAAGTGTAGCAAAGCCCTTTAAAATTTTCAAATATGATTAATTATAAAAAAATGGATGCTTGTGGAAACGATTTTATTGCTATAAATTATGATGACTTTAAAAAAATAGAAAATCCATATACTTTTGCTGTTAAAGTATGCGATAGAAAAAATATAGGAGCAGATGGAATTATAACAAATTTACCATCTAAAAATCAGGATTTTGAATTTTTGTATATAAATTATCTTGGTTATGATGTTCCATTTTGTGGTCATGCAATAAGAGCACTTACATTTTTAAGCTATATTCATGGAAATCAAAAAAAAGAAATGTTAATTAAAACAAAAGTAGGTATAAAAAAAACAATCATTAAAGAAGTTAAAGAAAATAAAGCTTTTGTAGGTTTGGAATTTGATAACTTTGAAATTGGTGTTAGACATTATGTTAAAAGAATAGAAGATGTAAATAATTTTGATTTGGAAAGTGAAGCTATGGAATTTTTTAAAAATTCTGATGAGCATTTTAATATATATAGTGAAATTGAATTAGGCAGAATTGCTGTTAGGACATGGGAATATGGACACAAAAAAGAAGCTTTGAGTTGTGCAACAGGCTCATTAGCCTGTGCCTTAAATTACTCAAATGAAAAAAAGTTGAATTATGTTGAAGTAATTCCAAAATCAGAAAAACCAATATTCATAGAAATTTTAAAAGATAAAGCAGTTTTATGGTCTTATATTGAAATTGTAAATGAAGGCAAAATTTATGAAAGCGATTATTCTTGATAGAGATGGAACAATTATTGAAAATGCTCATTATCCAAAATATCCTTGGCAAATAAAATTAAAAAAAGGTGTAAAAGAGAAATTGCTTAAATTTTATAAAACTTATGAGTTTTTCTTAATAAGCAATCAATCAGGAATAAAACGAGGATATTATTCTTTTAGAGATTTAATGGAAATTCAAAGATATATTGAAGCTTTAATTTACCCTATAAAATTTAGAGAAGTTTTTTATTGTATTCATCATCCAAATGAAAATTGCCCTTGTAGGAAACCAAAAAATTATTTTCTAAAAAAAGTTATTTGGAAATATAAAATAGATTTGAAAAATTCGTTTTTTGTTGGAGATAGTAATGTTGATGAAGAATTGGCAAAGAGTTTTAATTTGAAATTTGTTTATATTGAAGATTTTGTTAGGAAATTTTAGTTTAAACTTTAAAATTTTTGATTTATGAAATTAAGAGGTTTGTATTATATTACCCATATTGATAATCTGGAATCAATCCTTGAAAATGGGATATTATCTCATAATGAAGTTTTAAGAAGAAATTTAAAACACAAAAAAATATATAGTGAGGAAATTATTAAGAAAAGGCAAGAAAAACTTATTAAAAATAAACCTCTTGGAGAATTTGCCAATTTATATTTTCAACCAAGAAATGCTATGTTATATAGAATAATTTTTCTTGAAAAAGTGGATGTTAATCAGTTAGTTATTATTGGAGTAAAACCTGATATTTTAAATAGAAAAGATATTTACATTAGTGATGGAAATGCAGCAAGTGATTTTACAAATTTTTACTCCTCAAATGACAAAGACTATAAGAAAATTCTAAAAAAAATAAGAAATGAAGTTAATAAGGATTGGTGGTCTGATTTTGATGGTTCAAAGAGAAAGCTTATGGCTGAATGTTTAATTGAAAGATATGTTCCACTTAAATATATTTTAGAATTATATGTTGCTACTCATAAGGCACGAGAAAATGTTGAAAAAATTATTAAAAATAGAAAAATTTCCATCGTTTTAGAGCCAAAATTATTTTTCTTGCCAAATCGTGAAATTAGACTTACAAATAATTTAATAATTGTTGAAGGTGATATGTTCTTTTCAAGAATGCAAACATTAACGATAAGTGTTAATACAGTAGGTGTTATGGGCAAGGGACTCGCTTCACGGGCAAAATATCAGTTCCCTGATGTTTATGTAAAATATCAAGAATTATGTAAATTAAAAAAGTTGGATTTGGGGAAGCCTTTTTTATATAAAAGAGAATTGTCATTAGATGAAGTGTTATCAGATGAACCAAAAACCTTAACGGAAAATAACTCACATACTTGGTTTTTGCTTTTCCCTACAAAAAGACACTGGAAAGAGAAAGCAAGTCTTGAAGGCATAGAAGAAGGTTTAAAGTGGATTTTAAGGAATTATAAAAAGGAAGGTATAGAATCCTTAGCAGTTCCAGCACTTGGGTGTGGTCTTGGTGGTCTTGA
This sequence comes from Candidatus Hydrothermia bacterium, assembly GCA_032249175.1. Taxonomy (GTDB): domain Bacteria; phylum Hydrothermota; class Hydrothermia; order LBFQ01; family DSFT01; genus DSFT01. Next base: position 11,404 of record JAVVGK010000013.1, on the reverse strand, counting down.
ATGGAGGGATGTAGGACCACTTATGGTTCGTTATTTAAAAAAATTAGAAATTCCAGTAAGAATTTACTTACCATTGGAAAAGAAAATACCTGATGAGCAATTAACAAAAAATTTCTTATTGAATTAAACGATTAAAATAATTTAAATACTTTAAGGCAATTTCTTTGGAAAAAATGATTAAAACATTTTCGTCATTATCATTATCAGCATTAGAAGAAAAATTATAAGAGCCTGTTATTATAATGAAACTATCAATTATTATCACTTTATTGTGCATATTTTTTGGATTTTTATCAATATAAACATTCATTTTTAAATTTTTGAATTTTTCATATTCTGAAAATTTGCTAATTTGTCTTTTTTCAAATAAACCACTAACTTTAACACCTCTTTCATAAGCTGAAATAATAGCTTTTGCTATTCTGTCATGTGTAAAAGAAAAAGCCATAAAATCAATAGTTTTTTTAGCATCATTTATAATTTCAATAATTCTTTTACTTGGCTTATCTTGTGGAGAAAAATAGTTTTCAACTCTTACTCCATCTATCATTATTATATTATTTCCTATTTTTTGTTTTTCTCTTGAAAATTTTTTATATTTGAACATTTGCTCAAATTCTTTTAAATAATTATTAGCAAGTAATTTTGAGCGAATTATCACTACATTATTATCATTCAAAAATATATCATTATCTGTCCAATTCATTGAGCCTGTTATTACAATTTCACTATCTATAACAGCAAATTTATGATGCATATAACTTTGCAGATTTTGAAAAACAACTTCTATATTATTTTCAATAATTTTTCTTAATCCTTTATAATCTGCATTTTGTTCATCCGTTACAACTTTAACATCAACACCTCTTTTTTTCGCATTTATTAAACTTTTAGCAAGCTCTTCATTTCCAATTTCAAATACTGCCAAATATATGCTATTTTTAGCATTATCAATATAAAATTTTATATTCTCAATAATTTCATCATATCTTGTAAATAAAACTTTTATTGAGCTTGAAGATTCAATTATTTCATGCTTTTCGTTGAATTTACAACTTCTAAAAAGCGAAGAAGTCAAAACAATAACAAAACCTATAAAAATTACAAGAAGGCTATTTAAATTGGTTCTAAACTTTCTTCTTTTCATTTCTTATTTTCTCTTTTATTTCCTCAATAGTCAATCCTTCATTATAAAGCTCATTTATAAAATTTTCAAGTTCTTCAAAAAATTTTTCAGCCTCTTCATCGCTTAAATTTTCTGTTAAAGATTCATCATCATAAATCCATTCATATAAAATTTTCATTTCAATTTCTTTTAAATTAAAGCAATTATTAACATTTTCAAAGGCAATTTCAATAATTTCATCTAATGGTTTATTTAAAATTTCACTTGCTTTCTTATAAACTAATATAACATTTTTAGGCTCATTGAATTCTTCATTTAGTTGTGGTGGAAGTAAATATGGACTATCCGTTTCAAAGAAAACATTTTTCATATTTGTTAATTTAAGAGCATCTTGAATGTGTTTATTTTTATATAAAAGCATTCCAGAAAATGAAATAAAGTAATTTCTATCCAAAATTTTCTTAACAATTTCTTCATTACCACTAAATGAATGAAAAACAACAGATTTTAACTCATAGTTTTTTAAAATTTCAAGAGCAATATCAAATACTTCAAATGAATGTTTTTTATCTCTTAAATGTAAAACAATTGGAAGGTCATATTTTTTAGCAATTTCAACTTGTCTCTTAAATCCATCTATTTGAATTTCTTTTTCAAATTTATTCCAATAAAAGTCAATTCCAATTTCTCCAATTGCTATAACTTTTCTTTCTTCAATTAGCTCTTCTATTTCAGAAATATCTTCATTTATATTATTTGGATGAATACCAACAATAGCATAAATAGTTTCATATTTATTTGAAATTTCAATAGCTTTTTTTGAAGAATCTATGTTATAACCCACACAAAAAATTCTTTTTACATTATTTTTATTAGCATTTTCAATAATTTCATTTAGTTTATTATATAATTTTTCGTCATTTAAGTGAGCATGCGTATCTATGTAAAATTTCATATTTTTCCTACTAAATACTCACCTTCTATATTTTCTATAAGTACTTCAAAAATCTCATTTTTTAAATTTTCATTTGATTGAACTTTAACTTTAAGATAATTATTACTTGTTCCAATCCAATAACCATTTTTATAATTTTCAAATAGAACTTCAAGCTTCTTGTTTAAAAATTTTTTCATATATTCAAATTTTTTAACTTTTGATAGCTCAAATAAAGCTCTAACCCTTTCTTTTATAATTCTATTTGGAACTATGGATTTTAGATTATAAGCAGGTGTTCCTTCTCTTGGTGAATATTCAAAAACATGGATATAACTAAATGGAAATTCCTTACAAAAGTTATAAGTTTCTAAAAAATTTTTATCAGTTTCTGTTGGAAATCCTACAATTATATCTGTTCCAATACTAACATTTTCAATTTTATTTAAAATTTTATCAGTAATTTTTTTGTAAATTTCAATTGTATAGGGTCTTTTCATATCTTTTAAAACTTTGTTTGAAGCACTTTGAAGTGAAATGTGAAAGTGTGGCATTAAATTTTTTGGATATTTTAAATATAATTCAATTAATTCATCAGTTATGTGAAGTGGTAAAATTGATGATAATCTAAAACGAAAATTAGGAAAATTTTCACAAAGATTTCTTAATAAATAAGCTAAATTTAATTTCCATTCCTTACCCCAATCGCCAACTTGTATGCCTGTAATCATAACCTCTTTAAATCCTCTTTCATTTAAAATTTCCATTTCTTTAAAAATTTTTTCAAGTTCTTTACTTCTACTTTTTCCTCTTGCTATCCTAATAGCACAATATGAGCATACAAAATCACAACCTTCCTGAACTTTTAATGTTGCCCTTGTCCTGCTTTTATAATCATAAATAATTGAATTTTCAGGATTTTCTATATTGAAAAATTTTAAAACTTCATTTATTGAGCCTTCAAAATCTGCCAAATTTAATTTTTTTAATTTTACCACACAACCTGTAAAAATTACTTTGGCACTATCTTTTTTTTCTCTTAATGCTTTATTTAAAGCATGTCTTGAATCTCTTTCTGCCTTTTGGGTTACAGCACAAGAATTTATTATAATATAATCTGCATTTTTTAAATCATTTGTTTCAATAATTCCAATTTTTTCAAGATTTGATTTTATAAGCTCCGTATCGTAAAAATTCGTTTTACAACCAAATGTTATGTAATATGCTTTTTTCATTTCCAATCCATTAATTCTTTTATAGCTCTTAAAATTCTATATTCATTAGGCATATAGAATTTTTGTTGAGCATATGGAAATGGTGTATCAAAACCTGTTATTCTTTTAATTGGAGCTAATAAATATTCTATTGCTCTTTCAGATATAAAAGCGCTAATTTCAGAAGCAAATGAGCATATTTTTGGCGCTTCATTTACAACTATAACTCTTCCCGTTTTTGAAACACTTTCTAAAATAGCATCTTTATCAAATGGTAAAAGTGTTCTTAAATCTATAATTTCAACCGATATTCCTTCTTTTTGAGCAAGTTCCGCTGATTTTAAACATACATGAACCATATAGCCATAAGTAATTATTGTAATATCTTTTCCTTCTCTTACTTTTTTAGCTTTTCCAATTTCAATTGTAAAGTTTGGGTCATCAGGAACTTCCTCTTTTATTGACATATAAATTTTCTTAGGCTCTAAAAATATAACAGGGTCATCGTCTCTTATGGCAGATTTTAATAATCCTTTGGCATCGCTTGGTGTTGAGGGAATGATTACCTTTAAACCTGGTGTGTGAATGAAATATGCTTCTGGACTTTGAGAATGATATAGTCCTCCTCCTACACCTCCCCCATAGGGCGCTCTTATTACAAGTGGAACAGAAAATTGACCTCCACTCCTATATCTAAATTTAGCTGCTTCATTTACAATTTGGTCAAAACCAGGATAAACAAAATCTATAAATTGAATTTCAGCAACAGGTCTAAGTCCATAAAGTGCCATTCCGATTGCAGCACCAATAATTCCATTTTCAGTTAAGGGGGTATCTATAACTCTCTCTTCTCCAAATTCATCAATTAAACCTTCCGTTGCCAAAAATACACCTCCTCTTCTTCCAACATCCTCACCAAGAATTACAACTCTTGGATCTCTCCTCATTTCTTCTGCAAGAGCATCTCTTATTGCTTTAACTAGGGTTATTGCTTTTGAACTTTTTGCCTTTTCTCCTTCTTCTAATTTGAGAACCATAATGAAAATTTTAAAGGGCATTGTTTAATAATTCTTTCTACTCTGAAAGTAAGGCTTTAAAATTTTCGGTATAAGAGCTATAATTTTCCTTATCCTGAGTGGTTGTGTAAGCCTGGCAACTTACCAGACACCTTATACAACCAAGGAAGATGAATTGAGTTGGGGACTTTCAATTTCAGGATATGGTGCTTTTTCTGATGATTTAGTAGTAATTCCTGTTAGTATTCCTGCTTTGTATCTTAGATATGGTTTGTCAGATAATATGGACTTAGGGTTTTCATTTGTAGGATTTCCGTTCTTTGGTACCACTTATTTGGTTTTGGCCTGCTCAAATTGATAATATAAGAAATTTCACCATCTTACAATCCTTCTTTGGTTTAAGTTTTGGAAATAAAAGAATTTATGCAGGAACTAAAATACAATACTTTTTATTTAGTTATCAAGAACAGAAATATGGACAATATGAATGGTTAAGACGAAGCGCTAGTGCTTTTATGCCTTCTGCATTTTTAGGATTTACGCTTGGTAAAGGTTCATTTAAATTTGTTCCTGAATTTGATTTAATGTTGCCTTTGTCAGCAACTGATACTAGGGGGGAAGTAGTTCCGTTAAGTGGTATTATCTTTTCTTATACTTTTGGATTTTTATATATTCCATAGAGAAAAGCTATAAAGTTAATAATTTTTTAAAATAATTTATTGCCTCTATGATTCTTTCTCTTTTAAGAGGTTTGTAAAATTCAGGTTTGTGAATTGGTTGATTAACCTTTCTTTCACCTTCAAGTAAGGTTAAAATTTTTAAATCTATATCAAAATAGGAAAGTAAGGTGTGGGTTGAGGCACTTCCAAATTTACCTGTGAGACTACAAGAATAATCACCGCCTAATTGACTTTCCAATTGAAGTAAGATGAATGAGGCATCTGGGAAGATTTGTTTAACAAGATAACAATCAACTAAAATTCTTTTGAGCATAGCATTTTCAGTATAAGCTTTGCATTCCATATATATTTTGAAATTTCCATCTATATAAATCTGTAAATCAGGTTTTATCTCATAGTATATTCTGTCTCTATTTTGTTCTAAATAAGTTCTTACTTCATTGTTCTTTATTTTGCTTATATAGTCCCCTTTAAGAGGAATTCTTATAGGGTTGTTTTTAAAATCAACATTTATATTAGTGCCTTCCTCTTCTAATTGTTTTACAGCTGCCTCTAATAAAAGTTTTCCTATTGTTTCTACTAATTTACCTTTTCCTGCTCTGATAATTCCTCCATAGGCTCTATTCTTTGAACTTAAAGCCTTATCCTCAATACCTTTTACTACATCCTCATAACCCTTTATGATTAAGTCTATTATATCTTCCATTAGAATAATTTTCTTTCTTCTTTCTCTATCCTCTCTATAGCTTTCCTACAATACTCCTCAGATATATCTATTCCAACATAAATTCTTCCTAATTTTTTGGCAACAACACTTGTAGTTCCCACTCCATTAAATGGATCCAATACTATATCACCTTTAAAACTAAATAGTTTTATAACTCTTTCCGCCAGTTCTTCCGGAAACATAGCAGGGTGTCCAAATTCTTTCATTCTCATTTCAGGTGGAATTTCCCATTTGGCAATTGTCCATTTTTTAAATTCATCAGCAGATATATCAGCTAATTCCTTTTTGCCGTTGTGTTTTATAGAACCTTTACAGAATACCTCTAAAAATTCCCATGTATATTTTAAATACGGATTACTTGGGCTTTTCCAAGAACCCCATGCGGTGTATTTACAATTATAGTTATTTTTCTCCCAAATAATTTCAGCTTTCCAAATAAGTTTTCTTGAAATAAAAAAGTTAGAGATAATATGATGAGTAGGTATATAATCTGAAAATAATGGTTGAATATTTACAATAATTCTACCCCCATATTTTAGAACTCTTATACATTCATCAAATATCCTAAATAATTTATCAAAATAACTATTCCAGTTTATTCCGTCTTCGCTATTGGAATAATCTAAACCAAAATTATATGGAGGTGAAGTGAAAATTAAGTCTATACAATTATCAGGTAATTGTTTTAGAACTTCTTCACTATCACCTATAATGATTTTATTCTTAAATTCATCAGGTAGTGGATTATTCTTTTTTGAGAAATTATGATCTCTCGCGTAAAAGAAAGGATTTCTCATTCTTTCCTTTAATTTTCTATTCTTAACCTTTCTTTCTTCGTTATAATTAACATAAACCCTTTTATTTCCAACAATACCATAACTTCTTATATTTTCAATTTTTGATAAAATTTCTTGGAAAACTTGTTTTGTTTCATCATTTAAAAGTGAAAATATTCGTCTTTTAAAAGTTATAAAATTGATTTTTCTTAAATATATTCTTAAAGAGTTTTCATTTAACTCGTAAAATAAGTCTTCTTTTGGAAATCCCGAAAATAACTCATTTATGTAAGAAAGAATTTTTTGATTTATAGGATACTCTATCTCAATAACTTTATACTTCACGATGTTTTATAATTTTAAAGGTCTGGCTTTCTACTTAAAGCATATAAGTATTCTTGAATCCAACCTGCCCAATTTCCATATTTTTTTCTAAAAAAATCTCCAATCATTCTATAAGTTTTATCCGTTAATGTTTTACTTTCCTTTAAATTCAAATAGTTTTTGTATAATTTAAAGATGACATTTTTTATATGGACATCAATTGGAAAGGCTTGGTCAAAGTCCAAAGAAAATAATAAAATACAATCCGCTATTTTTCTTCCTATACCCTTTATAGAAATTAATTTTTCATGTGCTTTCTCATAATTTAAATTTCTCAAACTATATAAATCAAAACCATTTAAAACAATTTTTGAAAATTCAATAGCAGTTATAATTCTATTTTCAAATCTAACAGGTAAATGTTTTAGCTCATCAGGAGTTAATGTTGATATAAATTGCGCATTTGGAAAAATTAAACTTTCAGAAAACTTTTTGGATAAAAGATAAACACATTTTGATATATTATAAACTGTATTTTGAGCTGAAAAAATAAATGTAATAGCAGTTTCAAATGGCTCTTGTCTTAGAATTCTAATTCCTCTATAAATAAGAGCATCTTTTAAAATTTCATCTTTTTCCATAATTCTATAAAGTTCATTTATGTCTTTATCAAATTTAAAGTAAAAATGTAAAAAATCTTCAATTTTCAAATGCTTATTTATTTGTGGAATATAGAACATTTGGGAAGATGATTTATAATATAAGTAATTTTTTTCTTGTTTCAAAGCTAAAAAATTTCCATAAACAATACCATAAATAAAACCATCCTTATCTAATTTTGCGTATTTAAAATTTCCATTTTCATATAAACCCCAGCGAAATGCTTGCCCACATGTTAAAGTTTTATATAAATCCAAATCGTTTGGAATTTTAAATTTTCCTTCAATCATATTTTCCAATCTAATTTTAAAACTTCTTCAATTCCAAGAATTTCAATAATTTCTTTTTCTTCAATATAGAATTTTTTAAGTTTTTCTTCAAGCCAACCTCCACCTATAAATGTTCTCAAATCATCAAGAATTAAAGAAGATATTTCAATAAATCCTTCAAATAATAAATAAGGATTTTTATCCAAAGATATTGGTTTTAAAATACCTTCTTTAACTTCAAAAAGACCTGAAAATTCACTATTTTTTACATATTTTTCAAATGTCTTTTGAGCAACTTTCTTGCCAATTTTATTAACAATTTCATTATTTAATTTATTCCATTTACTTATAAATTTTTCAATTTCTTCTTTTGTTGGAACTTTAATTCCCATTTTGTATAATTCTCCCTCTGGAAGTTTGGCAAATTTGTAAATTTTGGCAAATTTTAAGTCTAGACTTGTTGGAAATTCAATATATCTTATAATCTCATCAATTTTTAAAATTTGTTTAACTTCACCCATACTAAAATCAATTAAAATTCTTATATTTCCATTTAGCCAAATAATCCCACTAAATAAATTTATTTTAGCATCCTCAATTATTTCTTCTAAATTTATTACATTAGCATCAACACCAGATATTAAAACCTTGTTTATAAATAATGTTATGATAGAATAGGCAGTTTCATTTTCAAAATTGTACATTAAAATTTGATTTTGCTCATTTATAATTTCTTTAATTAAGTAATAATTCTTTATTCTTTGAGATGGTGGAAAGCTTGACCATCCACTTAAAATTCTGCCTTTATAAAATGTCAAAATACTATTTGAAGGTTTTATTTTTAAAAATCCACTTAACTCACCTATTTGAATATCATTTAAAATTTCTTCAAGCGTATTTATGCCTCCATCAATTATTCTATATGGCAATAGTTTTGTTGTTTTTGGTGTCTCTAAAATAATTGTTTTTTTAGTTGTTTGTTTTTCTTCTTTTTTTGTCTCTTTTATCTCATATTCAATATCACTCATTTTTGAAAATGTTTCTTTATCTTTGTCAGTTAGTGTTTTAATTAAACAGGTTCCTTGCCCCCAAATTTTTATTTTTTCCAATTCACCCTTACCATATCCCCAAGTGCTATCTATGTGTTTTATTTTACCATCAATTAAGACAACTCTAACTATTCCTCCATTTGGTCCTAAAAATACTAATGAGCCAGTGAATTTTTCATTTATAGCTTTCTCTAAAATTTTTTCAAAGTTAGCTTGAATAGATTTCTGTGCCATATTTTTGCATGCTATAAGTGCTGTAATAAAATCCACCTAACTTAATTAGCTCTTCATGTGTTCCCATTTCTTTTATTCTTCCATTCTCAAGAACAATAATAAAATCACAATCCATAACAGCAGATATTTTATGAGACACTATAATAACTGTCATATTACTCATATATTTTTGTAAGTTCCTTAATATATTGTTTTCGGTTTCATTATCAACAGCAGATAGTGTATCATCAAGGAGCAAAATTTTAGGTCTTTTTATTAAGGCTCTTGCAAGTGCCAATCTTTGTTTTTGACCACCACTTAATGTAATGCCTCTTTCACCTATAATCGTATCTAAACCATAAGGTAATTTTTCAATATCTTTTTTAATATCTGCTAATTCAAGAGCTTCCCATATTTCTTCATCATTTGCTTTTGGATTTCCTATTAATATATTTTCTCTTATTGTTGTTGAAAACAAATAGCTTTCTTGTGGAACATAAGCAATTTCATTTCTTAATGTAAATAAATCCCATTCGTTTATATCAATTCCATCAATAAAGATGCTGTTCTTTGGAGGGTTATACAATCTAATTAAAATTTTTAAAATTGTTGATTTTCCTGAACCAATTCTGCCAATTATTCCTACTTTTTGACCATTTTTTATTTCAAAACTGACATTATCTAAAACCTTTTTGTTATCATAGTAAAATGTTAAGTTTGAAAATTTAATATTTCCCACAATTGAACCTTTATAACTATTTGGTTTTGAAAAAATTAATGGTTTTTCATTTAGTAATTCAATTACTCTTTTATATGAAGCAATTCCTCTTTGGAATAAATTTATGCTCCAACCAATAGCAAGCATGGGCCAAATTAGCATATTTAAATAAGCAAAAAATGCTGTTATTTTTCCAATTGTGATTTCTCCTTTTATTACCCAATAACCTCCAAAACCTAAAACAATAATAATTGAAATTCCAGCAAGAATTCTAATTATTGGCTCATACAATCCCCAAGTTCTTGCCAAATCCATATTAGCTTTCAAATAATTTAAGCTAATTTTCTTAAAGTTCATTAAAAATTCTTCTTCTCTTGTATATGCTTTAACAACATTAATGCCTTCAAGTGTTTCTCTTGCCCTTTCAGATAAATCTCCAAATGTATCTTGAACCTTCCTAAATTTTTTTTCAATAATTTTACCAAGAACAAAAGAAATAGGTGCTAATAAAATAAGTGGAATTATACTCATTAGTGTTAATTTATAAGAAATTAAAAACATAGCAACTATTGAAAATGATGTGTAAATTATAGCGTCTGATAAGGAGACTATACCCATAGATAATGCCATTCTTATTGCTTCTAAATCATTTGTTGCTTTTGCCATAATATCACCTGTTTTATTTTCATCAAAATATCCAACATGTAATTTTAAAACATGCTTATAAATTTTTTTTCTTAAATCTCTTTCAATTTCCCTCGCAGCTCCAACGATAAAAAATCTCCAAAAGAATCTTAAAAAAGCAACGCCAAAAGCTATTAAAATTAGTATTAAAAAGTACTTAAATAATTCTTCTGATGTTATGTTAAATTTTGCTATTTTGTCAATAACAATTGCTATAATAATTGGAACAATTAATTGACCTAAATCTACTACAATTAAAATGAGAGAACCTAATAAGTATTTTTTCCATTTTAATTTTATAAGTTCTATCATAAAATAATTATTCTTCTTCTTTTTTCAATTTTCTAATCCATCTCCTTCTTGCTGCAAGCATTTCCTTTTTCTTTACTTCTGATGGTTTTTCATAAACCATAGCTTTCTTTGCTTCTTGTAAAATCCCTTCCCTCATAACAACTTTTCTAAATCTCTTTATCAAACTTTCAAAATTCTCACCATCCTTTAAAATAACACCTGCCATATTTCACCTCCTTTTTATCCGGGTGGCCATGAGAATTTTCTACCTCCTAAAAGATGAAAATGAACATGATATATACTCTGTAAAGCATCTGGACCAACATTATTAACAATTCTAAAAGATTTTAAATTTAATTTTTCTGAAACTTTCTTTATCGTTTCAAATATACCTTTTAAAATTTCCGTATCATTTAATTCTAAAATTGTTGGAATGTGCTTTTTAGGAATAATTAAAATATGATATGGTGCTTGTGGATTAATATCTTTAATTGCAATAGAAATATCATCTTCATATATGATTTCTGAACTTATTTCCTTATTTATAATTTTACAAAATATACAATCATTCATAAGCTCTGAAAATTTTAAAGCATAAATAATTATATATAAGGCAAGGAATTATATCAATTATCCTTTAAAATTTTCATAATATGTTTGATGAGATATTAGACATTCATTTTGATAGATGGGCAGAAGGGAAGGAAGTTAATGAAATGTCAT
>JAVVGK010000012.1:0-23936 GCA_032249175.1 Candidatus Hydrothermia bacterium | reverse complement strand
TTTGGTTTTTTTTCTCTTTTTGCCATATTGAAATTTTAAAGTTTAAATTCATTTATTCAAGCCTTTGACTTATTTACAAAAAATTATCTATACTAACACTAAAAACCTCCTTAAAAATTTTTTCATTAAGAATTGTTGAATAAATTTTACCATTTTTCATAATAATAAAATCTTTAAAAAACTTAATAGCTAAATGAATGTCGTGTATTGTTAAGATAATAGTTTTGTTAATTTGATTTAAATAATTTAGAAGTGTTATCTGAAAGTATGGATCCAAGTGAGATAATGGCTCATCAAGTATTAAAATTTTTGAATTTGAATTAATAACTCTGCTTAATCTAACTCTTTGAATTTCTCCACTTGAAAGCTCATCCAATTTTTTGTTTAATAAATTTGAAACTTCAAATATATCAAATTTTAATTTTACATTTGCTAAATTTAGATATGTTTTAACTTTAATACTTGGATAATATTCAACTTGTAATAAGAAGGAGCAAAGTTTTGTAAGCTCTTCTTGATTTATTTCCTTTAATTCCTTAGAAAACAATTTTATGGAGCCTTCATAATTTAACATTTTCAATAAAGTTTTAATAAATGTGCTTTTTCCACTTCCGTTAGGACCTAAAATAGCAACCTTTTTACCTTCGTAAATTTCTAAATTTTCAATATAGATTTTAAAATTTTTATAACCTGAAATAACATTTTCTAATTTTAGCAATGTTTATATTTCTTTTCCGTGTTTGAAAATTTTGCCTTCCATCAAGAAAATAACATCCTCACATATATTAGTACATAAATCTCCTATTCTTTCAAGATTTTGAATGATATTTATTGTCTTAATTCCACTATCAACAAGATTGGAATCCTTTGTCATAAGACTTACAATTTTGTTAATTAATTCATTTCTTAAATTATCAATTTCACTATCACCACTTAAAACTTCTCTCGCAGTAATCACATCATTATTCTTATATGCATTTATTGATTTCTCAAAAACATTAAAAACCTTATTAAACAATTCCTCAATACTAATAATAACACTATCTTTTATTAGATAAAAATCCCTTGCTATGTTTTCAATATGATCAGCTATTCTTTCTAAATCATTATTTACTTTGATTGCAGTTATAATTTTTCTTAAATCCATAGCTTCTGGTTGATATAAAGCTAATATCTTTATTGCGAAGAACTCAATTTCAATTTCACTTTGATTAACAATATCTTCAAGTTTTAAAATTTCTTCATAATTATTACAATTTAAAAACATATTTCTTATAATGTCTGACATTTGAAAAATTTTCTCTTCAAGTTCTTTTAATTCGTCAGATAAAGCTTTTCTCATCCGAACCTCCCTGTTATATAATCTTCTGTTAGTTTTTGTCTTGGTCTTGTAAATATATCATCAGTTTTGCCATATTCTATAATTTCTCCAAGATACATAAAAGCTGTCCAATCAGATATTCTTGCTGCTTGTTGCATATTATGAGTAACAATAACTATTGTCATCTTTCTACCAAGTTCCCTTATAAGCTCCTCAATTTTAGCAGTAGATATTGGGTCAAGGGCGCTTGTTGGCTCATCAAATAACAAAACTTCTGGCTCAACTACAATTGCTCTTGCTATACATAGTCTTTGCTGTTGCCCTCCTGATAATGATAAAGCATTTTTATGTAATTTATCTTTTACTTCATCAAATAAATAAGCGTCTTTTAATGCTTTTTCAACTCTATCCTTAATTTCAGTTTTATTTTTTATTCCTTTAAGTTTCAATCCAAATGCGACATTATCAAAAATTGACATATTAAAAGGCGTTGGTTTTTGAAAAACCATTCCTATTCTCATTCTTAAACTTATTAAATTTATATTATTTTTTAGAATGTTCTCATTGTCAAAGATAATCTCCCCTTCATACTTAGTATTTGGATATAAATCATGCATTCTATTTAAACATCTTAAAAATGTGGTTTTACCACAACCTGATGGTCCTATTAGAGCGGTTATTTTATTTTCAAAAATTTTCAAATTTATGTTTTTAAGAACCTTAAAATTACCATAATAAAAATTTAGACTTTTAACTTCTATTTTGGTATTTTCCATAAGAGCAAAATTTTAAAGCTGAAAATATAAACCTTTACTATTTTTTAAACAAATCCAATAATTTTTGCCATCTTGGGTCTAACTCCTCTTCTTTCTTATAATCTGGAACTTTACAACTCTCTGAACATAGTGGTTTTATTGGCACTGATAAAATAACTTGCTCTCTAACTAATGGTGAAACATCTATAATATCATCATTAAAAAATATAGTATAGGCATCCTCTTCTGAAAATGTACTCTCTTGATTAATGTTTTCAAAACCTTCCTTTAAGTAAAAGTGGTCAATTTCAGTAAATTCCTTTTCAAATTCATTTAAACATCTTGCGCAAAACAAAAGCATTTTAAATTTTGAGGTAATTTCCATTTCATAATTATTGCGGTTTTTATATATGTTTATCTCTGTTTGAATACTTCCAATTATTTTAAATTCTATATCTGTAAGTTCAAGTTCTTCTGCGGTAGATGAAACTTGAAATGTGCTTTTACCAGGTTTTATTTCCTTTAAATTTATCGTAATAGTTTTCATAGTGGAAATTTTAAAGCTTCAATTCTCTCAATTTAAAAGCTTGATTAATACATGATGAAATTCCAACACCATCATAACTTGAGCCAATAAAATATATATTCTCATTTTTAAAAAATTCTTTCATCATTTTCACATTTAAATGGTCTATCTTTTAAGAAAAATCTTAAAATTGTGAATTCATTTGAAACTTTTTGAGGCCATTTATTTAAATTTTCTAGTGGGGAGACAAGAAAACCATTACCTAAATCTAATTTTAAATGTTCTTTTGTTATAATGTAAGATGTAATAGTTGAAGTCCTAACTTTACTTTTGATCCAAATAAAATTTTAAAGCTAAAAAATTTTTCTAAAATTAGAATTGTATATCAAATTTAATTAAAATTGTGAAATTTTGATTTCCTGTCATCATAACTTTATTTAAGCTTCTTGTATGATTTATTGTAAAGTTAGCACTTACAGAATTATTAAATGTATAATATCCTTGAATGCTTATATTTCTACTATAATTATCAAAATCAGTAATTTCATTATCTTGGTTTCTTGTAATTTGCTTAGAAGAGCTAACATTATATGTTAAATTTACTGTTAAATTGCTTCTTAAATTTCTGACAAGTGGAAAATTATCTGATGGTGTGATTACTCTGCTTAGTGTTAATGTTAAATCGTTTGAATTATTAGTGCTTTGAGCATCTCTATAATCCTCAAACTTTGAAACTTGCTTTCTATTATTATATGTAATTGAAATGCTTGTTCCATCTTTTATTGAAATTGATGTTTGAATAAGTGGTGAAAAATCTCTTAAATAACTCGTTGTAATTTCTAAGGAATTATCTGGTCTTATATTGATTGTTTTTGAATTTGTTATTCTAAAACTTGATGTTAAATTAGGAGATGAAATAATATCTTTTAATTTGTTTGGTATTGGCACAGAGGAGATATTTAAAGTAATGTTAGGATAACTCTTGTCTTCTTTAATTGAATTTATTGTTGAATAGTTTTTATTTAAATTATATGAAGGACTTGTTGAAATTGAAAAATTATTCCAATTGAATGATTGATTGTAAGTTAAAGCATAATTTTCAGACCAACTGAATTGACTATCAGTTTTAGGAAATGATAATCCAATTCTAAATAAGTAATTTTGAGAAGATGTTTGTAATGGAATGTTGAAATTTTTTGAATAACTAAAACTTAAATTAGGCTCACTTAAAAGTAATTTTGTGAAAATGTTTCTTGTAGATATATTATAATTTACATTTGAACTTTGTGAGATATTGTAAATTTTGTTAGTATCAGATGAGACTTGATTTTCAGAATAATTAGCGGTATAGTTTATTGAATTGTTTATGAATGGAATTGAGAAATTTAAAGAATTGTTAAAACTTTCTGAAAGTGAAGTCCATTTATTTCTAATTCTATCAAAATTCCTACTTTGACTATAAGAATTTGACAAATTATTTATTATTGAATAGTTAATTGAAAAACTCCCTCCAACTTGTCTATTAGGTGTAAATTGACTTGTCCCCGAAATAAAATTTATATTCTTTTTATAATCTTCTCTATAATTTAAAGATAAATTGAGGTTTCTTGGTAAATAATAAATTTCTTTATTGAAAATTTTAGGTGGTTTTAAAATTGTGGGAACTAAATTATAACTTCCAGAGATATTAAATGAGCTTGTGCTATCAGCAGATGTCCAACTTTTTGAATTAGCAGTATTATAGCTATATTGGAAGCTAAATGGGTCTAATACATATCTTAAAATTCTATTATTTGATGATGATTTTCTATAACTTGAAGAAATAGAATAGCTTTTATTAAATGTTCCATATTTTTCTTTATCTTGCTCAATAATTAAATCTGTTCCTGTTTGATATTTTGGGTATGTTTCACTTGAATTATAAGTAAATGACAAAGGCAAACTTATACCCCAAGACTTACTAAATAATCTATCTAAATTCATATTGTAATTTAATCCAAAATTCTCACTATTATCATTTGAAGGTTTATCATCCAATAGTCCTCTAAACCCCGCTCTTTTATTAGTATATGATAAATTTAAATTCATTAATGTTCCAAAATTCAAAGAGCCACTTAAATCCATCGCTAATGCCTTTATATTGTCAGGCTCTATTACTCTAATATCATCAATCCAAATTGTTCCACTTATAGGAATTTGACTTTCATTTAATAAAGCTACTCCATAAAACCTAATATCTAATAAATTTGGATTACCCTTAAATCCATAGTTTTCATTTTTATAAACTTGTGATGGATCAAAATTCCCATTATCTAAAATTTGTTTTTTAAATTGAACAATTTTCTTTATATCAATTTCTACAATTTGCCAATCATTTGAATTTAACGGATATTCATAAAAGTAATAATTTAATGTATCTTTGCCATATTTGAAAATAATTTTTGGGTAGGGTGGTGTAGTATTTGGTGAGGGTCTGACATAAAATGAAATTTTATTATAAAATGTTAAATCATTTCCCCTTGTGCTTGATTTATATGCTAAAAATTCTTTATTTGGTGTTATATTTTCATAAATTAATGCTAAGGAGCCTTCACTTTCAATTGTTCCATCAGGATTTATATATTGTTTTACCCAAGGTGGCTTAATATATTCTGGATTTTCCTTTGTATTAACCTGAGATAAGGAGAATTTTTCAGGACTAATTAACTTTGTTCCAACAATCCATTTACTACCTTTGAAATTTAATTTTGCTAAAAATATTGTATCTGGTTTTGTAAAGTTTGAAAATGTTAATCTAATGTACCTAACTCTATAAATATCAGGTCTTCCAAAAACTGAATCAGGCTCTAAAAATGATAATCTATAAAATTTCCAACCATTAACATCACTAATTGGCTGAATTTTATTCATATTTAGTATAAATGTCCAATAGTTTGAATTTTGATTTAATCTCCAACAATCAACAAGTCCTTCACTATCAAGTCTTCCATTATTTTTTGTTCCCGCAAAATTATTATTAAAGTCAAAAGTATAATCTCCATCAAAACCAACATCTTCATTAAGTGTAGCATCTAAAACACAATTATTATTCTTATCTTCACTATCAAGAATTCCATTTGGTCCTTTTAAATTCCCATTAATATCTCTTCTTACTTCATCTTCTGGAATATCATATCCAACATCTATTCTAACAATTAAATTTTCTTTACTTTTTAATATAATTTCAATTGTGCTAACCCTTGAAAAGTCATACCCACTTTTATCAATCAAATTTAAAACACTAAACCAATTATTACTTGAATTTAAATTGATAGGCTCAAAATAAAAGCCAATTGTATTTTCAATAGCATTTCTTTCTCTATCATCTGTTAAATTTGGATAAATTTGTCCTTTGGGAAAACCAAATGGTCTCCACTTTAAAAATTTTACATAATTATTAGGGTCATATCCTGTCGCAAGAGAACCATAATGCCAATCAAATCCACCAAGACTTACACTATTGCTTTCATTTATATTTTCCATATCATCAATATAACTTTCTCCTGTTGTTGAAATTTCAGGATTACTTTGAGCAACTTCACCTTTTATGTTAATATAACTATTTCCTGAATAATTTGGAAGTTTTAAAAAGGTGTTATCCAATTTTTGTAAATTAAATTTTCCATCAAAATCAAATTCAAGAATTTGAGTTCTTCTTGATTCATTATTTACCTCTGGTCTTACAAAACCCGTACTAACACTTCTTGTAAGAAATGAAGAGCCAATTCTAAAATTCTCATTAAAATAATAATCATTTCTAATGCCAATTATTGATTTACTTCCAAACTGAAAGATATTCCCTGTTTCATATCTAATTTCAACATCTGCATTAGGGTCTATAAATTTATTAAAAACAATTCTATTTCCAATAATGCTATAATCACTTTGTGGTAATTCAACACCATTTACATAAACCTTTACACTGCTTATTATAGCATCTGGTGGAATTTCAATACTCCTATTTGCTCTTGTGTTTTGAGCAACTAAAAAGAATTTTGTTCCTTCTGAACCAACAAAATGATATTTCTTATAAATAATTGAATCAGGGAAAGGCTCTAAATCAGGAAATATAAGATAACCCCTTGCTAATATAGGATAAACTTTTCCATTAGGGTCAATCCAACTTAAATCAACTAAGCCATCATTATTATTATCAAGTTTAAAAATTTGAATATATTTTTTGCCATTTTCACCATCTACGGGAATTGGAACTGTATCTTTATAAATTGTAAGATTTAAACTTGTTGTAGTGCTATCATAACCAATATAATAAACATTTTTCAATTGTAATTTCCAAAGATAAAGCATCGTTGGATCGTTGGTGTTTTCAATTGATGAAAGATTTTCAGGTTTTATGAGTTTTAAAATTATTGGATTAGATAAAGAGCCAACAACTTTTCCATTTAATGTTTTATAATAAACACCAATAACATAATTTTCATTTATTGTTTTTGTAAATTCAATAACATTTCCAGCCCATCTTACATAACTTGTATCTAAATCAAAATATCCGCTTTCACAATAAGCATTCACATCAGCATTAAAGCAAGCTTTACCATAAACTGAAAGACTATTATTATTATTTATCCTATCATCAATAAAAACTTTAAGCTCAATTATAGAATCAGTTTCATCTAAATAGAAAAACTTTAATTTTTCATAATCTCTTTCATAAATTGTGTCAGTTTTTTGTTGAAAATTAGCTTTTAAAGATTGTGTGCTAACTTGTGCTTTTTCTCTTGCTAAAACAATAGTGCTTTTTATTGGTCCAAGTTGTGTATTTGCCCTTACTCCAAAAAGTGAATTATCAGAAGTTAAAGGAAGGCTTGAAAATTTAGTAGATGGAAATTGTAAGCTACTTGCATCACCAAGCTCTATAAGTTGAAAAACTTCATCTTCTTCACCATTATAAGAAAGTCTAACTTTATTTTTCGTTTGGTCAATTTCCTCAGAATTATGATTTATATTAACATTTAATTTCTTGCCAATTGTCCCATTTAAATTAACATTTATTGTTTGTTTCATTTGTAATTGTGGAAATGTTGATGAGCCATAATTTACAGGTGATATAATACTATTTGCTGAGCCACCGAATTCCATACTCTGATTTCCTTTAATGTCAATTTTCGCTTCATTACCTCCAAGAAATCCAAGACCAACGGGAATATCAATAGGAACTGAAATTGTTGGAATTAAACCAGATTGATTATTTGACGAGTTGCTTGAAGAAAATTTTTGATATTGAGCATAAAATAAGCTATCTGATAAGAAATTAAAGTATTCTTCAAATGTTAAAATTTTGAATGTATCTATTACAACACCTCTATAATTTTTTAAAATATAGACTTTATTATTAGAATAGTCAAAGTAAATAGAATCCCTTACTACATCAACATTAAAGGCAATTAAAATCCCAATCAAACAAAATTAACGACTTGCTATTTAAAATTTTAAAGCATCCTTTAAAATTTTATTGTTGCTTGAAATAATTTTAAATAAATATGAATTTCCAAATTATAAAAAGAGACTAAATGATTTTAATGCTTATTCAAAAAATTTCAATAGTTTTTGTGGCGATTTTATTGAAGTATTTTTAAAAATTGAAAAGGATAAAATTTTAGATATTGGGTATGATGGAAAACTGTGCACTATAAGTCAAGGTGTTATTGAAATGATAATTGATAGTATTATAAATAAAAGCATAGATGAGGTAAAGAAATTTTCTCTTGATGATATGAAGGCATTGATTGGTGAAGAGATTTTAAAAATTAGAACGAAATGCTGTTTAATTGGCATTGAAACGATAAAAAATGCGATAATTGAATATGAAAGAAATTATAAATCTAATTCAAGAAGTTGAGCGATTAAAGTTCATTCCAAGATTGGGCTGGACTTATTATGGGATAAAATTTCCTGAAAGTGTAGCAGAGCATAGTTTTTTAGTAGTGTTTTTAAGTTTAATTGTTGGACTATTATTATTAAAAAGAGGTGAAAATGTAGATTTGAAAAAAATTTTAATTATGGCAATAATTCATGAGCTTGGTGAAGCAAGAATTGGAGATATTCATCTTGTAGCAAAAAAGTATTTAGGATTTAATAATGTTGATAATGCTGAAAAGAAAGCAGTTTTTGATTTATTAAATGGATTAAATTTAGAAGAACTAAAAGAAATTTATGAGGAATTTATGGAAGGCAAAAGTAGAGAATCAATTATTGTAAGGGCTTGTGATAAATTAGAGCTTTTAATTCAAGCAAAAATTTATAAATTAGAAGAGTTTTTTAAGAATAATGAAAATTTAAGTGAAATTGAAAAGGAAGAAATTATTAAAGAAATTTTCACTTACCTATACAAAAATCCCTAAAAACTCTATTTAAAATTTCTTCAGGTAAGTCTTCAATTCCAAGTAATCTTGATATTGAATTTACTGCTATTCTTATTTGATGTGATATAATATCCAAAGGCTCATATTTTAAACTTAATGTTTCTTTTATTCTATCATAAGCATATTGTAAAAGCTCAAATTCACTTTTTGAAAAATAATAATCCGCTGAAATTTCACTTATTGCCTTATTATATAAAGCTTCTTTTAATTCTTCAAAACCAATATTCGCTTTCACAGAAACATAAATTGGATTATAATTTTCAATTATAGGTCTTGAAATTTCACATTTATTAACAACTAAAATTAACTTATCTTTTGGAACTTTATTTAATAATTCTATTTCAAATTCTTCTATATTTTCAGCAGAAAGAACAAACACAACAATATCTGAAAATTTACTTAAATTTAAGCTTCTTTCAATACCAATTTTTTCTATTAAATCAATAGCTTCTCTAATTCCCGCAGTATCAATAACTTTAAATAAAACTCCATTTATGTTTATATATTCAGATATATAATCTCTTGTTGTTCCGGGAATATCAGAAACAATTGCTCTTTCATATCCGAGAAGCTTATTAAATATAGATGATTTTCCAACATTAGCTTTTCCAATAATAACTACACTTATTCCATCACTAATTTTTTCCATACTTGCAGAATTATTTATTAAATCTTCAAAAATTTTCAATATATTAATAATTCTTTCAAAAACTTCTTCTTTTGAAATTTCAGGAACATCTTCTTCAAAATCTATTCTTGCTTCAATTTCCTTTAACAAATCCAATAAATGCTCTTTTAAGTTTTCTATTTTCTTTGATAGTTTTCCTTCAATTCTTTCTCTTAATGGAAAAATGGCAAATTCATTTTTAGCATTTATAATTTCATTTATTGTCCTTGATTGAATTAAATCCATTTTTCCATTTAAGAATGCCCTTTTTGTAAATTCTCCTGGCTCTGCTTGTCTTGCTCCAATTTTTATAATTTCTCTAACAATCATCTTTGGAATAATAATTCCTCCATGAGAAAATATCTCAAGCATATCTTCACCTGTATAACTTCTTGGTGCTTTATAGTAAATAGCAATAACATCATCAATAACTTTTCCTTCGCTATTGAACAACTTTAAATAATGGGCATATCTCTCTTTTAATTCTTTTTTAAAAATTTTTTTTATAATTTCATTTACTAAATTACCACTAATTCTTATTACGCTAATAGCAGAAATTCCATATCCACTACTAATTGAAACAATTGTATCATTTAACATCCGGAACGATAACTAACTTTGTCTTTTTACCTCTTCCAACTTTTTCAATTCTTATCCCTTTTATATTTTTTAATGCTTCAATAACTAATTTTCTCTCATAACCTTTAAGTGGGTCTAAGGTATATTCAAGCTTATTTTCAATTGCTAATTTTGCTGTTGCGATTGCCTTATTTACAATGTATTCTTCTCTTTTCTTTCTATAACTATTTATATCAAAAATAAATTTAAGGTTTTTGGGCAATAAATTTTTAAGCATTAAATTAAGCAAATAATTTAGCTCTTCAAGAACCTTTCCATCCTTTCCTATTAAAACACTATCTAAATTTTTAGTTTTTATATTTATGTAAATTGTGTTTTTATCTTGTGGTATAATCTGAAATTTACCTTTTGTTCCAAGTTTTTGAAATAATTCTTTTATGAAATTTTCAATTTTTTCAATTTCCTCCGTCCTCTTATAAACTCTAACTACAATTGGATCTTTTTTTATAATTACATATTTAGCAGAATTTATATCTATTTGAAGCTTATTTAGAGCTTTTTTTATAGCTTTTTCAATCGTTATATCACTTTCATCTACAAACTCCATATTTTTAACCTCCTTTTAATAAAAACTTTTTAAATATCAGCTGTTCCAAAATGCTGAAAAGACTATAACTTAACCAATAAAGAACAAGTCCTGCTGGAAATGTTAAAAATATCAATAGAAAAACTAATGACATTATTATGCCTATCATTTTTGAATTTTTATCAGCTGATGGTTGAATAATTGAATTTATTAAGCTAATTAATGTCATTAAAATAGGAAGGATAAAGTAAGGGTCTTTTGATGATAAGTCTTTAATCCAAAGAATAAATGGAGCATTCTTAAAATCAATTGAAGTTATAAGAACTTGATATAAAGCAAAGAATATAGGTAACTGAATAATTAGAGGCAAACACCCACTAAGTGGATTAACGTTCTCTTCTTGATAAATTCTTAAAATTTCTTTTTGGAGTTTTTCAGGGTCATCTTTGTATATTACTTGTAATTTTTGGATTTTTGGTTGAATTTTTGATAATTTTCTCATAGCAATATATGATTGATAAGTTAGAGGTGAGAAGATAATTTTTATTATTAACGAAAATAATATAATCACAAATCCATAATTATGAACAAGAGAATAAAGTCCTCTAAAAGAATAAAAGATAATTTGACTAAATGGGGCAAATAAGAAAAATCCCCAATCGTAAATTGGCTCAAGTCTTTTGTCTATGGATTTTAGAATTTGAGGGTCAATTGGTCCTAAATAGAATTTAAAATTAGAATTTATTTTTCCTTCAAATATAATTCTATTATCATACAAAAATGCTTTATTATTTTTCGTTTCATTTAAAATAATAAATGAGAAATAGTGTGTCTTTGAGCCGATGAAATTCGCATAATCAACATTAAATGGAGTTATTAACTTATCTTCTGTAATTTTATGCCATTTTTGGTCATAATAAATGAAATTTGAATATCGTTTTTCATAGCTATCTTCAAGGTTTGGATTTATACCATATGAAATAATTTCACTATCACTTGATATAACATTTATTATATAATTATTTTTGAATTCATAAATAACACTATCATTTTCACTTTTAAGCACGACTTTATTTTGTAAAATCTCATAATCAAAATTTTTATCCTTTAAATTCTTAAAAATGAAAATTGGATAATTGCCAAGAAGCTCACTTTTATATTTCTTAATATAAAAGCTTTTTATAAATGCTCCTTTTTTGGATATTTCAACTTTAAATAAATCATTTTCATAAGATATTAAACTATCTGATGTTGGAACTTCAATTTTCAAGTTTGATTGATTTTTTATATTTGTTGGTTTTGGTGGAAATAAAAATGTCCAAAGGAAAAAAATTGTAAATGCTATTATAAAATAAAGAATAAATCTATTCATGGATAATCAATACCTCCTTTTGATATTGGATTACACCTTATAATTCTCCAAATGCCTTTTAATAAACCTTTTAAAACTCCATATTTCTCAATTGATAATATCATATAATCTGAGCATGTTGGATAAAATTTACAACTGCTTGGTAAAATTGGAGATAAAAGAACCTTATAAAACTTAATAAAACCTATAATTATATTCTTCATTAAAACTAAACAGTTAATTTTTTTCTTCCTTTCTTCCTTCTTCTTTTTAAAACTCTTCTTCCTGCTTTTGTTTTCATTCTTGCTCTAAATCCATGGGTTCTTTTTCTTTTAATTCTTGATGGTTGGTAAGTTCTTTTCATAAGTTTGAAATTTTAAAGTAGGGTAGAAAAGCATAATCACTCTAAAATTTTCAAAGATTTATAATTATCGTAAATTCCAAATATCAATAAAATTATTGAAATTAAATAATTTCCTCCAAGAAGAGTAAATAAAACACTACCAGCAGTATATAATAAGCTTAAATTTGAAACACTCCAAAGTGCTAATGAAAACTTTTCAAACTTCAATTTAACTTTATTTAGAACCCATTCATTGAGATATGAAAAAACAAAAACAATTAAAATAGGAAAAATTAAGTAAAATGAGCAAACTTCATGCTTTTCAATAGAAATAATAACCCAAATTGCTAACAAATAAGAAAAGATAGGAATTATTAAAAGTTTTTTCATTTTTTTAGTGTTTCTTTATATTTATTTATAATGTCCTTTGTATAAGCACTTACAATTTTAGACCATTCTTCTTCCTTATCTGAACTTTGGGAACTTCTTGAATAAATTTCTTTGCCATCCTTATCATATATTGAAAATTTAAAATATAAAACATTTTCCTTTATATCTAATTCTCCCCAAATAAAAGCATCAAGTTTTAGAATTTGAACAGCTTTTAATATCCCTTCAAGTGTAGGATTATCCTTATTATATATATTTGATGTTTGCTCTGTTGAAACAATTGTTATTCCCTGAATTTTACGAATTTCTTGCTCCATTATACTTGCCATTTTATCAGAAATATCTTTTAATTTTGAAGTTTTTGTATTCAGCTTAAAAGAGAATATACCTATGTACTTAATTGATGGACCAATAATTGAGCTATAACCTTTATTAAGTTCAGTCAAAACTACATCAGTAATATCAACATTAGAGCTAAAATATAAAATTAAATCCTTATTCTTATTCAAAACAATATCGTAGTTATTTCTTTTAGCAATACTATCAATAACTAAATAAATTTTATTAATATATGGCTGAACAATTTGCTGATATTTTTGACTAATTTGCTCATATATATTTTTCGCTAAAACTTGATATTCATTTTCCTTTTGCTCAATTTTCTTTTGAATTTCATATATTGCTTCTTCCGTTAAAAAACTTCTTTGCTCTGAAAAAAAGTTCTTTAAGCTGTCAATTTGTTTCTTTAAACTATCAAGTGATTTTTCTTTTTCTATTTGAAATTGTCTTAATTGATTTAAGGCATCCTTATAGTCATAGTAATTATTTTTTATTTTCTCAATATCAACAAAAGCAACATTTAATTTTTGTGAAATTATAATAAATAACATAAATGCGGTGGGGGTGGGATTTGAACCCACGTTCCCCTTTCGGGGAAAGCTGATTTCGAATCAGCCCCTTTCGTCCGCTCAGGCACCCCACCAAAAGCCTTACAATTTTAATTCCCAAGACAAAAACTTATTTGCTAACAATAAGTTTAATTCTGACAATAAATCTATTACATTATGCCTAATAATGGCTTCTAAAATTGATTCATCTTTACTTAAAATATAATTTTTCCAATAGTTTGGAACTTCTTTATTTGAAATATCAAGATTTGATAAATTGTAATAATTCAAATAAGCAGCAGGTGATACTTCTTTTAATTTCGGAAATTTGACATTATTCATTTTTGATAGTCGTTTGTGAATACTCATTAAATCAATCCAAATATCATTATAACCAAGAAATTTTTTCTCAAAATCAGTGTTATATCCATAAAATGGTTTTCTTAAAATTTTTAACTTTTTATAAATTTGCCTTAAAAATAAATTGTAATCTGTTTGAATTGTTCTTAAAACTGAGACAAGCGAATTTTCACTAATATAACCAAAAACAATAATTTCATTACTACCATCAGTTTCAATATCTATAATTGTTCCTTCTAAAACATAAACAGGCAAATCCAACTTCCATACTATTAAATTACTTTCCGTTTTGTACTTTATCATTACAATTTAAAGTAATATAAACAACAAAACTTATTGAATTTCTTTGTTGAGATACTTGTGGCAAATCTATTGTTGGTTGAGTATCTTGAAATTCTAGTTTTTCAATAGAGCAAGAATTATTTATCGTTTTTGCTTGCTGTCTTACCTGCTCTAAAACTTCTTTTATATAATTTAATTTTTCTTTTATAATGAGCGTATCTGAAACTGACATTTCCGTTCCTTTTAATTCAAAGGAAATGTTGAATTTTTCAAAATTCTTCTTAAAATAATCTTCAAGTTTTTTAATTTCATTTTCATTTTTTAATTTAAATTCTATTGTCCAATAACCAATATATCCTGAAATAACTTTTTTTTCCGAGCTTCCCTCAATCATATATAATGGAACGATCCTACTATCATTTATATCATAATAATAATTTAGCTTTTTAATAGCGTCTTGAATTTTTGAGAATAATTCATTCACTTCACTTTCAGATGAAAGCTTATTTGTTTGAAAATTATATGTTGCTTTTATAATATCAGGTTTTATCTGCTTTGAAAAAACAAAAGAATAATTTAATATCTGACAAATAAATAAGTTAATCATCTTAGTTGCCTCGTTGGGTCAAATTGGATTGATGATTCTAATTCAATTGGTGTTGTTGTTAATAATCTCTTGCTTTTTATGAAATAGTACATATAACCATAAAAGTATCTATCATCTCTTAATGAGCCACCGAAGAATTTCAAGGTATCACCACTATCAGAAATACCAAAAACAGGGACTAATTGGTATCTTGAAAGTGGAACATCCATCGTTAGCATTTTATATACAACAGAGCCATTCGCTAATTTATAAACGAAATAAACATTTCTGTCCAAATATAAAATCAAAACATCATTTATAGCAAAGCCTACAACTTTATGTTGCCAACCGTTGCACTTACCATCCTTTACAGGAGCTGTCATTAGCTCTTTACCCCTATTATCAAATATCGTAATTACACCATAAGGATTTATTTCAGTCTTATAGCCAGCATAAGTTTGAGCTTTTGAATTGAAACAATCCTCAAATTCAGGAAATTGTATTCTTAGTTCCTTTGCCCTTTCAATAGCTTTTACAATTAAAGCGGTATCCCACTTTACAGTTTGTAAATTCTGAAACCCTTGTAAATTTAAGAAGATAAGAAGCATAATGCTAAAATTTTAAAGCCAATTTAATTTTTTTCTTAAAATATCAAAGAAATCATCAGTATTATTTAGCTTAATTAAGGATGTTTTTTCATCAGATAACTCAACACTAAAACTTAATTCACCTTCACACTCTTTTAATAATTCACCATCTGATGTTATTCTCCATTTTCCAAATTTTGGTTTTACACTAATACTTATAATCATTTCTTTTGGCAGAACAATTGGTCTTGCGGATAAGTTATGAGGGCAAATTGGTGTTATAATAAATGCTTTAACTGATGGATGAACAATAGGACCACCCGCTGAAAGATTATAGGCAGTTGAGCCAGAAGGTGAAGAAATAATAATTCCATCACCATAAAATGATGTTATAGTTGAATTACCAAATTTTACATTAATGTCAAGTCCCCTTCCAGAAATAGAATTTACACTAAAATCGTTTAATGCACTATCAACTTCAATTCCCTTAATGTAAATTTTCAATCTATCCCTTCTATCCAAGTAGTAATTTCCATCTAAGAGAGCTTTTTTAATATCTTCAATTTGTGAGATATCAAAAAATGTTAAAAATCCAAGCTTTCCAATTTTTATTCCAATAATAGGTTTTTTAAATTTTTTAGCACATCTTAAAAGTGTTCCATCACCTCCAAGTGAAATAACAATATCACAAATTTTATTAATTTGTTCGTCATCCCATTCACCCCCTATGTGTTTTGAAATATAAACATCATTAAAAATAGATTTTATTTTTTCAATTGCTTGGCTTAAATCGTAAAAAGGATTACCAAAAACACCAACTTTCAAACTTTTTTCCTAATTTTTAAATCCAAAGCAATAGCAGAAACAATAAATATAGATGAAAGTGTTCCAAATATAATCCCCCAAAATAGAATAAATGAAAATCCATAAAGAACAGGTCCTCCAAATAACAACAATGCAACAACAACGGTAAGTGTTGAAAGTGAAGTTATAATCGTTCTACTTAATGTAGAATTTATACCTTTGTTATAAATTTCAATAAGCTTAGAGCCTTCAATTTTTAAACCTTCGTATTTCTTTAAAAATTCTCTAATTCTATCAGCAATAATTACAGAGTCATTAACATCATAACCAATTATTGTTAAAATTGCAGCAACAGTTATTGTGCTAAATTCAAGTTGAAATAATGAATATAAACCAAGAACCATAATTACATCTATAATTAATGCCAAAATTGTCCCAAGTCCAAAATAAAAATCAAACCTTATCCATATATAAATTAAAATTAAACCAATTGCTATAATTGAAAGAATAAAAGCTTGTTTTCTCAATTCTGAGCCAATTGTAGGTCCAACCTTCTCTGCTCTTTGTAAAATTATTTCATCATTTAAAATTTCTTTTAATTTATTAACTACAATTTGGGCATCAATTTCTGAGCTATATCTTATTATATAATCTTTTTCTTGTCCAAAGTTTTGAACGGAAACATCTTTTAAGTTTAATTGACTTAAAGCACTTCTAACTTTTGATATATCTGAATTTTTTGTAGATATTTGAACAAGATTACCACCTGTAAAGTCAATACCAAAATTTATACCTTTTAAGAATATAACAAAAATAGAAAAAATTATAAGCAAAATGTAAATTACATAAAAAATTCTCCTCTTTCCCATAAAATCATAATTGGCATTAGCGAAAAGATCTATCCAAGCCATAACCCTCCTCCTTAAATAGGTATATACTTAACATTAAACTTATAAACGAGAATATCAAATATAAGCCTTGAAACAAAAACAGCAGTAAATAAACTTGTTGCAACACCAACAGCAAGAATGACAGCAAATCCCTTAATAGGACCTGAGCCGAAGAATGTTAAAACTAATGCTGCAAGAAAGTGCAATATATTAGTATCCCAAATCGCTCTACTTGCATTTTTATATCCATATTCAATAGCACTTATGAAATCCTTACCATTTCTCATTTCTTCTCTCATTCTCTCAAATATAAGAACATTAGCGTCAATAGCAAAACCGACAGTCAAAATAAGTCCAGCCATTCCAGGAAGCGTTAAAGTTGCTCCAAGAATTGATAAAATAGCAAGAATTATTAAGAAATTTAAAGCTTGAATAGTAACTGTTATTAAACCTCCAAGCCTATAATAAAACATCATAAAAATCAAAACGAATAAATAACCAAAAATTATTGATTTTGTTCCTTTTTCAATAGAATCTTTACCAAGTGTAGGTCCTACACTTCTTTCCTCTAATATCCTAACAGGAGCAGGAAGGGCACCAGCTTTTAATATATTTGCCAAATCTTTTGCTTCTTGCATACTTTGAATACCTGTTATTTGAGCCCTTCCACCAAGTATGGCTTCTCTTATTTGTGGGGCTGAATAGACGAAACTATCAAGAACAATAGCAAGCCTTTTTCCAACATTAGAAGAAGTTATATTAGCAAATATCATAGCACCCCTTGGATTAAATTCCAACGATACAACAGGTGCATTCGGATTAAACTGATCCCCACCGACCGTAGCAACTGCGTTAATTAAATAAGCACCTGTCAAGTCCGCTTTATCTCTTAATAAGAATAACTTTCTAAACTTGCTATTCCCTGCACTTTCAAGATTTCCAAAGAAAAAACTATATCCTTTTGGAATTAAATTTTTAATATCTTCTCTATTTAGAATTTTTTTAACTGAATCTATTAATTCTTCACTTATAGCTAAATCCCCACCATAATTTACTAATAGTGAGCTAAAAGGCTTGTTTTTTAATAAGGTATCTATTTTTGTTGTATCTCTAATTGTATCCTTTTCTCCTGATAAATATCTATCTATTCTATTTATTGTTGCTTCTAATATCTGAGGTTCAGCCAATAATCTAAATTCTAATTGAGCTGTCTTACCAATAATTTCTCTTGCTCTTTCTCTATCAAGAACACCAGGAAGCTGAACCATAATTCTCTCAGAACCTATTTTTTGGACAATTGGCTCAGCAATTCCAAGATTATCAATACGATTTTTAATAACAAATGTTGTTCTTTCAACAATATCATTCTTTTCATTTAAATTAGCATTTTTAGGAGTTTCAACATGTAAAACCAAGTACATACCACCTTGTAAATCAAGTCCTAAATTTATTGATTTTTTCTTTAATTCTCTTAACTTTTCCTTTGGCATAAATTCTTTTTGAGCATCTGAAAGTGTATAGTATTGTATAGTAGGATATAGAAAATATATAGAGAAAGCAATAACTATCAGTGTTATGATAATTCTTATGTTTAGAGTTTTCATAAGATTTGAAATTTTAAAGTCAAAAGCAAAATACTTTATTTAGTAATTTATTGAAAACTCAATCAAAACTAACCTCACAAAATCCCAAAGGTTTCTCATCAATAGTTTTCCAAAATGTCCTTTTCTTATATTTTTCATAAAGATTCTTGTCAAAGTAGAACAAAGTTAACATAATGGTATTGCTAAAATAACCTTTAAATTTTCCTAATCTAATTAGTTTTTTGTTTTTTTCTAAATCAGCCAAATTATTATATATACCTATGCTTTTAAGATAATTTACCAAATCCTTAGAAAATTCTGAAATTGCATTATCAATTTCATTTTTCAAATTATTATACTTAAATTTAATATCTATTTCAAATTCAAAATTCTCTCTTAACACTTCAACAGCCAAACTCAAATTTTTATGTTTTATTTCTACAACTTTCAAACATTCCGATGGCTCAAATAAATCACTATCTGAAATCAAAATTTTCCTAAAAACATTATCAATTTCTTTTTCCATATATCTATAAAAGTCCTTATCTCTTCCTCTAAGGGCATTTAAAAACTTATTTCTTAAATTTACATCATTCTTTATAATTCTATATAAATAAGCGGTTCTTATTGCTCCTTTAATACTTGAACCTGGAATATAAACACGATTTTTTAATTTAATAAATTCATAAACTTTGTCCTTTAAAGTGCCATGAAATGGAATTTCATAAGTTGGTTTTATATTTAAGTTATAATGTTTAAAGAATTCTTCAAGTCCAATATCAAAAAGAAATTTCGCAATTTCTTTACTATCAATATAATTTATAATTTCATCAAAGCTATAAAACTGAAATTTTGAGCCTTTAATTATAAATTCATACTTAGTTAAAGTTTGACCACTTGAAATATGAACAGGTGTTAAAACCCTAAAATTCATATTACCCTCCTTTTATATAAAATCCAAAACTATAACCATATTGATATATTTTATTGAAATTGTATTTAATAAAAGAAGAAGAACCATAATAATCACTTATGTTTTTAAGCTGAATAATTGAGCCATTTGAGAGATACATAAATTTCCCTTTAATAATGAGTTTTTTGAAATCAAAGTAATTATCAACTATCCCTAAGGTTGTAATAATATCATAATAACTATTTTCTAAATCAAATTTTTCATCATAAAAGCTTGGACTTAATAAATAAATTTTATTTGATTTTTCTTTAATATATTTTGAAAGTTCAATTTCTTCCTTAAATTCAATAAATTCTACAATTCCTCTTGAAATACCTTTCCCTGAAAAATATAAAATTTTTAAAACAGGCTCTAATTTTTCAATTAAATTTTCATCAAAAAACAAAATATAAAACTTTAAAAATGAATTTATAGAATAACATTTTTCAATAAAAAATTTGCTCTCATCCGTTGTGAATGTAATTCTATTTATGCTTACATGAGGGAATACGGTATTTGAAATGATTTCATCTACAATTTTATCCTTTGTTTTTTCAAACAAATCGTTATTATCTTTAATTTCTCCTTCTAAAATTTTAATTAGTGTTTGTCTGTCTATAAATTGAATTTTTTTAAATTTTTTATATTTCCTATATTCATTATCATCTTTAAATACTACTGAACCTCCTAAATTAGGCTTTTTAAAAAATTCTATATCATTTTTTATAAATGTTGGAGATGATACAAGAAACTTGGGGTTATTTTCAAAGTTTTCTAATAAACTTTCTAATTCTTCTTTTGAATAGAAAATTCTATAATACCAGCAAATTGAACCAAAAATTGTCCAAGAATTAGGAATTTCTTTAAAAACACTCTTAGGTTTGTATAGAACTGAGTAAAGCTTTGACATCTTCAAATTCCCTTATATTTTCTTCTTTTCCTTTCAAATAATAATCTATTTCCCTTTCTATCAATTTTAAATTTTTAAATTTTACCCTACCATATCCTCTTGAACCTGAACCACCAAGATAATTATCCTCTAATAAACTTAAACCTGTTAATATCGTTGATTTAAATCTCTTAGGAAAATCATCATCCTCATAAACGAAATAAACAATTCTTCCTTCAAATTCTGAGCCTGCTGGAATCCTTTCAAATTTTCTTGGCTCAGCTCTTGAAGTTATTCTATCAATTCTATTTTCTACTTTTACTTCTGTTAAATTTTCTCTTAAATTATTATAACTCTTTTCAGTTAAATATATGTCATAAAAAATTGCCCTTGGAGGTCCTGGAAGCTCATTAACAGGTAAATTTTCAATTGTCTTTGATGAGCCTGTTCCAAATACAATACAAACATCACACTTACCACAATCACAAGGTTTTCCTGCCTTATTTTGATTTTTCATAGCTTCAACTCTACCTAATGCCCATTCCAATAAACTTCTTAATTTTCCTTTAAGAGAAGAGCCTGGAATATATGGTGTATCTTTTAAGAGATGTTTATCTTTTCCATAATAATCATATATCGTTGAAGTAAGCTTTATAACAGGATTATCAATACCGCCTATTTCAAAAGTTTCTTTTGAGCCACCAATACGAAGTCCTGTTCTAAGATGAATAACAAAATCCAAAATAACAACCTTCTTTAATCTAAAACTTTTCATATCTACCCTCTCCTTTTTCAAAAGCTGTAAAATAAGCTACAAGAGCAATCATAAAATCCTTTAACCTTTCAAAATCTTCATTATCTTTAACCTTATCTAAAATTGTTTCTAATATCTCCTTAAATTCATGAGGTATAAGTTGTCTTCCCATAGCATAATAAATTTTAGGATAAATTTTATACTTCTTTCCTCTTGCCTGATTTAAATCTCTTTCAGCTTCTTCACAAGTAGAAAGAATTTCACTAAAAATTTTTCTTAGTTGGGATATCGTAATTTTCTGACCCCTTTGGCTGAAATATTGAGCTATCCTATAAGCAATACCACTTTTTGGAATAGCAAAATCCTCCTCTTTTAGCTCAGAAAGTTTATTTAGTCGTTTTATTTTATCCATAATTTCATTCATTGCTTAACCTCCCTTGTTTTCATTAAAAGAAGCTCAAGAAAAATTTCAGAGCTTTTTTTAATTTCCATATCCTTTTTGTCAATAATTTTTGATTTAAAATCTTCACGAATAAAATCATCACTTATATTTCTGTATATCTGATAATAAAACATAGGAAAGAAGAGATATTTTCTTTTTAGCATCATATAAATTCTATGAATTAAACTCCTTGAAATTTTACCCTTATATTCCTCAGCCTTTTTCTTAGCATCATTATAAACATCTTCAAGCTCATCAAATGAAATGAATTTATTAAGTATAAAAACTTCTTTCCCTTCTTCCTTAGCAATATCTAAATTTTTACTTGTTATTTCAGCAGCAAATCTGACAGGATAATTATAATCAAATAAATTTATACTTGCTGAAATAGATAAATCATTTATCGTCCATTCTTTAAATTCTTTATTTATTTCAATAGCAAGCTCAATTATTTTATCCCATCTTCCAACTAAAAATAAATCATCACCTCCTGAATAAACGACATAAATATAATCTTTATATTTCTCAAAAATAAATTTTAAATACATAGAGAAAAATAGATCTATGAATCTGCTTAACCTTGAAACTTCAAAGAAACTATCAACTTGGGAAAATTTAAATCCAAGTTTATTAACATCAATTTTTAAATATGCCAATTTCTTATATCCTTCTCCTTCAACAAGCTCACTAAATGGTTTAATCTCTTGAATAAAATTTATAAATTTAAATCCATAATCAAGTAAAGCTTCACTCAAAATATTCAAAATATAAAAATCTTCATCAATCGGATGATTTTCTAAAATATCAATATATCCAACATTTTTAAGACCAATACCTCTATTATTAGAAAAAACTAAAAAAGAACCTTTTAATAATTTTTCACCAAGCTCTTCAAACTTCTTACACCAATCACAAAATTCCTCATCATAATATTTTGTTTCAATTCTACAAGAAGGACAAATATCACTATCTTTAATTTTTAAAGAAACATTATTTAAAATTTTATAGAATTTTCTAAATTTTTCTCTTTCAAGTTTTTGGAATAATTCCTTTGACTTTTGTTTATAGTTTTTAAAATCATCTAACATTAGCTCAACATAAGCAAATGTCAAACCAAGACCACCACTAAAACTTTCCAAAATCACCTTATTTATTTCATTTAACTTTTCAATAACCTCATTTAAAAATTTTATATTAAATAATAATTGAAATTTACCACCTCCAACATATATCGTATTGAAAATGGGATAATTTATACTATCTAAAATTGACTTTGAAATAATTTCAGGTAATATGCTTACAAAAAAGCTTCTACCTCTCAATCTTTTAACAAAACCCTCAACATTTGTTATATTATAAATAAATTTTTGAATATTATTAATATCTCCTTCAAGTAAAATCGCTTTATCATTTAAACTCAAAAATGAATTACTAATTGCCCCAAAAATTTTCATATAATCAAAAATACTAAAAAATTTGTAATATGTAAAATAATAAATTCGTTTCAGTTTCTTATTTAAATCAGCTTCTTTAAGATAAATGTTAATTTGATTTTTATACTCTTGAATATAATTTTTATCAATTTGAAATTGACCTTTTATAGGTTTTAAATGCTCATAATTTTTAAGTTCAGTTAATTTATATGTCCATTCGTTTGAAAATGGTGATTGGAAGTTGGGCTTTAAATCCAAATAATTATAAATTTCTTCATATCTTTTTCTATCAAATTCGTCCTCAAATTTTATATCTAAAATTCTTTCAATTGAATATAAAAATCCTTCTAAATATAACTTGTTATGATTCATTTTTTGAAATTTTAAAGGATAAGTTTCTGGTGATTTTTATAAGTTTATAAAAAATTTTCTAAAACTATTGATTTAATGGGGGCAAAGTTCATAAGCCGAAGGCTTGATTAAAGCAAAGGCTTTTTTAATTTAAACAATCAAATTAAAATTTTTTTAAATTGATAAATTATAAAAT
>JAVVGK010000011.1:0-25027 GCA_032249175.1 Candidatus Hydrothermia bacterium | reverse complement strand
TTAAAGAATTAAAAGAAGCTCAAAAGAATTTTGCCACAAAAGATGATATTAAAAGAATTGAAAAGAGGATTGAAAGAATTGAGAAAATGATTTTAAGCTTTTCAATTTCTATCATTTTAAGTATATTAGGCTATTTTATTGTAAGGATATTTTTACCTTAAAGAATATATTTTTTCAAACTCTAAAACAATCCTATTCCAATCAAAATTTTTAGCCCTTTGAAAGGCATTTTCTGAAAGTTTTTCTCTTAAATTTTTATCATTATATAATAAAAGAATTTTTTTTGCTAAATCTTCATAATCCATATTTTTGAAAAACAAAGCACAATTTTCATTAGCAACTTCATTATAACCATCTATATTTGAGCATATTACAGGCTTGCCACAGGCAAATGCTTCAAGTAAAACGATTCCAAATGCTTCCCCTCCTCTTGTCGGAAAAATGCAAATATCACAACTATTATAAAAATTAATTAGCTCTTCATCTTCAACATTATCAAAAAGCTTTATATTTTTATATTTTTCCATATATCTAATAACAAGCTTTTTATAAGGTCCATTTCCAACAATCCAAAGTTCAAATTCATTGTTGTTTATTTTTTCAAATGCTTTAAGAAGAATATCAGGTCCCTTTCTATAATCAAGCCTTCCAACAAACAAAATTTTAAATGAACTATCCTGAAATTTCTTTGAATTACATCTAAATTTTTCTAAATTTATACCATTTGGAATTACAAAAGCATTTACATTAAATAAGGCTTTCATTTCATTAGCGGTTGATTTGCTTGGAGCAGTTAAAATATCGTTATAATTTATAAATTTCTTAACAAATTTTGAATATAATTTTAAACTAATTGTTATTTTCATTTGTTTTGAGTGAAATGTTCCAATTGTCTTTATATTCTTGTTTATTTTTTTAGCAAAGTATGAGCTTAAAACGGAATATGGTGGTCCAAGAGGTCCTTGATTATGGAAAATCTCAATTTTATAATCATTTAAAATTTTCTTTAAATTTTTATAAAACAAAATAGGATTTTCTAATATAAAATAAGTCCAACTTCCATTAGTATAAACTTTTGAAATTTTGCCAATTTTTATAACTTCAAAATCAAAATTATAATTAATTCCAAAATCACCTGTTATTAAAATAACATCATGTCCTCTTTTTTTCAAGTGATAACATAAATCATATGTAAATTTTGCTACACCTGTTTTTAAAGGTATGAAACTTTCAGAAAATATAGCAATTCTCACAGAGGCTCGTTTGAATGTTTTTTATAAGGTAATGTTTGCCTTTTATTTTCAAGAAGTTGAAGATAATTATAAATAATTTTTCTTGTTTTGGAAGGTCTTATAACATCATCTATAAATCCTAAACTTGCAGCATAATATGGATTAGCAAATTTTTCTCTATATTCTTTTATAAACTCATTTAAATTTTCAATTTTTTCTATTTCCTTTTTATATAAAATTTTAACAGCACCTTCTGGTCCCATAACTGCTATTTCTGCACTAGGCCAAGCTAAATTTATATCTGCTCTTAAATGCTTGCTTCCCATTACATCATAAGCACCTCCATAAGCCTTTCTTAAAATAATTGTTATTTTCGGAACAGTAGCTTCCGCATAAGCAAAAATTAATTTTGCTCCTTCCTTAATTATTCCTCCATGTTCTTGCTCAATTCCTGGCATAAATCCGGGAACATCAACAAATGTTATAATTGGTATATTGAAACAATCACAAAATCTAACAAATCTTGAAGCTTTTACTGATGCTTTAATATCTAACGCACCAGATAAATATAATGGTTGATTAGCAACAATTCCTACAACATATCCTCCAATTCTTCCAAATCCAATTACAATATTTTGAGCAAAACTTTCCTGAATTTCAAAAAACGAATTTTCATCTAAAACTTTTTTAATAATTTCTTTTACATCATAAGGTTGAGTTGGATCTATGGGAATAATATCATCTAATTCTGGAATTTCACGATTTGGGTCGTCATCAGCTTGGATAAAAGGTGGATTTTCCAAATTATTTGAAGGTAAATAACCTAAAAGTTTTCTAATTGATAATAATAATTCTTCTTCTTTATCATAAACGAAATGAGCTATTCCAGATATGCTTGCATGAACATCTGCTCCACCAAGTTCCTCAAAGCTAACATCTTGATGCATTACCGCTTTTACAACATCCGGACCTGTTATAAACATATAACTTGTTTCTCTTTTCATAAATATAAAATCTGTTAAAGCAGGCGAATAAACTGCCCCACCTGCACAAGGTCCAAGAATAGCTGATATTTGAGGCACAACTCCACTTGCTAATACATTATGTAAAAATATATCTCCATATCCACCAAGTGCAGACACACCTTCTTGTATCCTTGCTCCTCCTGAATCATTCAAACCTATTATTGGAATTCCAACTTTAAGAGCCATTTGCATAATTTTAACAATTTTTTGAGCATTAGTTTTTGAAACTGTTCCTCCAAATATTGTAAAATCTTGTGAAAATACTGCTACCCTTCTACCATCAATAACTCCAAAACCTGTTATTACTCCATCTGTTAAAAATTTCTTTTTATCCATTCCAAAATCATGAGCTTGATGGACAACAAATAAGTCTATTTCATCAAAATCATCTAATAGTATTTCCAATCTCTCTCTTGCTGTTAATTTTCCCTTTTTATGTTGTTCTTCAATTTTGCTTTTACCACCTCCTTCATATGCTTTATTCTTTAATTCTTCCAATTTTTTTATTCTCTCATTCATATTTCTTCACCAAAACCTTCTTCAATAAGCTTAGCTATACTTTCAACTGCTTCAATTTCATCAGGTCCTTCTGCTTTTATAAGAAGTTCAGTTCCCTTAGGAGCAACAAGCATCAGTATTCCCAAAATACTTTTAGCATTAGCACAAATTCCATCTTTTTCTATATATATTTCTGAGATAAATTTATTTGCTATTTCTGAAATTTTCGTAGCAGGTCTTGCATGTATTCCAAGTTTATTAACAATTATTACCTTCTTCTGATACAATACCAAAATTTTAAAGCAAATTTGAATTTAAAATATGCTTTGTCTAGTAATTCTGAAAGTATTTATTTTTCTATATTTTCCCCACCCACCCTAAAAATAAGCCTCCGGCCTAAAACTTCACCCCCTAAATGAACCTCCGATAAAATCTATAATTTCTTAAAATTTTCATAAGTTCTTGATTTATTGGAAAAAGCATTTAAAATAAGCCTCTTTTCAGCAGGAAGCTTTCGTTGCTTTAAAATTTTAAACTTTGAATTTTGAACTATTAAAAAAATTATCAGAGGCATTTGGACCTTCTGGTTTTGAGGATGAAGTAAAAGATATTATTAAAAATGAGCTTAGAAATTTTGAATATTTTGAAGATAGGTATGGAAACTTAATTTTCTATAAAAAAGGTAAATATCAAGATAAAAAATTTCTTATTGAAGCACATATTGATGAAATAGGATTTATGGTTTATTCAAAATTTCAAAGTTATCTAAAATTAACACCAATTGGCTCTATTGATCCAAGAACCTTAATTGGTCATCTTGTTAAGATAAAAACAAATTATGGATTTGTTTATGGCGTTTTTTCTAGTGTTCCTCCACATCTTGGAAGTATAAATTTTGAAATTGATAGTGTTGAAAAGCTATATTTGGATGTTGGGGATAATCATAATAAGATTGAAATTGGGGATGTTGGGGTTATTGATTATGGATTTAGGGAAATTTCAGAAAATTTAATAATGGGTAAAGCTTTTGATAATAGAATAGGGACATTTTTAGCAATTGAATTAGCAAAGAATGTAAAAAATTATTATGATATATATTTTGCGTTTTGTGTGGAAGAAGAAGTTGGATCTCGTGGAGCAAATGCTTTAATTGAAAACATAAATTCTGATTTTGCTATAATTCTTGAAACAACAAGTGCTGAAAGTCCATATCTATCAAATAATGATCAATCAACATTTTTATCAAAAGGTCCTGCTATTACAATAGCTGATAAAGGAGCAATTGTAAAACCTAAAATTCTAAAAGAAATTTTAAAACTCTTTGAAAAATTTAATATTCCATATCAATTTAAAAGACCATTTATTGGCTCAACTGATGCCCGCTATATAAATTTAAAAGTTCCTTCTATTATAATTTCAGTTCCATGTAGATATATACATACACCTCTTCAAATAGCTAATAAAAGTGATATTAAATTAACTTATCAATTTTTAATAAATTTTCTTGAAAATGCTTGATATTTTAATTATTTCTCCACATCCAGATGATGCTGAAATGGGTATGGGAGGTAGTATTCTTGCCTTTAAGGATAAGGGATTAAAAGTTGGTGTTTTAAATCTAACTAATGGAGAGCCAACACCCTTTGGAAGTGTGGAAAAAAGAATTAAAGAAGCAGAAAGTTCTTCGAAATTTTTAAATTTAGATTACATGGAAATTCTTAATTTTCCTAATAGATATTTAATGGATAGTATAGAAATTAGAATTGAAGTTGCTAAAAGAATTAGAAAATTTAAACCAAAAGTTTTATTCATTCCATATTTTATTGATGCTCATCCAGATCACATTTCCACAAGTCATATAGGCACAGCAAGTAGATTTTATGCTAAACTTACAAAAGTTGATTGGGAAGGAGAACCTCACTATCCTAAAAGAATTATATATTATTTTTCAAATCACTTGAAATTTCAATATCCAGTTAGTTTTACAATTGATATTACAAACTACATAGAAAAAAAACTTAAATTAGTAGAAATTTATGAAAGTCAATTTTCTCATAGAATTGAAGAAGTCAAAGAATGGTTAAAATTAAAAGCCAGATACTTTGGAAATTTAAGTGGCGTTGAATATGCCGAGCCATTTT
Source organism: Candidatus Hydrothermia bacterium (assembly GCA_032249175.1). Taxonomy (GTDB): domain Bacteria; phylum Hydrothermota; class Hydrothermia; order LBFQ01; family DSFT01; genus DSFT01. The sequence continues at coordinate 20,131 of JAVVGK010000011.1, read as the reverse complement.
TTAGTTATGAAATAATATCTTTAAAGGAGTTTAATTCTTTATTATGAAAATTTGTGTTCTTTGTGGGGGTTGGTCATCTGAAAGGGAAGTTTCTTTAAGAAGTGGCAGTGGTGTATATAATGCTTTATTAAATCTTGGATATGAAGCATATTTAATTGACATGGATAAGAATTTTGAAAAGCAAATAGAGCCTTTTGATATAATTTACATTATGCTTCATGGAAGACCAGGGGAAGATGGAACAATCCAAAGTTATTTAGAATTAAAGGGGAAAAAATATACAGGAAGTGGTCCATTCGCATCATTCTTAGGCATAGACAAAGTAATTTTTAAGCATTTTTTAATTCAAAACAACATATTAACACCGAAGTTTTTAAGTTTTTCAAAAGATGACAATTTAGATAATTTAATTGAAACCACTATTAAGAATTTTAACTTTCCTATTGTAATAAAACCAAGATATGAAGGCTCAAGTGTAGATGTTTATATTCTAAAAGATGATAAAAATTTAAGAGAAATTTTGAATTTGATTATTGAAAAATATAATTTTGGAATTGTTGAGGAATTCATAAGTGGAAGAGAAATTACAATTGGTATTCTTGGAACAGGAAAGAATGCTTTTGCTCTTCCAATTATTGAGATAAAACCAATAATAAGCGAATTTTATGATTATAAGGCAAAATATACGAAAGGCGGAAGTGAATATATTGTTCCTGCTAAAATTGATGAAAATTTAAGTAAAAAAATTCAAGAAATTTCATTAAAAATTCACAGATTACTAAATTGTAGAGCATTTTCAAGAATTGATGCAATTCTTAAAGATAAAGAAATTTATATTTTAGAAATAAATACTATTCCAGGAATGACTGAAACTTCGCTTCTTCCCAAATCTGCCAATGCTATTGGAATGAGCTATGAAAAGCTTGTAGAATTTATATTAAAGGATAGTTTAGCTAATTTTGGTTAATTTTTCAGCTATTTTCTCAACAAATTTTTGATTGAACATTTTTTTTGAAACATTTATAGCATTAAAAATTGCTCTATGTGATGATCTTCCATGACAAATTATCACATTACCATTTACTCCAAGCAATGGCGCTCCTCCATACTCTTCAAAATCAGCATGTTTTCTTATATTTTCAAATGCTCCTTTCATTAAAAAAGCCCCAAAATAATAAATTAAATTTTTTTTAACCTCCATTTTTAACATCCTAATTAAAGAGAAAAATACACTTTCTCCAAATTTTAATAATGTATTTCCTACAAATCCATCCATTACAATAACATCTGCTTTATCAGACAAAATTTCATGTCCTTCTATAAATCCAACAAAATTTAAATCGCTATTTTCAAATAATTTTCTTGCTTCTATAACGACTTGATTCCCTTTAACTTCTTCTTCCCCTATTGAAAGAATTCCCACTTTTGGATTTTCTTTATCAAATAGCACTGAATAAAAAACACTCCCAAGAATTCCAAACTGAAATAAAATTTGAGGACTTATATCAACATTTGCTCCAACATCTAAAACTAAATTACTTCCATTAATTTTTGGAAATAATGCCCCAATTGCAGGTCTTTTTACATTCTGGATTCTTCCAATAGTAAAAATTGAAAATGCCATAACAGCTCCTGTATGTCCTGCGGAAATAAAAGCATCAACTAAATTTTCTTTATGAAGATTTAAACCAACTGAAATTGTTGAATTCTTTTTGTATTTTAAAGCATCAGAAGGCTTTTCATTTGTTTTTATAACCTCATCTGCATGAAAAATCTCTAAATTTTCAATCTTTTTTTTATGGTAAATTTTATAAATTTTTTCTTCTAATAGATTTTTAGGACCAATTAAATAAATTATTGTATCGTTGAATTTTTTAAGATATTCAATTGAGCCAATAATTTCAACATCTGGTGCATTATCACTACCCATTGCATCAATAGCGACCCTAAATTTCATTTATTTAATTCTTCATTTATCTCTTTTTCCTCCTTTGTTATAATTAATTTTTTACCTCTATAATATCCACAATTAGGACAAACCGCATGTGTCAAAATTGGCTCTTGACACCTTGGACAAAATGTCCATTCAGCTACAAAAGCTTTCCAATGAGCTCTTCTTGCTCTTCTTCCACTTCTTGCAGTTTTCCTTTTAGGAACTGGCATTTTTCATTCCTCCCTTGCTTTTAAAACATAATTTAAGAAAAACTCTTCTGGCACAGCACCTTCAAATGAAACTTTATCATTTATTACAATTTTTGGAACAGCTTGAACAAAATAATTATCAGCAAGTTCAGGAAATTCAATTGCTTCTATCATATCCGCTATTATATTTTGGTTTTCAAAAGCAAATTTATGAGCTGTTCTAACAGCTCTTGGACAATATGGACAAGTTGGTGTTACAAAAACCATTATATGAACTTTTTCATTTATTTCTGATAACTTTTGCTTTATCTTTTCAGATAAACCGCTATCTCCACTTGAAACCATAATAATATCTTCAATTAAAGAAGAAAATTCATAACCTGATGGAATTCCGAAATATCTTATACCTTTTATCTTTTCATCTTCATCAGTTATAATTATTGATGGCGTCTTATCAACACCAAGTTCCTTAGCCCTATCAACATCTATCACTAAATTGTACTTTTCGACTTTTATTTTATCAGAAAGTTCAGAAATCTCATCAATTATTCTTTCAGTGTCATAACAATAATCACAGTTTAGATTTTGGCTAAAAAATATGATTTTCACTTTGTTTTTTAACTTTTCATCAAAGAGTTTCTTTATAAGTTTCTTATCTTCTTCTCTTATCATAGTTTTTAACCTCCTTTATTTTCAAAAAAGTAAAATTTAGGCTCTGTTCCTTTTATTATTCTTTCAATGTTTGACTTATGTCTTAAAACTATTAAAACTGCAATAATCCCACAAACAATTTTTATTAATGAGCTCTTTTCCAAAAATAAAACAACAATAAAAACACTTATTGCTGAAATAATTGAAGCAAGAGCCACAATTTTAAAAATCGTTAATACTAAAAACCATACTCCAAAACCTATAATTGTCTCAATTGGTATTAGTGCAATGCTAACACCAAGACCTGTCGCAACACCTTTCCCACCCTTAAATTTCATAAAAATACTATAACTATGTCCAATTACTGAGAACAAACCTGCTAAAATCCCATATTCAAGACCAAATAATAATTTAAATAAAATTGTTGGAATAAAACCTTTAATAGCATCAAGAAATAAAACAATAAAAAAATAAGGTTTTCCTAAATATCTTCCAACATTCGTTGCCCCTATATTTCCACTTCCAAGCTTTGTAATATCAATTCCTTTCATTTTAGCGATAATATAGCCAAATGGTATTGAGCCTAAAATATAACTTACAAGAATTACTAATAGGATTTTCATAATAATTGAAATTTTAAAGGTATTTCTTCTTTAAATTTTATGTTGTCCAATAAATAGTACTAAGTGATTGATTATCAATAACTTATAAAAAATTTTAGGAAATTACTGAATTTATAGGGGGATTTATTCAAGGGGGCGAAGTTTTAAGGCGAAGCCTTATTTTCAGGGTGAGTGGGGAAAATATAATAAAATAGATAATTCCAGAATTATTCGGACAAGGCAGGAAAACAATGCTTTGTCTAGTAAATGATGTTAAGTTCTTGATAATCAATAAGTTATAAAGAATTTTCTAAAACTATTGATTTCATAGGGGGACTATTAGGGGGGCGAAGTTTATAAGCCGAAGGCTTAATTTAAGGGTGGGTGGGGAAAATAAGAAATAATCTAAATTTTAGAATTACTAGACAAGGTAGGAAAACAACTTTACTATCCTTTAAAATTTTAAAACTTATGAAGAAAAAACTTTTAATTGCTTCCATTTTGATTCTCATTGGAATAGCGGTTGGAATGGTTATAAGCTCAAACTTAAATATCTTCAATAAAGCAGTAGCTCAAACTAACCAAACTGAACAAACTTCACAAAAAGCTTTATCTGATATTCAAGAAGGATTTACACAAATTGCCCAAATGGCAATACCAAGTGTTGTAAATATATCTGCCACCAATCAAAAGAAAATTAAAAGTCCAAGTGAATTTGAAGAATTTTTTAAGAAATTCTTTGGAGAACCATTTGAATTTCCTGAAATACCAAGGAGTTCTCTTGGCTCGGGATTTATATTTAGAAAAGATGGAAACACTTATTATGTAATGACAAATCATCATGTTATTAAAGATGGTAATCAAATAAAAATTACACTAAGTGATGGAACAACAATAGATAATGTAAAAATTGTGGGTTCTGATCCAAGAACTGATATAGCAGTTTTAAAATTTGAAAGTAAAAAAGATTTACCTGTTTTAAAACTTGGAAATTCGGATGAGGTAAAAGTTGGTCAATGGGCAATAGCAATAGGTAGTCCCTTCGGTTTATCCTCAACAGTTACGGTTGGAATAATCAGCTCAATTCATAGAAAAAATATAGCCCTTCCAGAAGGACCAGACTATCAAGACTTTTTACAAACTGATGCAGCAATAAATCCAGGAAATAGTGGAGGACCTTTATTAAACATTAAAGGTGAAGTAATAGGTGTTAATACTGCCATTGCTACTCCAACAGGAGCATTTGCTGGAATTGGTTTTGCTGTTCCTATAAATTTGGCAAAGAATATAGCAGAACAGCTAATTTCAAAAGGAAAAATAGAAAGGGGATACTTAGGTATTAGAATTCAAGATTTAACACCAGAATTGGCACAAGCAATGGGTTTAAAAGAGGAGGGTGGAGCAGTCGTTAATCAAGTAATAAAAGGCGAAGCAGCTGATAAAGCAGGTATAAAAGAAGGAGATGTTATTGTTGAAGTTGATGGGAAAAAAGTTAAAGATGCTAATGATTTAAGATTATATATTGGCTCTTTACCACCTGGAAGAGAAGTTCAATTAAAAATTTACAGAGATAAGAAGTTCTTAACTTTAAAAGTTAAACTTGGGAAAATGCCTGAACAATTATCAAAAGCTCCATCAAGTATTGAGGAAGAAAGTCAAGAAAGCTCCAAAACATCAAGTTGGCTTGGAATGACAGTTATGGAAAGAGATAATAATGTTGTTGTAGTATCTTCAAAAGACAAAGCATTTGAAATAGGAATAAGAGAAGGTGATATTATTAGAAAAATTGGAGATATAGAAATAAATTCATTAAATGACTTTGAAAATGCTAAAAAGAAGTACGAAAAATCCGATAAACCTGTTCTAATAGTCGTTGAAAAGGATGGTGTAAAAAGATTCTTAGCAATAACACCAAGTTCAAGCTAATGAGAAAACTACTAATTTTAACAATAATTTTAGCAATTGCTTTATTGACACTTGGTATAATTACATCTGCTTTTGGTGCTTGTCTTGGTTGTCCAGATTGGCCATTATGTTATGGTAGCTTTTTACCACCTCAAACGATAACTGCTAAACTTGAATACTATCATAGATTTTTGGCAGGTATTGTAGGAATTCTGTCAATTATAATTGGTTTAGCTTATTATAAAAAGCAAAAAAATTTATCAATTTTACTTATTGTTTTGATAATTTCACAAATTTTACTTGGAGGTTTAACTGTCCTTTTAAAAATGCCATTTATTATCTCAATATCACATGCCTTATTTGGAATTTTAACATATATAACCTTATTATTAATGCTTAAAAACGTTAAAATTAAAATGGAAAAAAATTTTTGGACAACTATATTTATATTAACTTTTGTTTATTATATGTGGGGTTCAATTGTTGATAAAACAGCTTCAAGCTTAGCTTGTGAAAATATATTCTGTATATCCTCAAACTTTTCTAATAGCAAAGTTATTATTCAATTTATTTATCAAGTAATTGGTTTTTCAATTGTTGTTTTGTCTTTAATTTCAATTTTGAAATTTGAAATTAAAAAATTGATTTTCTTAATAATGTCAATTTTATTGTTTATCCTTCAATATCTTATTGTGAAAAGTTTGTTAAGTGTTTCTATGATTACATTACATTATTTAGTTTTAATAAGTGCTTTAAGCTTTTCACTATTAAATGCTCTTAAAAAAGAAGAGCAACCAAGCCTAAAAACATTAGAAATTTAAGAATTTTTGAAAGCGTTTTCTCAGAAAATAAATTTAAGAGATAGGAAATAAAAATAGCAGTTGAAAAAATTGTATATATTGAGAAATGAAAACTTTTTAAAATAATTGAAACAACAATTAACATTAAAATCAAAAGAATTAAAAGAGACTTAATCAAAATTATTGTTTTATTTTTGGATAAAGAAATGGCAATTGTTCTTCTAAATCCAATATCAAAATCATAATCTATATAACTTTTAACAATCTCTCTTGCTAAATTAAAAAAAAATGAAAAAATTATTAAATAAATTAGCTTTTCATTAAATCCAAAAGCAAATCCCAAACTTAAAACACCAATTGAAATAACAGAACTTGTAATTAAAAATCCAAATGGCTTTCCACTGGCTTTGATATTATAATAGTTAATTAAAACTGACATTATTAAAAATGTTAAAAAAACCTTAATTTCAATTAAAAGAGAAATGAAAAGTGAAATGAAAAGAATAAAAAATTGATAACTTGGATTTAAAGTTATTTTTCTTTTACCTTTTTTTATATCAATTTCTCTATCAAAATAATCATTTTGTAAATTAGCAAAAATAAGAAGTAGTGTTGAAGATATAACAAAGAGAAAAGTTTTTATTGAAATTTCTTTGGAATAAAAAAGAATTAAAACAATAGTAATAATGATATTTAAAATTCGCATTTATCATATGAAATACAAAAAACCCTTTTTAAGGAACTCTTCATAAAAACCAAGTCCTTTGGATAATTGAGTGAAATGTAAGAACTTATCTACATAGTGAATCGGAGCAGGACACTTAATACTCATATATTCGTAATTTACGGATGAATAATTTAATCTCGTTAATTCATATAAAATTTTAGCAATTTCTTGACTTAAAATATGCTCATTAACTTTACCATTCCTTACTAAGTAAATTTGTTCAAGTTTCAAAGGTTTAGCATTATTTTGGTAAGTTTTGTGAGGAAGTAAAAGTGAAAAACTATTAAAATTTAACCATATACCAAAATCATTAGAAGAGTTTAAAAAAATTATATGACTTTTAATAATTCCAATAATTAGTATTTCACAATAATAATCCCTTGAAATTACTTTTAAATCTTCTAATTCATTATCATGAACTCTTCCATCTCTTAATACTAAAATTTTTTTATTTTCCAATTCAATGTCATTTCTATCTTTCAATTTTTGAAAAACAAATTTTAAGTCAGTTTTCTCACCTTTTTGTGGGAATGAGATTGGAACAATTTTCTTTAAAATTCCACTTGAATCATAAATAATAGCACAACCACCTATACTCACTTCATCTCTTCTGCTTATATCAATACCAATTACATAATCATAAGGAATTTTACTTTTAAGAGCAAAGTACTTAATACCAATTTTACTAGCTATTTGAAAAATTAAATTATTTTTAGAGTATTGCCAATTTTTATCATTTATATTATTAGGGTCTATAAATTGTGATATGTAATTTTTATCTAAAAGTCGTCTTTTCAATTCATGATATTTTTCCACCCCAAAAATAATAGCAAGACCAAATTTTTCAGATTTATCAATTTTTTCTATCACCTTATCGCTCAACTCCAAAAATTTATATTCAAAATTAAGATTTAATCTTCTTTTTAGCTCTTGTAAAAGCTCATCTCTTTGCTTTAAATTCTGACCTCCAATTACATAAGTTTCTATTTTCATATTTTTCAAAAATGAAGGCACTTCATAAGGATAGTAATTTTTTCTGAAAATTTCGCTTGTCTGTTTAATTCTAACTTCTACTCCATTTTTATCTCTAACAATAAGATTTGGTAATTCAAGCTTTTGAAATTGTTTTTTAAGTGGTATATTTTCTACAAAATCAATTTGTTTTGCTATCTCAACTATTTCCTTCATTCTCTTTTCATTTGAGATTTTAATTTTCTCCATAATTTCCTTTGAAAATTTAGTGCCTTTTATATCTGAAAAACTAAACACTTTATAACAAAATTGTGGTAGGTAAGGATAATTATTTTCAGCTATAATTATTTTCTGCTTGTAATTAACATCCTTGACCTTGTACTTTCTAAGATGTTCCTCAATTTCTCTTATTTTTTTCTCATCATTTGGAAGTATTTTTTCGACTATATGAGTTCTATTATTATTTAAAATAAACCTAAATTTATCCCCTTCTTTAAAATCAGTTTCAAGCATAGATTTTTTAAGAATGATAGAGTATTTAAAATTAATAACCATATAAAAATCCCTATTTTCTTTTAAAATGGAAAAAACAAAATTTTGGAAGATTTCGTAATCTCCAATATCTTGAATTTTCATTCTTTGATTGAGTTTTGAAGGTAAATTTAAATGATACTTTAAATAGCCATATATATGCTTTTCACTAATTTTAGATTCATCTATATTTTCCTCATGAACAAGCTCAAATTCAGAAGAACTTGGCTTGAAAATTGTGGAAATTATTCTTTGCTGGACATCTTCCACCTTACCAATATGTTTGATTTTATTAAAATTATCAATATTTTCCTCACTTAATTTGAGCTTATAGTAAAAAATCTTTTCTATTTTGTTAAGTTTTATAAAATCACCCAACTTTACTCTAAAAAAGTTAATCTCCTTCATAAAGAAAATTTTAAAGACAAACCAATTATGCTTTATAATTTTAGGTATGCTTTTCATTCTCCTAAATTTAAATTTCAATTACAACGAGGAGATAGTGAAGAAATTACCAATTACCTTTGAAGATGGTTATCCTATTCTTCCTTATGACTTTAAGGTTATTGAAATCCCAAACAATACTAAAAGTGTTAAAATAAAAAATATTTCAGTTCAAAGAAGACTTTATAAATCAAATGTTATTCTCCAATACAACGACAAAATTTACTACTTTGATGAAAACCAAAATTTAAAAACAATTAACATTCCAAGAATTGAAATTGGAAACAAATTCCCAAAAGAAGTAATTGAGATTAAATCAATAGGATATTATAGAGATAAGAAATTAGCAACAATTTTTATCTATCCAATAACTTATGAAAATGGAAACTTATATTTAAATGAAAACATTAGTTTTGATTTAGAATATGAGCAATCACAAACAACTTATAATTTAAAACCTCTCCCTGATAGCCTTGATTATTTGATTTTAACAATAAGTTTATTTAAAGAACCTTTTGACTCAATAGCTAAACTTTCCATTATTAGAGGATTTAGAACATTGATTGTTTATGTAGATTCAATAAAAGATAATCCACAAAAAATTAGGAATTTAATAACTTGGGCATATAGAACATTTGGTATAAAATATGTTTTAATAGGTGCTGATGCTAGCATTATAAAACCCTGGCGATTTCAAGTAAGTTATTATGATGCGGATCCAAATTTACCCACGGGACCTGATGTTCATACAGATTATCCATATTCTGCACTTGATGGGGATTATATAAATGGATATAAATGGAAAATTGGGGATAGTATAATTGATCCTTATGCAGATGTTGGGATAGGAAGATTACCAATAACAAATGTTTATGAAGCTTTTAATTATTATTATAAATTAAGAGATTGGACATTTAACTTCAATGGTAATCCTAATGCATTTGCTTGTCTTGAAGCTGAAATCGCATATAATTATTTTGGAGGATATTGTGAAATTATTGTTTCCACTTCAAATATGCCAAGAATAATTAGATTATATGAGCCAAATTTTAATGGATATTTAACACCTCAAATTCTATTTGACTCTTTGAATATAAACCAACCTCAATTCTTCTTTTATATTGGACATGCTAATGGTTTTGTTATTACATCAAGTTATGCAAGTCCTACCTATTATGTAGGATTTAATGAATTTTATAATATGAATTTTAATTATAGTGCTCCTTATATAGCAATGTTTGGAGGATGCTGGACAGGTGATTTAGAACATACTGCTTTAATAAAACAAATTTTATTAATGCCAGATAGAGGGGCAATTTTTGGAATTGGTGCAAGCAAGCTTGATAATACTGGCTCTGAAACATCAAGAGGAATGGCTTTTTTCTTAGCATTTAATAATTACAATGCTAAAACAATTGGAGATGCTTATATTTATATGGTTATGAACTTTTCAGGCTCATTATTTAGTACATATTCAAAACTTAATATGTTTGGAGACCCAACAATTGAGCCTTATTTCAATGGTAAAAATTACATAACTGCTAATTTTGATAGCTCATTTTCTGATTCACTAATTGTAAATACAATCCCTAATGCAAGGGTCATATTATATGATGGAGAAAACTATATTTTAACATTTTCAGATAATAGTGGAAAAGCAATTTTAAGATATTCAAATGGAAATCCAAAAACTCTCTTACTTTCCATATCAAAACCAAGTCATGTTCCATATTATTCTTATGTTAATTATTATCCAAGCAATGTGGTTTTGGATAGTATCAATCTAAATGCAGATTATATTATTCCATCAAATACTTATGAAATTAATTTTTATTTAAAAAATGTTAGCTCAAATAATCAGTCTATTAACTTTAAAGTAAAATTTAATAATGCCAATCCTGATAGTTTCTATCAAAATTTAAATTTCAGTCCAAATGAAGAAAAAATAATTACTTACAACATAACAATAAAACCCAACGCTAAAAACCTAACTGGAAAAGTTTTTATAAATGATAAACTAATTAGAAGCTTTTCTTATTCAGTAGAAAAAATAAGTCTAAAACTCGTTGGGGTAAAGTGGGAAAGTGATAGCATAGGTTTTGATATATTTAATAATTCTAATGTTAATGTTTATAATGTTGAATTAAAATTGGCAAATCTTGGAATAACAAAAATTTTAGATTCTATAAGTGCTAAAAGTACAACAGATTACACAACGAAACTTCCAAGAGTTTCAAATAATCCAAAACTAATAATTTCATACGCAGGAAAACAAGATACATATCAATTAAACTTCCAATTACCACTTCCTTCAAGTGATAATTTTTATTTAACACCTCAAAGAGAAGGTATTTTAATAAAATTTGATACAACTGATAACAATTCTAGATTTTATAAAATTTACAGAAGTGATAACCCTAATGGAAATTATAAATTTGTAGGAATAACTAATGATTTTGCCAAATCATATATGGACTATATTGATAGTTTTAAAGTTTATTATTATAAAATTTCAAGAGTTGATTTTTATTATAATGAAGGGGAGATTTCAAATTATAAATATCAATCTAAAAATCCCAATTATAGCATTTACAAACCAACTTATTTGCCAAATCAAGGCGAAGCACCACCTTTGATTTTAAATGATAGTTTTATCTTGGTTTTTAGTCAAATTTATATGAGTTTTTATAATAATAGAGGTATTGCCTTAAATGGCTATCCAAAAGCACTTAAATTTCATGCATTTTCAGGAGCAGTTGCAGATATTGATGGTGACGGATTGGAAGAGGCAATTGTTTCAGCAAGAAAGGATAATAACTCATTTCTATTATCAGTCAATATAAACAAAATTGACACATTATTTTACTCAAATTTCTTCGGTGATATATCAATTTATAATAAGGGATTAATTGTTGCTAACTTTGTAGGTGATTCACCGCCTGAAATCGCATTAAAAACTTATTATTCTGATAATAATAACAAACAAAGAATAATTATTTTAGATCCAAGAACAAAAGCAATAATAAATGAAATAAAATTATTCAGAGGAAATGTTTCAACAAATTGGGATATATCTGCAAGCGATTTTGATAATGATGGATTATATGAAATTGTTACCTTAGATTCACTTGGAAAACTCCATATTTTAAAAGCAAATGGTCAGGAATTAAATAATTTCCCAATTGATTTGATGCCTTACTTACCATATAGTGACCCAAATGCTATCTCCTATTTTTCAAGTGCTATTTATGTTACATATAATAAAGTCATTTGCGGAGTTATACAAAACGGACAATTGAGAATTTTTGTAATAAATGTTAATAATGGAACAATTGAAAATATAATAAATGTAAATTCATATGTAAATAATAATCCAATAGAGCCTTTTAGTTTATCACTTGGAGATGTTGATAATGATGGAATTGCTGAAATTGTTTTAGTCACTTATCATGGTTATCCATCAAAAAGAGTACTTATATTTAAATTAAATGGTAATTTATTGGCTCAATATATTGGTCCTGATATTGATTGGACTTGGTATTCACCTGCAAGTATTGCTGATATTGGAAATGATAATAAGATAGATTTAGTAGTTAGCCTTCCAAGAAGAGTTTTTATTTTGACTTATGACAGTGGAAATTTAAATCATTTTATTGGAACACCTATAATTTTAGCAGATGATACACTTCCTGAAGGTTATCCTCTGTATGCTCCAATTTTTAAAGATATAAATAACGATAATAAAGCTGAAATGTTTGTTCTTCAATGGTCAAATCCATTATATTCGTTTGATTTAGGAAATATAGGAAAAATTGAGTGGAATGGAAATAGAGCAAATTTTAGAAATACTGCTGAATATGGTGAAAAATCTTCAAATAAACATGAAACAAATTTAAACTTTGTGAAGTTCAACTATAAAAAGTTTGCTATTGAATTTAATATAACTGGCTTTGAATTTTACAATATAAAAATTTATGATGTTTCAGGAAGAGTAGTTTATAAGAATAGTGGATTTATAAAAGGTAGAGGCTTATTAACAATAAGTAACAAATTAGGAAAAGGAATTTACATTATTGATTTTAAGTCTAAAAATTATAATTTCAGAATAAAAGCATTAAAATTAGAGTGAATGTGATTAAAGGCTTTGCCATCAATAATTTATAAAAATTTTAAGAAATTATAGATTCTATTAGAGTTTCACCAAGGCTTATTTTTAGGGTAGGACGGGGTATTTTATTTTTGCTTCGTTCAGTAAATCGTGTTAAGTGCTTGAAAATCAATAAGTTATAAGTAATTTTCTAAAACTATTGACTTAATGGAGGGATCTAAGGGGGAAAAAGCCTTATTTTCAGGATGGGCGGGGGAATAAAGTATTTCAAAATTATTTACTTTATAGGGGGGTTAATGGGGGGCGAAGTTTTAAGCCGAAGGCTTATTTATAGGGTGGGTGGGAGAAATAAGAAATAATCTATATTTTAGAATTATTAGACAAGGCAATTTCTCTAAACTTTAAAATTTTAAGAACTTATGCTTAATCTTCTATTTGTTTTAAGTGAAGATAGCACTTTAATTGAAGCTATGTATCTTGGACTTAATGAATATTATGACCAATCTTTTGCTCTAATAAATCAAGTTCTGTCTAAAAATCCAACATCTATAAAGGCTTATTTATTAAAGGCTATTATCTTAGATTATAGAATGGATGATTATGGAAATAACATCGGTGAAGATGAGTTTTTTGAATGTATAGATAAAGTCATTAAATTTTCTTCATCTTTACTTCAATCAGAAAATAGAGCAGAGGGTTATTTCTTTATAGGCTCTGCTTATGCTTTAAGAGCTTTTAGATATGGGAAAAAGGGAATATATGCACCTATTTTAAGTGATATAATAAATGGAATTGATTATTTAAATAAGGCTCTTGAAATTAATAAAGAATTATATGACGCTTATTTATTACTTGGATTATATAACTATGCTTCAGATCAATTTCCTTCATTTGTAAAATTTATTTTAAGAACAGGTGATACAAAAAAAAGAAAAAAACTTGGAATTGAGCAATTGGAAATTGCCTCCGAAAAATCAAGATATGTTAAGGATCTAACAAAATATGCCCTACTTGAAATATATTATAGAGAAAGGATGTACAATAAAGCTTATGAAATTGGAAAGGAATTAGTCCAAAAATATAATCATTCAAGAAATATAAGATGGATATATGGAAAAAGTTTAAGAGCCCTTGGAAAATGGGAAGAAGCAAGAATTATATATGAAGAACTTTTATACCTTATATTAGACACAAGAGATTTTGATAAATATCAAATTGTTCTTTCAAGTTATTATACAGCTTTAAGTTATTATACACTTGGAAAATATGAAGAAGCATATCAGTTTTTGAACTTTGCCTATGTAGTAATTTTAGAAAATTTAAATGTAAAAGAATTATTAAAATTAAAGCCAAGAGTAGAAAACTTAATGAAAAATGTAGAAAGATATAAAGGATGAGAATTATAAAAGAAAAAAATTTAATTCTGTTATCAACAGCACAATTTATTTCGCTTTTTGGAGATAGATTAAATAATATGGCATTAGTAGGAATTCTTGGCTCTTACTATTCACAATCTACATTTGTTTTTTCAGGTCTTGCCATATTTATAGCTTTACCTTCAATTTTATTTTCACCAATTTCTGGAATAATTGCTGATAAAATAAATAGAAAAAAAATTATGATAACTATTGAAATTTTGAGAGCTTTAATTGTTTTTTTAATACCCTTCATTTTTATAAAATTCAAAAGCATTATTTTAATTTATTTTTTAATTTTTCTTCTTTATTCACTTACCTTACCATTTAATAATGCCAAAATGGCATCAATTCCACAGATGGTAAATAACATATATACCGCTAATGCATTTTTAAACATAACAGGTAGATTATCAATAGCTCTTGGAATACTATTTGGTGGTGTTATAGTAGATTTATATATTTGGAAAAAATTGGGTTTTGAAGGATGGCAAATAGCATTTTATATTGATAGTTTAACATATTTAATTTCTGCTCTTATAATAGCTTATATTACATTTGAAGAGCAGAAGAAAAATAATTTTGAATTTCAAGAAATAATTGAAAAGGAAAAAAGCTTTCTAAAAAAAATCATTGATGATTTCAAATTCGGTTTAGAATATATATCAAAAGATAAATTTTTATCGTTTGTTTTTAAATGTATTATTCTAACGATGCTAATTATTTCAATTAGTTATAATGTTTATCTTCCATACTTTCAGCAAAACTTAGGATTTGGAACAAAAGGAATAGGAATTGTAGGAGGATTTTTAGGAATAGGTTTTATAATTGGCTCTTCTTTATTCCCAATAATTGCTAAAAAATTGGGAGAAATTAAAATAATCATCATTTCCCATATTATTTTTCCTATATTGTTTGTCCTTTCATTGTTTGTTTCTAATTTTTTTGTTTTAATGTTATTATTTTTAATAGGTGGTTTTATCCTATCAAATTTATTAATTTCATATGATACATTTATTCAAGCTGTTTCAGACGATTCTATTAGAGGAAGATTATTTTCTTTTAAGGAATTTTTATGGTCATTTTCATTTCTTTGTTTTGTTTTTTTAATAGGAATTTTTGGTGAAATTTTAAAAATTTTCTTTAAATTTGAAAATGTAATAAAATCACTTATTCTTATTACAAGTGCAATTGTAATTAGTTTGAATTTAATTTTTTTCAATAATTTAAAGACTAATAAAAAATAACTTGCTTAATTGAATAAGCCAACTTTTCTATATTTTTCATATCTTATTCTTAATATCTCATCTATTTCCATTTTGTTTAATTCGTTTAATTGTTCAATTATATGTTTCCTCAAAGTTTGGTACATTTCCTTAGGATTCCAATGAGCACCACCTATGGGTTCTTTAACAATTCCATCAATTATATTAAGTTCCATTAAATCTTTTGATGTTAATTTTAAAATCTCCGCTGCCTCATTAGCTTTATTTGAATCTCTAAATAATATAGAAGCACATCCCTCGGGCGAAATTACAGAATATATGCTGTATTCAAAAGCAAAAACTCTATCACAAACTGCTATTGCTAATGCTCCACCACTTCCACCCTCTCCAATAATATAACCAATTGTTCTTGTTTTAATAGAGAGCATTTTCATAATTGAATAGGCAATTGCTGAAAATTGACCTCTTTCCTCAGCACCAATACCAGGATATGCACCAGGCGTATCAACAAATGTTATTAAGGGTAATTTTAACTTTTCTGCCAATTCCATAATTCTCATTCCTTTTCTATAACCTTCAGGATGAGGCATACCAAAATTCCTTTCAATTTTTTCATTTGTAGTTCTTCCTTTTTCTTGTGCAATAAATGCTATAGAAAAATTTTCTATTTTACCAATACCAGTAATTATTGCTGGGTCATCCGAAAATAGCCTATCACCATGTAGTTCTAAAAATTCATCTAAAACATTATTTAAATAGTCAATAGATTTTGGTCTATCAGGATGTCTTGCTATTTGAACAATTTGCCACCTCGTTAGATTACTATATATCCGCTGTCTTAGTTTTTCAGCTTCTTGCTTTAAAAGTGTTAAATTATCTTTCAAATTTGGATTTCCTTCAAGCTCTTTTATTTTTTCCAAAATATCAAATAATGGTTTTTCAAAATCAAGGGGTCTCATAACTAACACTTATGGTATTAGTAAAGTTAAGATATGATGGAACATATGCCTTATAACCAAAGTTCAATTTTTTATATTTTACCATCAAAAAACCAGAAAACTTTGAATAATCATAATCAGGTGTTAGTAAAATACCAAATTTTAAAATTTCTTTTAAATTATAACTTATTGCTAAAAATTTTTCAAAATTATTATACTTATTAAATCCAAAAGCAATTTCAAATTGTTTTATATTTGAGCTTAAAGCTAAGGATAAAATGTTTGGAAGTTCAACTTGATTAGAGTATATCAATTTTTTAAAACTGAAATTTTCAAAAGAAAATAGAATTGAATTATTTGAATTTAATTTAAAATTTGAGCTAATTGAAATAAATGGCGAGGCTTTTATTTCATCAATAACTCTATTTTCATAATAACCAAAATTTAATCCTAAAAATAATTTTTCTTCAACTTTAAATTTCTTACCAAGTGAAAAATAAATTGAAAAAGGTGAAAAGGTAAATGTTTGGTTATCATTTGGTATTTCATTTTGATAGTTAAAACTTCCAAAATCAAAATATCTAACATTTAAAGTGAAAGTTTTATACAATAAAAACAATTCATATATCTTGCTGTCAATAAGCCAAAAATTTATGGATGTTGAAAAAATTTTCTTATCGTTTGCAATTGAAGTATTAGTTTTATAATCTAAAATTCTATTTGATATTGAATTGTCTATCCATAACTCATTTAAAGTAATAATTATTCCTATCATATCCCAAGCTTCCTTAAAAATTCTTCAAATTCTTCCTTATTTTTAAAATCAAGAATTAATTTAACTCTTCTTTTTGTTGCTTTAATTTCTGCCTTTAATCCAACATTATTAAAAAGTTTCTCAGCCAATTCTTTTGTCCATAAATTCTCTTCACCTTTCCTTTCCTTAGGTGCAATAATATTTTCTAATTGTCTAACACTCAAACCTTCATTTATAATTTTCATTGCCATTTCTTCTTGTCTCTTTGGATCATCAATCCTCAAAAGAACCCGAGCATGACCTTCGCTTATCTTACCATCTCTCAACATTTCTAAAACTTTTTCACTCAAACTTAATAATCTCAAAGTATTGGTAACAGTAGCTCTATCCTTTCCTACAATTTGAGCAATTTCTGACTGAGTAAATCCAAATTTTTCTATAAGTTGCTTATAAGCTAAGGCTTCTTCAACAGGATTTAAGTCTTCTCTTTGTAAATTTTCAATTAATGCTAATTGAAGCATTTCCGAATCTTCTAAATCTTTAACAATAGCAGGAATTTTCCTCAAACCTGCTATCCTACAAGCTCTCCATCTTCTTTCACCAGCAACTATTTGATATTTATCTTCTGAAATCTGCCTTACAATAATAGGTTGTAATAATCCATTTGCTTTTATAGATTCCGCTAATTCTCTTAACTCTTGCTCAGAAAATTTTTTTCTTGGTTGATAAGGATTTGGCTCAATAGCATCAATATCTATAAGTTGTAAATCTTCAAGTGATTCACCTCCTGGTAAAATTGCTGCTAAACCTCTTCCAAGCCCTCTCATTCTTTTCATACGCCTGCCTCCTTTTTGGCAAACTTATTTAATATTTCCTTTGCCAAGTTCTTATAAGCAATAGCCCCAACTGATAATGGATCAAATAAGACGCCAGGAATTCCATAACTTGGAGCTTCTGCTAATCTTATACTTCTTGGAATTACATTTTCAAAAACCATCTCTTTAAATATCCTTCTAATTTCCTCCTCAACTTGCTCAGAAAGTTTAGTTCTTTTATCGTACATTGTTATTAAGAATCCCATAAGTTTTAACTTTGGGTTTATTGTTCTCCTAACATAATGAACCGTTTCAAGAAGCTGAGCAACACCTTCAAGAGCATAGTACTCAGCTTGAACTGGTATTAAAACTTGCTCCGCTGCTGAAAGTATAAGAACTGTGAGCGTCCCAAGAGAAGGAGGAGCATCAATGAAAGTAAATTCATAATTATCAGAAATACTATCAAGTATATTTTTCAAAGTTAATTCCCAATTTTGTTTTCCTCTTAATTCAGTATCAACACCTATTAAATCCGGTGAAGATGGTATTAAATCAATTTTAGCATTTTCAACTCTTACTAAAACTTCTTCAATTGTAGCTTTACCTATAAGCAAATGATATAAATTTTTTGAATTTCTTCTATTTATTCCAAATCCACTTGAAGCATTTGCCTGTGCATCACCATCAACAACAAGAACTCTTAAACCCTCCAGAGCTAATGCTGTTGACAAATTTACTACCGTCGTAGTTTTTCCAACACCACCCTTTTGATTAACAACTGCAATTTTTGTCATAGCGAAAATTATAAAGCATAAGTTTCATGTGAAACAATTTTCTTAATTTCTAAAAATTTCATTTTCTTTTTTTGAAAGGAAAGGTTTCTTTTAAAGAAGTCTAAGATATCTGGATTTTCAATAATAAATTGGGTTAATTTGACAAGTTGAGAAAAGTTCTTTGCTGTTAATCCAAGACCATATTCCTTTATAAATTTCTCATTTCCTTCTTCTTGACCCGGAAGGCTTTTATAATAAATTGCTGGTTTTTGAAGATATATAAGTTCAGAAACACTTAATCCACCTGCTTTTGTAATTGAAAAATCACATATAGATATAAGTTTATAAATCTCTTGGGTAAATCCAAAAAGCTTATATTCCGCTTTTATATTACTTAAAAAATTCCTAATCATTTCAAATCGCTTTTCATCTTTACCTGCAATTATCAAAAAATATAACTTTTCCTTAAATAAATTTATAAATTTAATAGCATCTTTTATCGGTAAAACGCTATTTGCTCCTAAATTTAATAAAACAACAAGTTTATTCGTCCTTATATCAAAGGAATTCTTAATTTCAATTTCATTTAAATCTATTAAAAATCCTTTTCTTAATGGAATACCAGTTACTAAAAAATTCTTTCCTTTAAATGTTTTTAATGAAAACTCAGAAGGTAAAAAGAACAAATCAACTCCTTCAAACAACCAAATGGGATGAATTTCATAATCAGTTATACAAACAAATAGTTTAACATTATTTTTTTCTCTTTTAAATTTTATCCCGTATATTGTGGCGAAAAAGTGGGTAGAAATAACAATATCTGGATTAAAATTTAAAATTCTATTATAGATGTTTTTATTAAGCAGTAATTTTAGAAAATTCTTAAAAAATTTCGTTTTAACAATAGGATTATAATAAATAATTCTCCATAGGAAATGAGAATAGCGATTTAACCAAACATATAATTTTGAGGTTATTTTTTCTACCTTTGAGCCGACTTCTACTATATCTAAAATTTCAACTTTGTTTTCATCATTCTCAATAAGCTCTTTTAATCCTTGGGAAGCTATTAAATGACCAGCTCCATAGTTAGCTGTCAAAATTAAAATTTTTTTCAAAATGGGCGGTGGAGGATTCGAACCTCCGACCTCTCGCATGTCAAACGAGCGCTCTAACCCCTGAGCTAACCGCCCAAGTAAAGTTCTAAAATTTTAAAGGAAGATTATAAAATTCTTAGTAAGGCATTATTTTCAGAGTAATTAAGAAGTACTTTGTCTAATAAATAGTGTTAAAAAAATTATAGTTTTTATCGGGGGTTCATTTAGGGG